>JBBQNQ010000113.1:0-7412 GCA_038330095.1 Solirubrobacterales bacterium
CAACCGCGCGTCGGGAATCGCGCGAGCGGTGGCGCGGCCGCCCGACGGCCTCACCAGGCGGTCGCCTGACCCGTGGACGACGAGGGTCGGGGCTGCGATCTTCTCCAGGTCGGTCGTCCGGTCGCCGGAGGCGAGGATCGCCGCCAGCTGACGGCCCGGGCCGGCGGGATCGTGGCCGCGGTCGTAGCTGCGTGTCGCGATCTCCCTGATCTCCTCGGTGTCCTGGGGCAACCCGGTCGAGCCGATCGCGGCGAACACGCGCTCCATGTGGTTGATGAAGCCCTCGCGGTCGGAGGGTGCGCGCTTGAGGAGGACCCGGTACAGGCCGAGCGCCGGCTGGCCCTTGCGGCGGTTGCCGGTCGTCGACATGATCGAGACGAGCGAGCGGACCAGCGCCGGCTCGCGCGCGGCAAGGGTCTGGGCGATCATCCCGCCCATGGAGGCGCCGACCACGTGGGCCGGGGCGAGGTCGAGCCCCCTGATCAGGCCGGCAGTGTCGTCGGCCATGTCGTTCAACGTGTACTGGCCCGCCGGGAAGCGGCGGCGCAGGAGCTGCGCGACGGTGGGCGGGCGCCCGGAGAAGCGCGTCGAGCGGCCGATGTCGCGGTTGTCGAAGCGAACGACATGGAAGCCGCGCGCAGCAAGCTGGCGGCAGAAGTCATCGGGCCAGCCCACCATCTGCGTGCCCAGCCCCATCACCAGCAGCAGCGGGGAGTCGGCGGGGTCGCCGAAGGCCTCGTAGCAGAGGCTGACGCCGCGGCCGACGTCGCAGAACTGCTCGCCGGTGCTCGCGACGGCGCTCATGCGGAGTCCTTGGAGGTCGCCGCGCTGCTCTGCCGAGCGGATGCCGCCGGCTTCTTCCGAGCGGAGGCCGTGGCCTTCTTCCCCGCGCCGCTCGAGCGTCGCCCGTTGCCCATCGCGTCAACGGCACTCTTACCGCGCGCGCGGCGTCGGGTCCGGGGCTTGAGCTCGTCCAGCGCCTCGCGCAGCCAGTCCAGCAGCGACCAGAGGTCGGGCATCTGCTCGCGGTCGGCCACGATTCCGAAGTCCATGTGGCCGCAGTAGCTCATCGCCGTGATGTTGAGCCCCATCCCGTCGGTCACGACCGACACGGGGTAGTTGGCCTCCAGCCGGGCGCCCGCCAGGTAGAGCGGGAACTGCGGCCCCGGGACGTTGGAGATCACGAGGTTCCATGACGGACGCCCGCGCTCACTGCTGGTGATCGAGAAGGTCAGGCGCGCCGCGCGCGAGAACACGGCGGGCGGGATGAACTCGTTGGCGTCCTGGAGGAGCTCGGCGGGAAGCGCCTTGTGGCGCTGCTTCATCTCCGCCAGCGCCTCGTGCGTGCGCTGCAGCCGCTCCACCGGGTCGGCGATGTTGGTGAACAGCGGCGCGGCCATGATCAGGATCCGGTTGCCGTAGGTGCCCATCTGCTCCTCGCTTCGCACGGACACCGGAATCTGCGTCACCAGCGGCTCAGCGGGTAGCTCGTCGTGCTCGATGAGCCAGCGCCTCACGGCCCCCGCGCAGATGGACACCACGACGTCGTTGACCGTGCAACCGTGCTCGTTCTTCACGGCCTTGACCTCATCGAGCGAGAGCTGTCCGAAGGTAAAGCGGCGATGGGGCGAGACCCGCCCGTTGAACGATGTGCGCGGCGCCACCAGATCCTGATGGCCGACGACCCTTCCCCCACGGGTGATCACGCGCTGCACCCGCTCGGCCACCTTGCCCGCCGCCCTCATCCCGGGGATGCCCATCAGCGCGGGGACCTCCTCGACGTTGGGCAGTGCGCGCGGCACCGCACGCGCCAGCCGGAGCGGGTAGCGGGGCAGGCCGATCAGCCCGCGCGCCAGCATCTCCCACTCCCCCGGCTCGGTGTCGCCGGGCTCGGTCGGCATCGGGGGCTCGCGGCCCTCCGGGCTCAGGTCGAGCAGCGCTCCCATGATCTCCGCGCCTGACAGCCCGTCGACCACCGCGTGGTGGATCTTGGTCATCAGCGCGACCTTGCCGTCCGCCAGGCCGTGGATCAGGTAGCACTCCCACAGCGGCCGCGCGCGGTCGAGGGGGCGCGAGAAGATCCGTGCCACCTGCTCGCCCAGCTGCTCGTCGGTCCCGGGGGACGGGAGCGCGAGCTCGCGGACGTGGAAGTCCAGGTCGAAGTCGGGATCGTCGATCCAGTAGTCGTAGTCCAGGCCGAGCGGGACCTCCTTGAGCCGCCACCGGAACGGCGGTACGAGCGGCAACCGCTCGGTGATCAGGTACTGGAGGTCGGCGAGGTCGAGCTTGCCCCCCGGAGCGGTTGAGGGATCGAGCACGGCGACGCCGCCGACGTGCCCGTAATGGCGCGGGCCCTCCAGCGCGAGGAACTGCTCGTCGAGGCTGGTCAGCTGGCGCACGTAACCCCTCCTTCGCCTACGGTCTTCGGGGACCCTAGCGCGGGCGCTGCACGAGCGAGAGGAGAGTGGATGTCGCGTCGCACCCTGGCCGTGCTCACGGTGGCGCTGTTGCTCGGCAGCTACCCGACGCTCGCCCACGGCGCGTACCGGCCCAAGGTGCCGGCGGTCACGACGCCGTGGACCGCGAAGGTCTCGCGCACGGCGCCGCTTCCCGAGTACCCGCGCCCGCAGATGCGCCGCAGCGAGTGGAAGAGCCTCAACGGCCAGTGGGAATTCGCCGTCGCGAAGGAGGGCGAGGCGCCTCCGTTCGGCAGGACGCTCGCGGAGACGATCCTCGTTCCCTATCCCATGCAGTCCGCGCTCTCCGGGATCGCGCGACAGGAGAAGCGAACGTGGTATCGCCGCACCTTCGAGGTGCCGGCAGGGTGGCGGTCGCGGCGGGTGATCCTGCACTTCGGCGCGGTGACCAACCAGGCCACGGTCTACGTCAACGGGAAGCTGGTCGGGTCGCACCGCGGCTCCTACGACGCGTTCTCGCTGGACGTGACCGACGCCCTGCGCGCGAGCGGCCCCAACGAGCTGGTGGTCGGCGTGGTCGACCCGCTCGCCTACGGCGGCGGCCAGCCGGTGGGCAAGCAGAACGTCGTAGAGGTGTCGGTGGTCCACACCGCCTCCAGCGGCATCTGGCAGACGGTGTGGCTAGAGCCCGTCGGCTCCGCTCACCTCACGCGGCTCGACCAGACCCCGGACCTGCGCGGCGAGCGCCTGCTGGTGACGCCGCGCGTCGCCGACGGCGAGGGCACGACGGTCGTGCTCCGAGCGCGCGCCGCCGGGAAGGTGATCGGATCCGCGAGCGGCCCGGCCGGTCGGCGCATTGCCCTGCCCGTACCCTCACCGAAGCTCTGGTCACCCGAGCGTCCGTTTCTGTACGACCTCGAGGTGGAGCTGCGGCGCGGCGGCAGGGTGCTCGACCGGGTCAGGTCGTACTTCGGCATGCGCTCGATCGGGCTCAAGCGCATCGACGGTGTGACCCGGATCGTGCTCAACGGAAAGTTCGTGTTCCAGATCGGACCGCTCGACCAGGGCTTCTGGCCCGACGGCATCTACACCGCCCCCACGGACGCTGGGCTGCGCTTCGACATCGCCGAGACCAAGCGCCTGGGGTTCAACATGACCCGCAAGCACGTGAAGGTCGAGCCACAGCGCTGGTACTACTGGGCCGACCGCCTCGGTCTGCTCGTCTGGCAGGACATGCCGAACATGAGCATCTACCGGCGCGTCCAGGCGAGCGACAAGGCGCGGTTCGAGCGTGAGCTGCGGGCGATGGTCGTTCAGCACCGCTCGAGTCCGGCGATCGTGGCGTGGACACCGTTCAACGAGGGCTGGGGCGAGTACGACGTCACGCGGATCACGCGCGAGGTGAAGCGCTGGGACCCGTCGCGGCTGGTCAACGGCGACAGCGGCAGCGCCAACTGCTGCCTGGCCGACGAGTCGAACGGCGGCGACGTCCGCGACGGGCACATCTACGCGGGCCCGCTCGCCCCGGAGCCCGACTCCCGCGCCTCGGTGATCGGCGAGTTCGCCGGCTGTGACGATCGCACCCCTGCTGGTGAGGTTGGGCCGCCGGTCCCCGGCTTCGGAACCGCCGGGGAACGCGCCAACCGCGGCGTCATGCGGCAGGGGTGGGCGGCCCTGCGCCAACAGATGCGCAGCCCGGGCCTCTCTGGTGCGATCTACACCCAGCTCACGAACATCGAGCACGAGGTCGGCCTCGGGCTGCTCTCCTCCGACCGGCGCCACCTGAAGTGCGCCGCGAAGGTCCTGCCCAAGCTCAACCGCGAGCTGATCGCCGCGTCGCGACGGCCGGCGAGCCTGCGCCCCCAGCCGGCGGCGATCCCAGCCGGTACGCGGGCGCTGTGGACCTTCGCCGAAGGCGACGGCTCCACGGTCCACGACCGCAGCGGCAACGACCACGACCTGAGGTTGGCGGGCGGGGCTACGCGGGCCAGGGGCTACCGCGGCGCTGGGCTGCGCGTGCGCGGCGGCGGCCAGCGCGCGGTCGCGCGCGGTGCCGTGGTCGACACCGCCGGCAGCTACACCGTCTCCGCATGGCTGCAATACGCCGCGCCCGCGAGGTCGGCCTCGGCCTTGAGCCAGGGGAACGGCTTCTCGCTCGGCCTGCGCGTCGCTGACGACCGCCCCGACCTCGACCCGGCCTACCCCATCGAGGCTGCCCCGGGCCCGTTCCCCCAGCCCAAGTGGAACTTCGCCGTGGCGAGCGCGGCGACCTGCGTGGTGGCCGCGTGCGCCGTGCGCGCGAACCCCGGCTACGGAGACTCGCGGATCGATCCGCGGGCCGGACGCTGGTATCACGTCACCGGCGTAGTCGATCGCGCGACGCGCACGGCGGGCCTCTATGTCGACGGTGTACCGCTCGACCTCCGGATCGCTCGCCAGCGCGTCGCCGCGCTCGCGCGGTTCGCGCTGGGGACCGGGAAGCTCGGGAGCGACGGAAGCACGGAGTCCTTCGACGGGCGCATCGACCAGGTGCGGGTGTATGCGCGCGCCCTGAGCGCCGCGGAAGTCTGGCGCCTCTACCGGGCCGCCGGCTAGCCTCCCTATAACTGCGAGGAGATTCGAGCGGTTCGACGCCCGAGTGTGGTCGGCCGAGGAGGCGCTCGTGTTCTAGCCCGCGGCGGAGCGGTCGAGCACGAGCTTGGTCGCCGGCTCCAGCCATGCCTCGTCGCCTCGATCCCAGGGCACGACGGTGGTGGGGACGGCAAGGGGCTCGAGCCGACCGTCGGCGACGAGCGCCAGCACCTCGGGGAGCAGGGCCCGCGAGTTGGCGCGCGAGACGTGGAAGGTGACGCCGCGGGTGTACATCTCGAGCAGGGGAACCGGCGTCTCGGGAGCGAAGTGGATCGCCACGCTCGTGCACGTGCCGAGATCGTCGGTCGAGCGCAGCGTCGTGGCCAGGCCGGCCGGGTCGCCGGTGTTGTCGACGGTTATCGCGGCGCGTTCGAAGCGGCGCGGCCAGTCCCCCTCGTGGTGCTCGACCTGGGCGCCCAGATCCGCCGCGGCGCCACAGAGCTGGGGATCGCGATCGGCGTAGCGCACCGAGCTCGCGCCAAGCGCCCTCGCAGCGGCGATGGCGTAGAGCCCGATCGACGCCGCAGCACCTCCCACTACGAGCACGTCGGCCCCAGGACGCTGCTCGAGCTGCGGCCCGACGGCCCGGTACCCGTCGATGGCGTTGTCGGGCAGGGTGCAGGCGACCACGGGCGACAGGGCGGCCGGCGCCTGCACCAGCATGTGATCGGCGTGAGGAACCGCCAGGAGATCGGCCACCGCACCGCCGTGGCCCCCGCCGGCTTCCCCGAACCCGAAGGCCGCGCCGGCTCGTACCCGGTAGGTGACACAGGCCGGAAAGCGGCCATCCCGACATGCGGGGCACGAGCCACACGAGACCTGGAAGGGCACGAGCACGCGCTCGCCGACCCGCCGGTCGCGTACCTTCTCGCCCACCCACACGACCTCGCCCACCGTCTCGTGGCCGACCGCGAAGGGGCCGGGAAAGATCCCGAGGGCGGCCATCGGGAGATCGAGGTCGCAGCGAGCGACGGCGAGCGGACGCACGAGCGCTCCGGCAGGGTCGGCGCGCTCGGGGTCCGCGACTTCCTGCCACTCCACGCGACCCGCCTCGACGAACGTCAGTTGCCGCATCTCGCCCGACCTTATCCCTAGACGCTGAACGCGGCGATGGCCCCGACGCCGGCGAACGCTGCGATCGCCCCCATCCTCTGAACGACGGTGATGCGCTCGCCGAGGACGACGCGCGCGAGGAGGACCGTCGTCACCGGGTAGAGGGACCCGAGGACCGATACCACCCCTACGAGCCCCTTCGTGAGCGCCACCGCGAACAGCACGTTGGCAAGCGCGTCCAGCACGCCGACGACGACCAGCGGCCCGAGGTCCCCCCGCGCCGGGCGCCCGCTCGGGGCCCTCACCGCAACGATTCCCGCCAAGAGCACCACGGCGGTGACGCGGCTGAGCGCGACCGCGATCAGCGCGCCGTCGCCTGCGGCGGCGCCCATCCCGGCGAAGAACGTTCCGAAGCCTGCGGCGGCAAGGAGGCCGAGGCCGGCGCCCTGAGCGAGGCTGACGCGGCGCCTGCCGCCGGTCTTCGACTCGCATGCCGCGAGGACGACTCCCCCGAGCACGAGCACGACGGCGATGGCCTGGGGAGCCGACACGACGTCGCCTCCCGCGAAGCCGACGAGGAGCGGGACGACGGCGGCCGAAGCCGAGACCGGCGCGACGATGCACATGGACCCGATCGCCAGACCGCGGTAGAGCGCGGCGAACCCGATGAGCTCCGCGACCCCGGCAAGGGCCGCGAACGTCACGGTCTCGGCGCTCGGTGCACCGGTGCCGGTCAGCGCCAGCGCCGCAAGGACGGCGGCAAGGCCGGCGCCCTGCGAGACGAGCAGCACCGAGAGCACGGTCAGGTCGCGCGCCTTGCGCCCGGCGAGGAAGTCAGAGGATCCCCACGCGACGCTCGCCGCTAAGCCCAGCGCAACAGCTAGTACGGGCACATGGCGATTCACTCAGAGCTGTGACCGGCGGTTCGTGCGAAAGCGCACAGTCACCGTCGGCGCTGGACACCGGTTAGCTTTCCGTTGGGTCGATCGAGGGGAGGCAGTGATGTCCGCGAAGCATCCTGAGGCGGGACCGGTATGCGTCATCGGCGCCGGCTCTTCGGGAATCTCGTCCTGCCAGGTCCTGCACGCGCGGGGCATCCCGTTCGACTGCTTCGAGAAGGGCTCGACGGTCGGTGGCAACTGGCGCTACCGCAACGACAATCAGCTGTCGGCCGCCTACCGCTCGCTGCACATCAACACCTCACGCGATCTCATGGCCTACCGGACCTTCCCCATGCCCCGCGACTACCCGGACTACCCCAACCACTTCCAGATCGCGAAGTACTTCGACGACTACGTAGACCACTTCGGC
>JBBQNQ010000114.1:0-7372 GCA_038330095.1 Solirubrobacterales bacterium
GTCTTCGAAGTAGCGGCAGGTGGCGGGGACTTCTTGGATTGCGAGGTTGAAGTGGACGGCTTGCATGATGAGTTCGCTGTCGAAGGTGAAGTCTTGGGAGTTGCGGAGGAAGGGGATGGTGAGCAGTAGGCGGCGGGAGTAGGCGCGGTAGCCGGTGTGCGCTTCGGTGAGTTGGGTGCCCATGACCAGGTTTTCGGTGGTGGTGAGGAAGCGGTTGGCGAGGTATTTCCAGCGGGGCATGCCGTTGGCCAGTGCCATTCCGGGTTGGGCGAAGCGTGAGCCGAGGACGAGGTCGGCTTGGCCGGTGAGGATCGGGGTGACCATGCTGGGGATCAGCCCGGGCTCGTATTGGCCGTCGGGGTGCAGCATGACCACGGCGTCGGCGCCGCGTTGCAGCGCTTCGAGGTAGCAGGTCTTCTGGTTGGCGCCGTAGCCGGCGTTGTGGGGGTGCCAGACCAGGTGCAGTGGTAGCTGACGCGCGACCGCGACGGTCTCATCGGTCGAGTGGTCATCGACCAGGATCACCTCGTCCACCCAATCACGCGGAATGCTGCCCACCGTCTGCCCCAACGTCACCGCCGCATTCATCGCCGGCAACACCACAATCACCTTCCCCGCCGGACGCACCCCCGCAGCCGCCTCGGAGGGAGCAACCGCAGCCTCAGACACGGCGCGCCTCCACATAGGTCGTCCCGCCGCGGCCCGTAGCCACCTCGGCTGCCGCTCCCAGCACGGCGAGGGGCGCCAGCAACGTCGCGGTGGCGAGCACGATCATCCGGACGGGGGCCGAGATCGGGCGCCGGCGGGCCTCGGGCCGTCGGATCGCGTCGTAGAGATCGGGGAGGCCAGGGAGCGCGGCGACCATGCCGTGCAGCCACCCGAACACCACCTGGCCGCCCCTCCAGTGGCTCACCCGCTCGACCTCGAGCCCGAGCGAGCCCAGCCGCTCGACCACCGCGCCGGCTGGCAGGTGGACCAGGTGCAACGGCAGGTCGAGGTGCAGCCAGCGGTCTCCGAACAGCCGTGCCTGCAGGCTGGCGGAGTTCGGCACGGCCACCACCACCACTCCACCGGGCGCGAGCATGCCTGCCGCCCGGTCGATCTGCCGCCCGGGATCGGGAAGGTGCTCGAGCGAGTGCCAGAACACGATCGCCGCCCACTGACCGCCGTCGGCGCTTCCGCTCGCCCGCATGTCGGGCCGGTTGGTCTCGCGCTCGACGCCGAGCGCCTCGCGGCCACGCGCCGCGAGGGCGGTGACCAGCACGCCTTCGCCGGCCCCCACGTCCAGGACGGGCCCGGGCGGCGCGATGCGGTCAAGGCGCCGAGCCAGGCGCGCCCGGGTGCGGCGCAGCACCGCGTCGCCGATGCCGGAGAAGCGACCGGAGGCGGGTCGATACCAGGTGCGGTAGGCCGCGTCGAGCTCGGCCTCGGTCGGCCACGGGTCGGTGTTCGCGACGCCGCAGCGCGAGCAGCGCACGCGGCCCGGGAGGCGGATGTCAGACCTGCTGATCGGCTGGTCACACCAGGCGCATTCGCGCGGCGCCGCCGACCGCTGGATCGGCTCAGCCGAGATGCCGGTCACAGCGGGACTCTAGCCAGGATCGCGGGTCGCTAGCCTTGCGCGCCGATGTCTAGCGATGGACGGGCTCAGTGACTTGGGATGGCAAGCGGGTATCGGTGATCCTGATGACCTATGCGGAGCGCGACTCGATCCGCGGGGTGATCGAGGGCTTCTTCGCGACCGGGGTCGTCGACGAAGTGCTCGTCGTCGACAACAACGCCCAGGAGGGGACCCGGGAGGAAGTCATGGCCACCCCTGCACGGCTGGTGCACGAGGCCCGCCAGGGCTACGGCCACGCCACGCGACGCGGCCTCGCGGAGGCGACCGGGGACCTCGTCGTCGTCGCCGAGCCCGACGGGACCTTCCTTCCCAAGGACATCACGAAGCTGCTGGTCTACAGCAACGAGTGCGATGCGGTGCTCGGTACCCGAACGACCCGCGAGCTGATCTGGATGGGCGCGAACATGGCGCCGTTCTTGCGCTGGGGCAATTGGGCGGTCGCCAAGCTGATGGAGGTGATGTTCAACACCAGCCACCTCAGCGACGTGGGCTGCACCTACCGGCTGCTGAGCAGGGAGCTCGCCCAGCACGTCGCGGCCAACATGAAGGTCGGCGGCAACCACGCCGGCGCCGAGATCATGCTGCTGTCCATCGTCTCGGGGTCGCGCCTCGTCGAGGTGCCGGTCAACTACCTGCCGCGAGTCGGCGTCTCGTCGGTCACCGGCCGGCCGACCGCGGCCGTGCAGGTCGGGACGCGCATGATCCTGCTGGTCCTGCGCTTCAGGCTGAGGGGGCCCCGGCGGACACCGCGGCCGCCGGCGCTCGCCCACCCGCCGGCAGCCACCGAGGAGGCGGCGTGAGCACTTCGCACTTTGACGAGATCGCCACGGCATACGACGACTCGCTGCCCGCCCACGTCGTCGAGCACTACCTGCGCAAGCGGACGCGCTTCGTGCTCGACCATTGCCCGCCCGGCAGCGGGCTGGACGTCGGCTGCGGCACGGGGGTGCTCGCGGGCCGGCTCGCCCGTGCCGGCTACGACATGACCGGAGTCGATCCCTCCGAAGGCATGCTCGACATCCTGCGTGAGCGGACTCCGGGCGTGGTGGCGGCGAAGGCGTCGGGGACCGACCTGCCCTTCGAGGACGACAGCTTTGACCTGGTGCTCACCGTCGCGGTCATGCACCACATCGCCGATCCCGGGGACGTGCGCCGGACCCTGTCGGAGATGGTCAGGGTGTCCAAGCCGTCGGGAAGGGTCCTCGTCTGGGATCACAATCCCCGCAATCCCTACTGGCGGTCGCTGATGGCCCGCGTGCCCCAGGACAGCGGCGACGAGAGGCTGATCCCCGAGCCCGAGATGCTGGCCGGCCTGCGCGCCGCGGGGGCGGACATCCTGCTGACGAGCCAGCTTGGACTGGTCCCCGACTTCGTCCCGCCGGCGTTGCTCCGGGTGGCGGCCGCCGCCGAGCGCGCGGCCGAGCGCGCCCCGGGGCTGCGCCGCCTATGCGCTCACAACGTCATCCTCGCGGGGAAGCGGCCGGCGAGTAGACCGCCACGCTGAGGTTGAGGATCCCCGGGAAGTTCCGCGTCGCCACGCGGCGGTAGCCGCGGGGGAGGGCGGCGATCACCTGCTGGGGAAGCGGGCCGCCGAGGGGCGGCTTGCCCAGCCGGGCGAGAGGCTCGCCGGCTACCAGGAAGACGCTGCCACCGCGTGCCGCCGCTACCGCCCGACGCGTCACGTCCGCGGGAGGCGGAGGCCCGCCGATCAGCTTGAACGGGTTGTACTGGACCCGAAAGCGCCCTACGTGGAAAACACGGTAGGGCTTGCCCGCGATCGCGGCGTCAATCTCGGTCGGGGGCGCGGGGCTGGTGCCGGCGGCGTCGATCACCACGTCACCCGGGTTCCCGCTGCGCTGGATGAAGTCGACGGCGCCCCGGTAGTCGGGACGTGCGAAGCGCGCCTCGGGCAGCTTCGCCGCCCCGAAGGCGAAACTGGCCAGTCCGAGCGCCGCCGCCACGAGGCCCAGGCGCGGTCCCGCGGCGAGCAGCAGCGCGGCGAGCAGCAATCCGAGGTAGGGCCAGGAGACCGCGAAGTAGCGCGCCCCGAAGGTGTTGGTGCCGAACACGCTGAACAGCGCCTCACCGGCGGGCACGGACACGGCGAGTGCGGCGATCAGCACCAGCCGGTCGTCGAGGCGCAGCGATGGCCGGTCGGCTGTGCGCGACCAGCGGTAGCCGAGGCCGCCGACCGCGGTCGCGATCGCGAGCCCGAGGAGGATCAGCCCCGCAGTGCCCGGCAGTGCGCGCAGCGTGGCGTGCGGGACGAGGTAGGGATGCCCGATCGCCCAGTGGGCGAGGTGGGTCTTGGCCTGGTCCAAGGTCACCTTGTTGAGGGAGTTGACGATGTCGGTCGTCGGGGAGTTGAAGTCGTTGCGGGCCCCCGAAAACCAGGGCAGGTAACCCACGACGGCGCCGGCGGTGGCGAGCAGCGCAGGCTTGCGCGCACGGGGATGGACGACCAGCACCCATACGAGTTGGACGCCGAGCGCGAAGACCGCGGTGTAGTGGGTGTAGACGGCGGCGCACGTGCAGACCGCGTAGGCGACCCACCAGCGGACGCGCCGGTCGTCGATCCCCTGGAGGAGGGAGAGCGTCGAGGCCATCACCAGGACGATCGCGATCTCATAGCCCCGCGCCTCGCTGGAGTAGAACATCATGAACGGCGAGAGCGCGGTCAGACCCGCGGCGAGAAGGCCGACCCGGCGGCCCACGGTCCGCGCGCCGAGCAGGTAGGCGAGCGGGATCGCGGCCGCGCCGGCGATCATCGACGGGGCACGCAGCAGCTCCGGGGTGAGATCGATGCGCGTCGTGAGCCAGGAGGCCACGAAGTAGAGCGGCGGCGTGATCTCGGCGTCGGTGTGCACGGTGGAGATCACCCCGCCCAGTCCGTTCGAGGAGATGATCCAGTAGGTCGACATCTCGTCGGCGAACAGGCTCTGCCCCACGAGCGCGGCGCGCAGCGCCACGCCGATCACGGTCAGCACGCCGACGATGAGCACCGCCGCGGTGTTGGAAACGCCCTGGACCGGGCGAGCGGGGGCCCCGGCGCGAAGCTCGGGAGCCTTCGCCGCCCCCTCCTGCACGGGACTCTTCTCGACGGTCGAGCGCGGCATGGCGGCGCAAGGTATCGAAGCGGCCGCCCTGGCCGGCCGGCCCGGGTCGCGGCATTGCCTACACTCGCCCCGCGATGATCGCCTTCGGGTCCTCCATCACCTCGCCCGAGCAGTACGAGCGCTGCGCGAAGCGGGGCATCGATGTCGCGGCCGAGCCCGGCACCCAGGTGCTCTCCCAGCCCGCCGCCGGCTCGATCTTCCGCAGCTACAACCTGATGATGGAGAAGGCGGCGGCCCTCGACGACCTCGAGGCTCTGGTCCTCCTCCACCAGGACGCCGAGATCGTCGATCCGGCCTTCTGCGCCAAGCTCAGGCAGGCGCTGCAGGACTCCGAGGTCGGGGTCGTGGGGTGCGTGGGCGCCATCGGGGTGCGCAGCATCGCGTGGTGGGAGGGCTCGGTGACGTGGGCCTCGTTCGTCCATCGCTACCAGGAGCTGGGCGGCGGCGAGTTCCCGTCGCTCTCGTTCAACGGCGACCAGCTGCCCCCCTACGCGCGCATCGGGGAGGTCGACACCGTCGACGGGTTCGTGCTCGGGCTCTCGCCGTGGACGGTGCGCAACATCCGCTTCGACGAGGACCTCGGCCAGCTCCTGCACGGCTATGACTTCGACTTCTGCCTGCAGGTCCGCGACGCGGGCCGCAAGGTGGTTACCGCGGACTTCAAGGTCGTGCATCACCACTCGCTGGAGCTCGCGAGCGACCTGGAGAACTGGACGGACGCCCACGTGAAGGTGGCTGACAAGTGGGAGGGTCGCATGCCGCACGTCGGCGTAGCCGGAGGCGACTGGAAGCAGCGTGCGCGGCGCGCGGAGGCCGAGGCCGCGGCGGCCCGCGCGGGCGCGCTGTCGATGAACCTCCAGAGCCAGGCGCGCGCGGCGGAGCACGAGCGCCGCCTGCGCGAGGCGACCGAGAGCGTCAGCTGGAAGATCACCGAGCCGCTACGCAAGGCCAAGGCGTTACGCGCGGCCGCGCGCCGCCGGCTCTCCCCACCGCGCCCTTAGAGCCTGAGACAGACTTTCAGCGGCGCGGGGCGTACTCGACCACGACGAGCGGGGTGATGCCCCGCGTTAGGTGCCGGGCGACGAGCCGGTAGCGCGAGGTGTACTGGGGCGGCGGCCTGTAGAGCCGCAGCAGCGCTGGGATGTTCTGCAGGGTCACGAACACCGGGGCGCCGGTCCGCGCCGCGATCGCCCAGGCGAAGGGCCACGCGGCGGGCTTGAAGATCCTGTGCGGGCGACGAAGGTAGACCTGGGTCGCGCGCGCCGGGGCGCCTCTGAACGGGAACGGCAGCTCGACCACGACAGGCACGTTCGGGGACGCGTTCGCGTCGATGTAGCGGGCGGCGCCGCGCGCGTCGGGGCGCTGGTGGTCGGGGCTCAGCGTCCTCACCGCGCCGACGCCGACCGCGGCCAGCGCGACCACGGACAGTGCCACGGCGATCTCGGGACGGGGCCGGGTGAGCAGCCACCCGAAGAGCACGAGCGCATAGGGCACCGCCACCGACAGGTTGCGGGCGAGCAGGAAGCTCGTGTCGGGTTGCAGGCTGTAGAGGACGATGGCCGCGAGGGGGAAGAGCGCCAGCAGCGCCAGCAGCGTGGCGGGCGAGCCTGCCCTCGGCATGGCTCGGCGTTCCTGGCGCGCCCACTGGAAGCCGAGGGCGACCGCGACGCTCACGAGGAGGATCGCAAGCACCGCCAGCGCGGAGCGCCCCGGGATCTCCCTCAACGCCACGAACGGGTGACCGGCAAGCGCCTTGCCGACCGCCTCTTCGACGTTGGAGAGGGTCAGCGGCGAAAGCAGGCTCAGCCTCTTGGCCTCGTCGGAGCTGTGGCGGGCCTGGAGTAGGAAGGACGGCACCCAGGGCAGGAAGGCGAGGACGACTGCACCGTTGGCGATGAGCAGCTCACGTGCGCGCTCGCGATGCGTCCACAGCGCCCAGGCCGCCTGCGGGATCAGGGTGAGCGCGGCGATGTAGTGCGTGTACACCGCCGCGGTCGCCGCAAGCGCGTACAGCACCCACCACCTGGCCCGGCTCTGTTCGAGGGCGGCGAGCAGGGCAAGCGTCGAGGTGACGACCAGCGCCGCCACGATGGCGTAGCCGCGGGCCTCGGTCCCGTAGAAGATCTCGAACGGGCTGAGGGCGAACCACGCGGCCGCCAGGAGCCCGGCTGCCCGTCCCATCGTTCGCGAGCCCAGGAGGTAGACCAGCGGAACGGTCGCGACCCCGGCGACGAAGGACGGAAGCCGGACCAGCACGTCAGCGCTGCCACCGCGTCCGGTCAGCCATGCGAGCACGAAGCCCAGCGGGGGCGTCTTCTCGCTCTCCCGAAGCGTGTGGAACACCTGTCCGAGCGAGCGCCCGTGCACCGCCTCGTAGAGGAAGAGCTCGTCGCCGAAGAGGCTCTGGCGCAGGCACGCCCAGCGCAGCCCGAAGGCCAGCACGGTGAGGCCGATCACCAACCAGGCCGCGGCTGCCGGCGAGCTCAGCGCCCGCAGCGTGGAGGTCCGATTGAGGCGGGGGGCCACCTGCGCCCCGGAGCCTGGGGCGGCCGACGACATCGGCTCAGCGCCGCCTGAGCGTGACCATCACCTGGTAGAGGTCTCCGACCAGCACGTCGACGTCGAGCAGCTCGAA
>JBBQNQ010000115.1:0-7222 GCA_038330095.1 Solirubrobacterales bacterium
GACCATCCCACCGGTGATCGCGCCGCGCATCCCTCCTCCTTCGATGACAAGCGCGAGCCGAGCCGAGTCGTCGCGGTTGCCCGGGCGGCTCCGGCCGGCGGAACGCGCGGCGATCAACTCGACGACCGGGTGGTCGGCGCCACTCTGCTACACGCGAGCGAGTGTCACGCAGAGGCCCCAATGGGGCCATTCGTCGTGCAACCGAGTCATGCTCACGTCGTGACCAGCGGTCGGATCTATGCCGGCCGTACCGCGCAAGAACGCACCGGGAGGGAGAATCGCGTGGCGATGACTGACGAGGTGCGGAAGGTCGACGCGGCGATCCGGCCCCTGGCTCGACTCTCGGCCGTGGCCGCGCTCGCTTTCGTCGCGCTTGCGATCCTCGGGGTAGCGGCGGGACCGGCCGCCGGCGCCTCGCGCTGCGGCGAGCGCCCGTGGTGCGACACCGCGCTGTCGCCCGACCGGCGCGCCGAGCTGCTGGTGGCCAAGATGACTCTGGACGAGAAGCTCGCGCTGCTGACGGGCAGTCCCACGCAGGCGTACAACACGCGCCTGGTAGGCGTGCCGCGTCTCGGCTTCCCGCCCGTGCTGATCGCCGACGGTCCCGCCGGCATCTCGCGCCCCGAAGACGGCCAGGGCTTCGCGCTGCCGGGCAAAGGCCGGGCGCTCGCGATGCCGGCGCCGGTAGCGCTCGCGGCGTCGTTCGACTCCGACGTCGCGCGTGCCTACGCGTCGACCGTCGCCCGGGAGGCGCGCGACCGGGGCATCGACGTGATCCTCGGTCCGGCGATGGACATCGTGCGCTCGCCCCGCGCCGGCCGCGCGTTCGAGACGCTCAGCGGCGAGGACCCGCTGCTCGGCTCACGGCTGGGCGCGAGCTGGATCCGCGGGGCCCAGGCGCAGGGATTGATCGCGGACGCCAAGCACTTCACGGCCTACAACCAGGAGACCGATCGCTTCGGCCCCAACGCGGTCGACGCGCAGGTGGGCCAGCGCGCTCTGCGCGAGATCTACCTGCCGGCCTTCGAGGCCGCGGTACGTGCGGGAGTCGGGACCTTCATGTCGGCCTACAACCGCGTGAACGGCTCGTACATGGACCAGAACGAGCCGCTGCTGCGCGACGTGCTCAAGCGCGAGTGGAGGTTTCGCGGCGCCGTGATCTCGGACTTTGACGCCGGGGTGCACGGCACCGGGTCGTCACTGCGCGCGGGGCTGGACGTCGAGCTGCCGCGGCCGCAGTTCCTCGCGCCCGCGCGCGTGAGGGCGGCGCTGGAGGCCGGCGAGCTGAACCTGGCCGACATCGACGACGCGGTCTCGCGAACGCTGCGCACGCTGTTCGCGTTTGGCGTGCCCGACCGTTCCGCGTTTCGCAACCGCGGGCCGGCCGCAACCACGCCCAAGCGCCGCGGGACGGCGCGCAGAGTCGCGGAGCGAGGGATCGTGCTGCTCAAGAACCGCCACCGCGTGCTGCCGCTCGACGACGCCAAGCTCGGGAGCCTCGCGGTCATCGGCGGCACCGCGGACGCCTATGAGGCCGGCGGCGGCTCCTCGCACGTGGACCCCGTCACCAGCGTCTCGCCGCTCGAGGGCCTGCGACGACGGGCAGGCGGAGGCGTTGAGATACGCACCGCGGGCGACGACCCGGCCGCGGCGGCCACCGCGGCGCGCGGCGCGGACGCGGCGGTGGTGGTTCTCGGCGACGACTCCGCGGAGTTCTCAGACAAGACCGGCCTCGGACTGACCGACGGCAGCCCGACCTGCGCGGGTGGGCGGCTGACGCCGTTCGGCAACTGCGGAGCACCGGCGACACCCAACTCCGATGCGCTCGTGCGCGCCGTCGCGGCCGCGAACCCGAACACCATCGTCGTGCTGGAGACCGCCGGGCCGGTGCTGGTGCCCTGGGCCGGTCGGGTGCGCGCGCTCGTGGAGGCCTGGTATCCGGGTCAGCAGGGCGGCGACGCAATCGCCCGCGTCCTGTTCGGCGACGTGGACGCGGCGGGCCGCCTACCCGTCACCTGGCCGCGGCGCGCGGCTGACCTGGCGGTGCGGACCGAGCGACAGTTCCCCGGAGTGCCCGGTCCCGCCGGCAACCGCATGGCGCGCTACTCGGAAGGGATCTTCGTCGGCTACCGCTGGTTCGACCGCCGCGGCGTGCGGCCGCTGTTCCCATTCGGCCACGGGCTCTCCTACACCAGCTTCTCCTACCGGTCCCTGCGCATCCGGCGCTTCGGTGCGCGTGGCACGCGGGTGAGCCTGCTCGTCAAGAACACCGGCCGGCGCACCGGCATCGCCGCGCCGCAGCTCTACCTCGGCTTGCCCAACCGGCCGGGCCTGCCCCAGCCGCCGCGCCGGCTCGCCGCCTTCACGAGGGTCGCCGTGCGCCCGCGCGCCGCCCGTCGTGTCGCCTTCGATCTCGACGGCCGCGCCTTCTCGAGCTGGGACGAGAGCCGTCGTCGCTGGACCCGCGTGCCGGGCTGCACGCGCGTCGAGGTCGGAGAGTCCTCGCGCGACGTGCGCCTCCGCGGCGCCGTGGCCGTGAAGGCGCGGGCCTCCACCTGCGCCGAGCAGTAGCTTTGTCCACGATGGACGTCGACGCGCCGGAGCCTGACTTTCGTGCGCTGGTTCAGGGAGCGGGCGACGGCATGTACGCGCTGGATCTCGAGGGGCGGTTCACGTTTTTGAACGAGGCGGCACTCGAGACACTCGGGTACGGCGCGGAGGAGCTTCTCGGAAGGCCCGTCGAGGACGTGCTTGTACAGGAGTCCCGGTCGGTAGCACGCGCGCCGTGCACGGCGGCTACTGGCGACGCCCCTACAACCTGCGCTCGACGCTCGTACACCGGCCTGCTCGGCTTGCCCGAGGCATATGCCCCGAGGCAGCGATGACGCTTCGACGGAACGTCCTAATCCTCCTCGGCGCGCTCGCACTCCTCGCAGCTGCGGCCCCGGCGGTCCGGGCGGCTCCGGCCGAGTGCGGCGGCTCGGGCTGGGTGGGCGTGTGGGGTACGGCGCCGGCCATCGGAGGAAGCTCGTACACGGACCAGACAGTGCGCCTGGTTCTGAACCCGACCCGCGGTGGTCGGCGGCTGCGGCTGCAGCTCTCCAACCGCTTCGGGACCGCGCCGCTGAAGATCGACCGCGTGACCGTCGCGCGACGCCGGTCGGGCGCGCGGCTGGTCGCGAGCTCTCTGAAGCAGGTGCTCTTCCGCGGCCGGCGCAGCGTGGCGATCGCCCGCGGCGCCGACGTGTTCTCCGACCCGGTGCGGCTGCGGTTCCGGGCCTTCGCGGACCTCGCGGTCAACATGTACCTCCGCGGTCCTTCCGGCCCGTCGACCGTGCATCCGATCGCCAACGAGACCGCCTCCTACACCGCCTCGGGAGACCGCACTGAGGACTCGTCAGCTGCCAGGTACGGCGCGCCGTCGCAGACATGGCCGTTCCTCACGGGCGTCACCGTCCAGGCGCCACGCCGGGTCGCCACGCTGGTCGCGCTGGGCGACTCGATCACCGATGGCACTCTCAGCACGGTCGCGCAACGACCCGGCGAGCGCAACACGCGCTGGCCTGACTTCTTCGCACGGCGGCTCGCCAAGCGCGGTCTTCCCTTCTCGGTCGTCAATGCCGGGATCGCAGGCAACCGCCTGCGCCTTGACGCGAGCCTGCCGATCTTCGGTCCCAGCGCGCTCGCGCGCATGGACAGCGACTTGCTCGCCGTGCCCGGTGTGCGCGAGGCGATCGTTCTGGAGGGGATCAACGACATCGGCCAGGATCCATCCGCAGCCCCGGACGAGGTCATCGCCGCCCTGCGCCAGGTGGTCGTGCGCCTGCGCCTCGCCGGCATCCGCGTCCTCGTCGGCACCCTCACTCCCTCTGGGGGCTACGTCAATCCGAACTACGGCACCCCGGAGGCCAACACCCGACGCCTCGCCGTGAATAGGTGGATCCGCACCAGCGGCGTGCCCGACGGCGTCATCGACTTCGACAAAGCCGTACTCGACCCGACCGATCCCAGCCGCCTGCGCCCTGCCTACGACGGCGGCGACCACCTCCATCCCAACGCCCGCGGCTACCAGCGCATGTCCAACGCCATCCCGCTTGCGTTGGTGGGCGGCGCGGGCTGCTCCTGAGTGTGAAGCGCACTACGGGCGAGTTCGCGGGCGTCGGCGGGCTGCGGATCCACTGGCGCGCGTGGGAGCCGGATGCGGGCGCTGCGACGCCGGGGCATGTGGTGATCTCACACGGCTTTGGCGAGCACGGGGAGCGCTACGCGCGGCTTGCGGAGCGCTTGAGCGCGGCGGGCTTGAAGACATGGGCGCCGGACCATCGCGGCCACGGGGAGAGCGAGGGGCCGCGGACCGTGATCGACTGGAGGACCCGCTGACCGAGAAGCGGGCCACAACCGGCGCGCACCACCGGCGAGCTGGTGAAGGCGTTCGGGCGGTTTCGCTCGCAGGCGCCGATGTTGCGGCTGCCGCTGCTGGTCCTCCACGGGACCGCCGACCGACTCACGTCACCGGAGGGCGGCCGCAGGCTGGTGCAGGCCGCAGGGTCGCCCGACAAGGAGCTGCGGCTCTACGACGGCTCCTACCACGAGCTGCTCAACGAGTCGCCGGCCGACCGCGATCGCGTGACGGACGACATCGTCGCGTGGTTGGGGGCGCGGGCAGGTGGGGCATGAGCGCCGGGTGAGATGGGGTCGCACGTTGCGTAGCCGCGATCGACGAGGGCACGACGAGCACACTGGGGAGCTTCTCCCCGATGGGCGACTGGAGCGTCCGTCGCGTCGTCGCGTGACGGTGCTTCCTACAGCGCGTAGTAGCCTTATCGCAGATGGGAGCAAGACAACAGGACGGCCGGGGCTGTCGGTTGCCGATGACGTTGCGCGAGCTCCTAGGGGAGGGCGGGGACGTCGAGATAGCCCATCTCGCCGACGACAGCCGCGAGGTTGTGGCCGGCACCCTGTTCTTCTGCATTCGCGGGTTCGAGCAAGATGGCCACGATTTCGCGCTGGACGCCGTTCGTCGCGGCGCCGCCGCGGTCGTGGTCGAGCGCCCGCTCGCTCTCGGAGTCCCCGAGGTGCAGGTGCCATGCGTCCGCTTCGCGATCCCCCCGATCGCGGCTCGGTTCTTCGGTCGGCCCTCTGAGGAGCTGCAGGTGATCGTGGTGACGGGCACCAATGGCAAGACGACGACCGCCTATCTGCTGCGCGCGGTGTTCGAGGCGGCCGGCCGCACGTGCGGGCTGCTCGGGACTGTCGAGACGGTGATCGGCGGTCGGACCGGGGAATCAGCGCTGACCACGCCCGGGGCCATCGATCTCCAGAGGGGCCTGCGGGCGATGGTCGACGCCGGCGATCGGGCCTGCGCGATGGAGGTCTCCTCGCACGGACTGGCGCTCAGCAGGGTCGATGCCGTGCGGTTCTCGGCCGCGATCTTCACGAACCTCACTCCCGACCATCTGGACTTCCACAAGTCGATGGAGGCCTACTTCGAGGTGAAGCGACGGCTCTTCGTCGACCGTCCGGCGCTAACTGTGGTCAACGTCGACGACGAGCACGGCCGGACGCTGGCGCTCGAGGACGGCGCCGTCACCTTCGCGCTCGAGCGTGCCGCTGACTATCGAGCGTCCAACGTGCGAACGACCCTGGGCGGGTCGACCTTCACGGTCACGACCCCGATGGGGAGACATGACCTCGCCGTACCGCTAGCCGGTCGTCACAACGTTGCCAACGCGCTAGGAGCCCTTGCCACTGCCGCCGAGCTCGGTGTCGACGTCGAGACTGCCGTCGGGGCGCTCGAGCGGTTCGGCGGGGTTCGCGGTCGGTTCCAGATCATCGACGAGGGCCAGCCCTTTGCGGTGGTCGTCGACTTCGCGCACACCCCGGACGCGCTCGAGCAGCTGCTCCGAACCGCCAGCGAGCTTGCTCGATCCCGGGTGATCTGCGTCTTCGGTTGCGCTGGTGGAAGGGACACGAGCACGCGTGCTCCGATGGGTGAGGTTGCAGCAAGGATCGCCGACCAGTGTGTCGTCACGTCCGACGACCCCCGGTCCGATGATCCGCTTTCGATCATCGCCGAGGTAAGGCAGGGCATGGACGGGAGGGAGATGCCGATCGTCGATCGCTCGGCCGCCATTCGCTGGGCCATCGAGCGCGCCGGGCCCGGCGACGTCGTCGTGATCGCGGGACGAGGCCACGAGCGCATCCAGAGGATGAACGGCAACTCTTACCCGCTCGACGACACGGTGGTCGCGCGCCGTGCGCTGCGACGCTGGAGGGGCACCGGCGTTCTTCACTGAGCGCGCCGCGGCTCGGAGCAAGCACGGACCTCCGGCCGGCCGATGCGGGGCCGGCCGGAGATCGCGGCGTTGCTCAGGCTGTGGGGACGCCGCCCGCAGGCGACGGCGATCCGTACCAGCGGGTGCGCCAGGCGTTCATCTCCTGAATCTCCCGGGACTGCGCGCTGACGATGTCCTGCGCGAGCTGTCGGAGCTCCGGGTCACGGCTCGAACGGAGCACCGCCCGCGCCATCCGGATCGCCCCCTGATGGTGGGGGATCATCATGTCGATGAACTCCCGGTCGAACCGCGTGGCGTTCATGAGCTCATCCATCATCTGCGGCCCCGACATGTCCATGCCGGCCTCCTTCGGCGACAGCCCGAGCCTCTCGTGGGCCATCTCGTTGCCCTTGAGCGCGACTCCGTCGAACAGCCGCCCGTAGATCGAGTTCATCTTCTCGACCTCGTCGCCCTGGCCCTTGACTATCGCCTTGGCGAGCTTGCGGATCTGGGGCTTGGTCGCCCGGTCCTGGGCCATCTCCGCCATCTGGATAGCGTCCATGTGGTGGGGCACCATGCCCTGCAGGAAGGCCTGCTCTTGCGCGGTCCCCTTCTGAGAATCCGCGTTCGATTTCCCGTTGTCGTCTCCGCAGGCGACGAACGTGACGGCCACCGCCATCGCTGCGAGCACAGCGACCGTTGCCGCCACGCGCGAGCTTCTCGTTGTCATAGGTGTCTCCTTGTTGGTCTCTTGGTCGACTGGGCGTTGGCGACGCTGTAAGCGCCGCCGCGGCACTCAACGCCGAAAGACCTGGAGAAGGGAGGGCCCCGCGCGCGCGGGCGGCGCGTGGGGCGGCCGTCGCGCGGCCCACTCGGATGGGGCGGCGAGTGCCACGGTCCGCGCTCCCTGCCTCAGCGAGCGTGCGGCGACGGCGACGGCGAGCGCG
>JBBQNQ010000116.1:0-7182 GCA_038330095.1 Solirubrobacterales bacterium
CGCATCACCGAGAGCGAGCGCGGCGGCGAGCCTCTTGCTCTGGTCTCGCCCGACACCGCGACGTGCGAGGACTGTCTGGCCGAGCTCTTCGATCCCGCCGATCGTCGCTACCGCTATCCGTTCGTCAACTGCACCAACTGCGGTCCGCGCTTCACGATCGTCAGCGACGTGCCCTACGACCGGCCGCTCACCACGATGGCCGGCTTCACGATGTGCGAGGCGTGCCGCGCCGAGTACGACGACCCAGGCGACCGGCGCTTCCACGCGCAGCCCAACGCGTGCCCGGCGTGCGGCCCCGCGGTGCGGCTGGCCGATGCCTCGGGTGACACCGTGCGAGGACCGGGCGAGGCGATCAGCGAGGCGGCCGCTGCGCTGCGAGCCGGAATGATCCTCGCGATAAAGGGGCTCGGCGGCTACCACCTGGCCTGCCGCGCCGACGACGAGGCGGCGGTGTCGAAGCTGCGGGAGCGCAAGCACCGCGAGGACCGGCCCTTCGCGCTCATGACGCCCGACCTCGAGGCTGCGCGGGCGCTGGTGGAGCTCGGCGACGAGGAGGAGCGGCTGCTGGCCGGCCGCGAACGGCCGATCGTGCTGGCGCCGAGGCGGGCGAGCGGCGCGGCGGGTGAGGCGGCCCCGGCCGGCTCGGGGCGGGCGAGCGGCGCGGCCGGCGAGGCGAGCGCGTCCGGCTCGGGGCGCGAGCCCTCGCGTGTAGCGGAGGCGGTCGCGCCGCGCTCGCGCGACCTCGGGGTGATGCTCCCCTACTCGCCGCTGCACCACCTGCTGCTGGCCGATTGCGGCGCGACGCTGGTCATGACCAGCGGGAACGTGTCCGACGAGCCGATCGCCTACCGCGACGAGGACGCGCTCGCGCGACTCGGTGCGCTCGCCGACCTCTTCCTGCTGCACGACCGCCCGATCCACATGCGCACCGACGACTCGGTGGTGCGAGCGCTGCCCGGTCGCCGGGCGCTCCTGCACCGGCGCTCGCGCGGCTACGTGCCTGCGAGCGTCGCCCTGCCGCTCGAGGCCGACCCTCCGGTGCTGGCCTGCGGGGCCGAGCAGAAGTCGACCTTCTGTGTCGCAAAAGGGCGCCACGCGTGGCTCAGCCACCACGTCGGCGACCTGACCAACTGGGAGACCCTGCGCTCCTTTAGGGAGGGCGTCGAGCACTTCGAGCGGCTGTTTGCCGTCGAGCCGCGGGTCATCGCCCACGACCTGCACCCCGACTACCTCTCGACCAGGTATGCGCTGGACCGCGAGGGGGTCGCGCTTGTTGGGGTCCAGCACCACCACGCTCACCTCGCGGCGTGCCTGGCCGAGCACGGTGACCCCGGCCCGGCGATCGGCGCGATCTTCGACGGCACGGGCTACGGCCTCGACGGGACGGTGTGGGGAGGCGAGCTGCTCGTGGGCGGCCTGGCGGGCTTCGAGCGGGCCGGGCACCTGCACCCGGTCAACTTGCCGGGCGGCGCCCGGGCAGTGCGCCAGCCCTGGCGTATGGCGTGCGCCTGGCTGCTCGAGGCGCACGACGGCGAGGCTCCGCCCGTCCCCGACGCGCTCGCCGACCGCGTCGAGCCCGCGGCGTGGAACGCCGTTGCCCGGCTCGCCCGAGGGGGGGTCGCGTCGCCGGTCACGACCAGCGCAGGGAGGCTGTTCGACGCGGTGGCCGCGCTGTGCGGCCTGCGCGCGACCGTGAGCTACGAGGGCCAGGCCGCCGTCGAGCTCGAGGCGGCGGCTGACGTCGCGGAGCGGGGCTCCTACCCCGTGGCCGTGGCCAAGGGCCCCGACGGGCTGTCGCTCGACCCCAGCGCGGCGATCGCGGCGATCGCCCACGACGTCGGCGCCGGCGTGCCGGTGGCGGCCGTCTCCGCGCGCTTCCACAACGGTCTGGCGGCGGCGACCGCGGGCGCCTGCTCGCGCATAGCCGAGCGGCGCGAACTCGACACCGCCGTCCTGTCGGGTGGGGTGTTCGGCAACCGCGTGCTGCTCGACCGCACGGCCCAGCTGCTCGAGCAGGCCGGCCTGCGCGTGCTCGTGCCCGAGCGCGTGCCGCCGAACGACGGCGGGGTCGCCTTCGGACAGGCGGCGATTGCGGCGGCGCGTTGTCGCCATGCCCTTGCAGCTGCAGGGCCGCCGCAATAGAGTCGACCCGTGTCGCGCTGGGATCGCGTACGCAGCGCCCTCACTCCTGAGGAGTGGCGCCGCGTGGCGCTTCTCGCCGCGATCGTCGTCGGGCTGCACGTAGTCGGGTTCTTCATCCTCCTCGCTCTCGTGGTGCCCCACGAGTACAGCCTCGGCGCGAGCGGGGTCTTCGGACTCGGCGTCGGGATCACCGCGTACACGCTCGGCCTACGACACGCGTTCGACGCCGACCACATCGGCGCGATCGACAACACCACCCGCAAGCTGATGAGCGAGGGGCAGCGCCCGCTCAGCGTCGGCTTCTTCTTCTCGCTGGGCCACTCGACGGTGGTCCTCGTCCTCGGCGTGCTGGTCACGCTTGGCGTCAGGGGGCTGAACGGCGCCGTGGAGGACGACGGCTCGACCCTGCACAAGGCCACCGGCGTCGTGGGCCCGCTGGTCTCGGGCTCGTTCCTGTTCGTCATCGGGATCCTCAACCTGATGATCCTCGTGAGCGTCCTGCGCATCTTCCGTCGCATGCGCCAGGGCGAGTTCGACGAGCGCGAGCTCCAGCGCGAGCTCGACTCCCGCGGGTTCATGAACCGCTTCTACGGGCGGGCGACCCGCGCGATCCGCAAGCCCTGGCAGATGTACCCGCTGGGATGCCTCTTCGGCTTGGGGTTCGACACCGCTACCGAAGTCGGACTGCTCTTCCTCGCCGGCGGAGCGGCGGCGAGCGGGCTCCCGTTCTACGCGATCCTCTGCCTGCCGATCCTGTTCGCCGCCGGCATGTCGCTGTTCGACACCATCGACGGCGCGTTCATGAACTTCGCCTACGGCTGGGCCTTCGCCAAGCCGATCCGCAAGGTCTTCTACAACATCACGATCACCGGGCTGTCGGTCGCCGTCGCCCTGCTGATCGGAACCATCGAGCTGCTGTCCGTGCTCGCCGAGAAGCTGAGCCTCAGCGGCGGGCTCTGGGACTTCGTCTCCAACCTCGACCTCAACCTCGTCGGCTACGTGATCGTGGCGATGTTCGTCGCCACCTGGGCGATCGCGCTCGCCGTGTGGCGCTTCGGGCGGATCGAAGAGCGGTGGAGCGCCGACGTCGCCCTCGCCGATGACCGTCGCGCCTGAGCGCCGGCCGCGGGCCTTCGAGAGCGTGGAGGACGTCGCGCAGGCGCTGCGCGGGGCCGGCCACCGCGTGTCCGTGCCGGCCCGCCTGGTGATAGAGGCGCTGTTTGCGGCCGAAGGCCCGGTGTCCGCGGAGCGGCTGGCAGAGGGCCTGGGCTCGCGCAGCCCCGCGCTGGAGCTCACCTCGGTCTATCGCAACCTCGAGCGCCTCGAGCAGCTCGGGGTGGTCAGCCACGTCCACGTCGGTCACGGCGCGGGCCTGTACGCGCTGGCGCGCGGGCGCGACCGCGAGTACCTGGTCTGCGAGCGCTGCGGGCGCGTGACGGGCGTGGACCCTGCTGCGCTCGACGGGGTGCGCACGCAGCTGCGACTAGCCTTCGGTCACCACGCCCGCTTCCGCCACTTCCCGATCCACGGGCACTGCGCGGACTGCGCGCGCGCCGTCGCGGCGGGCGAAGCGGAGGCGGGGCCGGCACTGATCACGGAGGACCCCATGTCCGAGCACGAGCACCCCCATTCCCACCCCCACGAGCACGAGCACGAGCACGGTGACGTCGCTCACGCGCACCCGCACACCAGCCACGACCACGACCACACCGAGCACGAGCACGAGCACAGCCACGGAGACCGCGTCCACTCCCATCCCCACGTCCACGAGGCCGGCCTAGAGCACGAGCACGACCACGGACACGAGTAGGGGGCGCCACACGCGGCCTCCGGCCGGCGCGCCACCCCCACGCCCTCGCTCGGCCGGCGCGCCACCCCCACGCCCTCGCTCGGCCGGCGCGTCAGGAGGGCCCGAGCCAGCGATCGAGGGGCAGCGAGCTGCCCGCTCGAGCGAGCGGCTCCGGAGCGCCTCGCTCGACGCGAGCGAGCGCAGCGACCTCCACCTCTCCAACCCTCGCGATCGTCTCCCGATTGGATTGCTCGAGCGCCGTCGGCCGGTCGGGCCACGGCGTCAGGACCACCGAGGCGACACGCAGCCCGGCCGTCCGCGCGGCCTCGAGCGTGAGCAGCGTGTGGTTGATCGTCCCGAGGCCCGGCCGGGCGGCGACGAGCAGCGGGAGGGCGAGGTCGCCGGCGAAGTCGCGGATCGAGTAGTCGGGGCTCAGCGGCACGAGCAGCCCCCCGACGCCCTCGACGACCAGCGCGTCCACGCCTTCGCCCGCCCGCCGTGCGGCGGCCACCAGCGCGCGCGGCTCGAGCGGCTCGCCCGCCAGCTGCGCGGCGAGGTGCGGAGACGCCGGCGGGCCGTAGCGGTGAGGTGCGACGCGCGCGGGGTCCGGCTCTCCCGCCGCGGCCGCGAGCAGCTCGTGATCTCGCGGCCAGCCGGCCTGCGCCGGCTCGTCGAGGCCGGTCACCGCCGGCTTGAACGCGGCCACTCGCTCACCCCGCGCGCCCAGGGCGGCGCACACGGCACCCGCCACGACGGTCTTGCCGACCCCCGTGTCGGTGGCCGTGACGAACAGTCCGCGCACGCGCTCAGGACCGGTCGCGCAGTGCGGCCTCGAGCAGCCGCTTCGGCGCGACGGTGGCGTACGCATCCTCCACGGCTCCGGCGACCTCGTTGTCCTCGAGCCCGCGGTCGAGGCGGACGCCGAGCCAGCCGCGGTGCCCGACGTAGGGAGGCACGAAGTAGTGCTCGGGGTCAGCAGCGACCAGCGTGTGCTGCATCCCCTCCGGGGCGGCGCACCAGATCGCGAGGCGGCCGTCGCCGTGATGGTCGTCGAGGAACATGACAAACGCGCGCTTACCGCGGATGAAGAAGGTGGGCGCGCCGTGGCTGCGCCGCTCGCTGGTCTCGGGCAGCGCGAGGCAGAGCTCGCGGATCCGGTGCAGCGGCGCCGGCTCGGTCACGACGCAGAATCTACGGCCCTTGCGCGAACAGGTCGGTCACAGCCGTACTAACGATGACCGGCGTGACTGTAAAGGGAAACGGAGCATGACATTCGACGTCGTGGTCGTCGGCGCTCGGTGCGCCGGCTCACCGCTCGCCGCGCTGCTTGCGCGCCAGGGCGTGCACGTCGCGGTGGTGGAGCAGGCAACGTTCCCGCGCGACACGCTCTCGTCCCACATCTTCGAGTCGGACGCGCTCGCCTTCCTCGACCGCCTGGGGGTCGCAGACGAGCTGCGGGCGACCGGCGCGCCGTTCGTCCGGGGCATCGACCTTAGGGCCGAGGACCTTCACGTCCTCGCGCCCTGGCCGCAGCGCTCCGGCGACATCGGAGGGATGGCATCGGTGCGCCGCACCGTGCTCGACCCGATTCTCGCCGGAGCGGCCGCCGAGGCTGGCGCCGACGTCTTCATGGGCACCAGGGTGACCGGCCTGGTCGAGGAAGAGGGTCGCGTGGCCGGCGTGCGCGTCACGGGCGAGAGGGGGGAGACGGAGCTCCGCGCCCGGCTGGTGGTGGGTGCCGATGGCCGCAGCTCGACCGTCGCGCGACTCTGTGGTGCGCGCGCCTACAACGCGGCGCCGAACGAGCGGGCGCTCTACTGGGCGTTCTTCGAGGACGCCGACGCGGACATGGAGACCTTCGTCTCTCATCGCTGGGCCGATCGCTTCATCCTCGGGATCCCGAGCGACGGCGGCCTCTACCAGGTGCTTGTGTGGCCTGAATTCGCCGACCGCGACCGCTTCCGCGGAGGCGTGGAGGGCCTGTTCATGGACCAGGCCACGAGCTGTGAGCCGATCGCCCGGGTGATCGCGGGCACAGCGCGGAGGGTCGGGAAGATCCACGGCGCCATCCGCTGGACGGGTTACTTCCGCGAAGCGTCCGGACCGGGCTGGGTCCTCGCCGGCGACGCCGGTCACTTCAAGGACCCGGCGCCTGGCCGCGGGATCGGCGACGCCTTCCTGCAGGCCGACGTGCTCGCCCCGGCCATCGCGGCGGGACTCGAGGGCGGTGCGAGCCACCTCGACGCGGCGATGGCGCGCTGGGGGCAGTGGCGCGACGGCGAGTTCGCCGAGCACTACTGGCTAGCGACCGACCTCGGAAAGGCGGGCGCCGTCCCGGCGGTCCTCCCCGAGACCGTGCGGGACCTGCACCGGCGCGGCAGGCTCGACCTCTTCCTCGACCTGCTCAACCACCGCGTAAAGCCCTCGGCGGTCCTAACCCCTCCACGGCTGCTCGCGGCGACCGGGCGCGCGCTCGCCCGCCATCGCACCGGCCGGAGCAAAGTGCTGCGAGAGGTCGGCGCGCTCCTCACCGAGGACCTCGGCCGCCGCAGGCTCAACCGGCGCCCGGCCTATGCCGAAGGCGCCGACGCCGCGGCGACTGGGCTCGAGGCGGCGCCCGCCTGAGGCGATGACTCGCACGCAGCGCCTGCGCCGCGCCCGCCTCATGGTCGTCTGGCGGATGGCCAACCCCGCAGCGCGACACCTCGCCGGCATCGCGCGCTGGTGGGTCGTGCTGGAGACCACCGGGCGGCGCAGCGGCAAACCGAGGCAGACGCCGCTCGCGCGCGGGCCGGTCCACGGCGACGCGTTGTGGCTGATCGCCGTCCACGGCCGGCACTCAGGTTGGGTGAGGAACGTCGAGGCCGCGCCGAGCGTCCGCGTCAAGCTCGCCGGCCGCTGGCTGGCGGGCTCGGCGTCTGTGCTGCCCTTCGATCCCGAGCGGGTACGCGGCTTCAGCCGCTATTCCCGCCTCGGCCCGACGACCGTCGGTATCGACCCGCTGCTGGTCCGCGTGGACCTGTCGGCGCCGCTCACGCCGCCCTAGCGAGCCGTTCGTGGTCGAAGGGGCCCGAGGCCTCGGTCGCGGGGTGGAGATCCGTCTTGCGCCACGAGCACTGGAACCGCCGCTCCGGGGCGGAAGCCGGCCTGCAGGGCGGCCCGGCCCAGCGTGCGCGCGGCCTCGCGCAGCTCGGCGGCCGAGTGCGAGCCCATGACCGCGAGGCGCAGGCGCGAGGTTCCCGGCGGGACCG
>JBBQNQ010000117.1:0-7181 GCA_038330095.1 Solirubrobacterales bacterium
CTCGGCTCGCGCTCGACGACGAACGTCGACGCCAGCGCGGCGATCGTCGCCACGGCGCTCGCGAGGATGCCCAGGATCGCGCCGTAGGCGACCGTCGCGGGGACGATCGAGTCGGGGACCAGGCCGAGGCTGAGCGCGGGAGCCGGCCTGCCGATCTGCTTGACGAGCTCCAGCCCGGTGAACAGCACGCCGCCCAGGGCGAGTGCCGCGGCGGCCAAGCCGAGCGCCTGCAGCGGGCGAGAGCCGGTGAGCGCTGCACCGGCGAGCAACGCCGCCGCGAGCAGGTCGGCCACGAGCAGCAGGACGTCGGCGCGGGTGAGCAACTCGAAGCCGTTCGCCGATACGCCGGCAACCTTCGCGTAGGGCAGGAAGAGCGTCAGCGCGGCGAGCACGCTTGCCGCGGCGGCGGCGAGGAGTGCGACGCGGCGGGCCATGGGCGGCAGCCTACGCGCCATGCGCCGCCGGCGTTGCCGCACTACGGCGCCGGGGCGCCGCTAGGGTGGCGCCGGCGCCATGAGCCGCATACCCGCGAACATCGCCGAGCACGTCGGACGCACCCCGATGCTGCGCCTGGCCCGCCTGGAGCCCGAGGGCGTGGAGCTCTACGGCAAGCTCGAGGCGTTCAATCCGGGGGGCAGCGTCAAGGACCGCATCGGGGTGGCGATGGTCGAGGCGGCCGAGCGCGAGGGGCGAATCGAGCCGGGCCGCACGACGGTCGTCGAGGCCACCTCGGGCAACACCGGCATCGCCCTGGCCTTCGTCTGCGCGGCCAAGGGTTACGACCTCGTGCTCACCCTGCCCCAGGGAATGAGCCGCGAGCGCGCGGCATTGCTGCGCCTGTACGGCGCGCGGGTCGAGGAGGTCGAGTCGCTCGGCGGCATGGACGAGGCGGTGCAGGCCGCCCGCCGCCTCGCCCAGCGCGATGACGTGTGGGTTCCCGACCAGTTCTCCAATCCCGCCAACCCGCAGGCACACCGCGAGACCACTGCGCCGGAGATCCTGGACGCGCTCGACGGGCGCGTCGACGTGCTCGTCGCCGGGGTGGGCACGGGCGGGACGATCACGGGGGTCGGCCAGGTGCTCAAGGAGCGTGACCCGAGCACGCGGGTGATCGCCGTGGAGCCGCGTGCCTCGGCGGTCCTGTCCGGGCGCGCGCCCGGACCGCACAAGATCCAGGGCATCGGCGCCGGCTTCGTGCCCGCGGTGCTGGACCGCGACCTACTGGACGAGGTGATCACGGTCGACGACGAGGATGCGATCGGAACCGCCCGCCTGGCGGCCCGGCGCGAGGGCGTGCTTGCCGGGATCTCGTGCGGCGCGGCGCTGTGGGGCGCCCTCGAGGTCGCCCGGCGCCCCGAGGCGCGAGGGCAGCGGATCGTCGTCGTGCTGCCCGACTCGGGTGAGCGCTACGTCTCGACGCCCTTCTTCGCTCCGTAGGCAGAAGCGTCGTCGAGCAGCTCGCGAACCGGCGCCCTGCCGGACTTCATCCCGAGCGCAGCGAGCTCGGCAAGCGGCTCCTCGAGCGCGGCACGCGCCTCCTCGACATCGCGTCGCGCGAGCGCGCGGGCCGCGAGCAGTCCGCAGAACGCCGCGTCCGCCGGACGGCCCAGTGCGTGCCAGGCCTCGGCCGCCTCGCGCAGGCGGGCCAGCGCCTCGTCGACGTCGTCGAGCGTCGTCCCCTCGGCGGACAGCGCGGCGGCGTGGCCCGGGGAATAGGGCAACCTCCCGGCCCGCGCAACGGTCTCCTTGGCCGCCTCGCGCGCATCGTCGTCGCGGCCGGCGATGGCGAGGACGATGGCCCGGGACGACAGCGCCTGAATGGACTGGGCGATGAGGCCCGCACGCTCGCAGACCTCCAGGGACGCATCGAGCGCCTCGACCGAACCGGCGAGGTCACCTCCGTCGCGGCGCGCCATGGCCAGCCCGAGCAGTGACGAGAACTCGATCTCCGACCAGCCGACAAGGCGCGCCTGTTCGTGGGCGCGAAGGAAGCGGCGCTCGGCCTCGTCCCACTCGCCCTTGCGCCAGCACAGCAGCCCCTCAAGCCCGAGCGGGAAGCACAGCTTCCCGGCCAACCCCTCGCGCTCGGCCAGCGCACGGCTGGTCGCAGTGAAGCGCTCGGCCGGCTCCCACTCGCCGCGGTAGGCCGCGATCAGGGCGAGCTCCGAGTTCAGCTCGACCTGGGGTGGCACGTCGCCGATCTCCTGGGCGATGGCCAGGGCCTCCTGGTAGGCGCGACGAGCCGACGGATAGTCGGCCTCGGCGACCTCGAGATAGTCACCCAGCGCGGTGAGCGAGCGGATCGTCTCGGGCGGGCTAGAGCCGCGGGAGAGCTCCACCGAGCGCTCGAGGTTCTCGCGGGCCTTGCCGCGGTCGCCGATGCGCCCGAACACCCGCCCGAAGATCCCGTAGGCACGGCTCGCCGCGCGCGGCTCGTCCAGGCGCTCGGCGAGCTGCAGCGCGCGCTCGGACGCGTACACGGCCAGCATGTTGTCGCCCGTGTTCAGGTACAGCGTCGCGGCCTCCTCATACAGGTCGACGAGCTCGCGGCAGGGCTCGCCGTCGCGCAGCAGGTCGATGCCCGCCTGATACTGCTCGATCGCCCGCTCGCGCTCGCCCGACTGCCAGAGCGCCGCTCCGATCTTGCGGTGAAGGTCGGCGACGCGCTCGCGCTCACCCTCGCCCTTGTAGTGCGCGAGCGCACCGCGCCAGCGCTCGACGGCCTCCTCGAGACGGCCGTCGAGCGCGTTGAAATCGGCGAGCTTCTCGCCGATGCGGGCGACGGCAACCGGGTCGCGTCCGCCGCTCAGCTCCGCGGCGGCTTCGTAGCGCGAGGTGGCCTCGCGGCTGGCGTAGACCGTCGCCGCCGCGTCGCCGGCCGCCTCCAGCGCGCTCATGGCCCGTGTGTTGATGCGCTCGAGCTCGTCACGGCCGACGCGCGCCTCCTGGGCCAGCGACGCCGCCGTCCCGTAGTGCTCGGCGACCAGTGCGACGACCTCCTCGGCGCGGTCGCCGGCGCGCTCCTCGATGAACGAGCCGACCTCGAAGTGCTTCTCGCTGCGCCGCGCCTTGGGCAGCGTGCCGTAGGCGACATCGCGGATCAGCACGTGCTTGAAGGCGTATTCGCTGTCGCCCGGCGCCAGCCCCACCGCGCTGGACAGCCGCTGCACGCCCTGGGGGGCGGCCTGGACGATGTCCTTGGCCTCCAGCGCGCTCAGGGCGTCTCCGAGCTCGCGCCGGTCGACGTCGAGCAGGCGCTCCAGCGCGCCCGTCCAGAAGCGCTCCCCGACCACCGCGGCGTCCTGCACTACGCGGCGCTCCAGCGGACTCAGGGCATCGAGCCGGCTGGCCAGCACCGCGTGGACGGTGTCCGGCAGCTCGGCCAGGTCGCTGCCGTCCTCCACCAGCCGGCGCGCCATCTCCTCGGCGAACAGCGGGTTGCCGCCCGCGCGCTTCGCGACGGCGGCGACCGCCTCCTCGGAGCCCGCGGGCGCGTCGGCCGCACCCTTGGCCATGAGCGTCGCGACGAGCTCGCGCGTGTGGCCCTCGGTCAGCGGCTCGAGGAAGATCGACGTCGCGTTGCGCCTGCCTCCCGCCCAGTTGGGCCGGCGCTCGAGCAGCTCCTCGCGGGCGAGGCAGAGGATGAGCAGCGGCCCGCTCACCCACTGGGCGAGGTACTCGATGAGGTCGAGCATCCCCTCGTCGGCCCAGTGGACGTCCTCCCAGGCGATGACCAGGGGACCGCGGCGGGTGAGCGCCTCCATCAGGCCGCGCGCGGCCGAGAAGAAGCGCTCGCGCATCTCGTGGGGGTCGTCGACCTCGACGATGGGCACCTCCGGCGGTGCCTCGATGCCCACCAGCCGCCCGATCAGCGCGGCCCGGCGCTCAGCCGGCTCGTCGCCGTCGAGGCCGACGATGTGGCCGACCAGCTCGATGCCCCGGGCGAGCTTTCGCCACGCCACCGCGGAGTCGTCGCTGTCGAGGATCCCGGCCTCGGCGCGGATCACCTCGCCCAGCGCCCAGTAGACGATTCCCGAGCCGTAGGGCAACGAGCGGCCCTGCCGGAAGGTCGGCGCGTCGGGTCGCTCGGCGAGCCGCTGCTGGAGCTCGCGCAGCATGCGCGACTTCCCCACCCCGGCCTGCCCGACCAGAGTGACCAGGTGCGGGCGACTCTCGCGCACGACGCGCCCGTAGAGCGAGGCGAGCAGGTCGAGCTCGTCGTCGCGCCCGACGAACGGCGACTCGCGGCGGCCGCTCGGTGCGCGGGCCCGGAGGATTGCCGCGGCCTCCCATGCGGTGACCGGCTCGGCCTTGCCCTTGAGGCGCAGCGGCTCGAGCTGGCGGTATTCGACCACCTCGCTCGTGGCCCGCCAGGTGCGTGCGCCCACGGTGACCGAGCCGGGCCGCGCCGCGGTCTGCAGCCGCGCGGCGACGTTCACGGTGTCGCCGATCACCGTGTACCCGTCGCCGACCGCCCCCGCAACTACCTCGCCCGAGTTGATCCCGACCCGCAGCTCGAAGCTCACCGCGTGAGAGCCAGCGAGCTCGTCGTTGATCTCCGCCATCGCGCCCTGCATGGCCAGGCCCGCACGGACGGCGCGCTCGGGATCGTCCTCGTGGGCCACAGGGGCGCCGAAGACCGCCATCACGTTGTCGCCGATGTACTTGTCGACGCTCCCGCCGTGATGAGCGACCTCCTCGCCGAGCCGCCGCAGGGAGTGGTCGACGAGGGCCTTGAGGGCCTCGGGGTCCATGGTCTCGGCGACCGCGGTGTAGCCCGAGAGGTCTGCGAACAGGACGGTGACCATCCGGCGCTCCTCGGGCGGGAGCAGGGCCCCGCTCGGTTCGGCGGCCGGTGCGGGGGGCGCTGGAGGAGGGGCGGCCGCGTCCTGGAGCGCGGTCCCGCAGTTCGTGCAGAACCGCGCTTCCGGCGGATTGTCCGTGCCGCACGACGGGCAGGACCGCGGCAGGGCGGCGCCGCAGTTCATGCAGAAGCGCGCGCCCTCGGGGTTCTCCGCAGAGCAGCTCGCGCACCGTCGGGGGGCCATGGCCCATGCGACGTTAGCGTGCGATCCGCCCGCGCTACGCTTGCCCGCATGTTCGGCCTGGGGACCGTGGCCCGGGTGGCCGGCGAGCTGCGACGTGACGTGAGGGCGGCGCGCGAGCGCGACCCCGCCACACAGGGGGTTGGCGCTGCGGAGATCCTCGCGGCCTGGCCCGGGGTGCAGGCGCTGCTCGCACACCGCGTCGCCCACGGTCTCCATGAGCTCAGGCTGCCGCTCGCCCCGCGCACGATCGCCTACGCGACGCGCTCGCTCACGGGGATCGAGATCCACCCCTCCGCAGCGATCGGCGACGGCCTGTTCATCGATCACGGGATGGGCGTGGTGATCGGCGAGACCGCGGAGATCGGCGCTGACGTCACCCTCTACCAGGGCGTCACCCTCGGGGGGACGGGCTTTGCCACCGGCAAGCGCCATCCCACGGTCGAGGACAACGTGACGATCGGCTCGGGGGCCAAGCTGCTCGGGCCGATCCGCATCGGCCACGGGGCGAAGATCGGCGCCAACTCGGTGGTCGTCCACGACGTGCCGCCCAACTCCACGGTGGTCGGCAACCCCGGTCATCCGGTGCGGGTGGAGGGGCGGGCGCCCGAGGGCCCGGACGCCGACTGGGTTCACCTGCCCGACCCGGTGGTCGATGCCATCAAGGGTCTGGCCAGCCGGATCGGAGCGCTCGAGCGTGCGGTGACCGACCTCGCCGGCGACGCCGCGCAGCCGGCGCCGGCCGAGGTGCGCCCGCTGCGCCCGGTCCGCGGACCCAACCCGGCCGGGGGCTGAGCGCCCGGTCAGAGCCGGGCGGCGCGCTCAGTAGGCCGTGCAGCGCGCGCGGTGGCGGGGAACTTCCTTGTAGCGAGGCTCCTGCCCACGGTTCCAGAGCAGCGCGTCCAGGCGCTGCGGTGTCGTGTCGGGGCGCTGGGCGGCTATCAGCTCGACGGCATGCAGCGCGCAGGCCCGCAGCTCGACCTCCTCGGGTGCGCCGTGCACCAGCAGCTCACCGCGCGCGATGCGCTCGGCAAGCGCCGGCTCGACCGTCAGCACGCCGTCGAGGCGCAGGACATGGGGTACGAGGTTGTCGGCGAACAGGGTGAGGCGGTCGAGGTCGGCGTAGGGCGCGACCCCGGCGGCGACGAGGTCGGCGGCGAGGATCTGCGCGCGCTTGAAGAAGGGCACGGGCCGGCCGTCGTGGGCGGACACGTCGCGCCAGGTGGGCCAGGTGGCCATCCGCTCGACGAGCGCCTCGGAGGTCGGCGCGCTGCGGGCGAGGCCGAGGTAGCGCCCGCGATGCTCACCGGCGACGCGCGCACCGAGCTCGCGCAGCGCCGCGGCGAACAGGCCCATCAGCTCGTGGCGCGGATCCTGGGCCAGCCATGCGGCGAGCTCGCCGGCCTCGATGCGGGCGAGGTCGCCGGCGCGCCACGGGCCGTGGGCGGCGAAGCGGTCACGCAGGCCCATGGCGATCGTGAAGTAGCCCGAGCGCCCGTCGCGCTTGCGTAGCGTGGGGAACCACCCCGAGCCGAAGTTCACGGCGTCGAGCGTGATGACGTACGCGGCCCGGTCCTCCAGCGAGCCGCCGACGAAGTGGGTCTCGGGGTCGGGCGCCGCAGGCGCCGAGGAGGGATCCAGCGAAGCGGCGTAGGGCGCGAGTCGGTCATGGTCGATCGAGACGTGCCGCGCGTGGGCGGCGACGCGCGCGCAGGCCGAGCGGATCTCGTCGAGCAGGGCCACGGCCCTACCGTACGCGCGACCATGCGGCGAGCCCTTCCCGGCGGTTTCGAGGTCGACGACGATCGCGCACGGCTCGATCTCGACGCGATCCACCGCTTTCTCTCGACGGAGGCCTACTGGGCGCTGGGGCGCACGCGTGAGGTCTTCGAGCAGATGATCGCCGGCTCGGCGCGAGTGGTTGGGCTCTACGCTGCCGAGGGCGAGCAGGTGGGGTTCGCGCGCGTGGTGACCGACGGCGTATGGGTCGCCTACCTGGCCGACGTGTTCGTCACCAGCGAGGCGCGGGGGCGCGGGCTGGGACTCGAGCTGGTGCGCGAGGCGGTGGACAACGGCCCGCACGCGCGCTGCCGCTGGATGCTTCATACCGACGACGCGCACTCGCTGTACCGCAAG
>JBBQNQ010000118.1:0-7124 GCA_038330095.1 Solirubrobacterales bacterium
GGTCGGCGCCTGGACCGCGGCGTTCGCGCTTGACGCCGTCTCAAGCCTCACCCGGTCACCCGGAGCGCGGACCGCCGCCGACAGTGCCCTCGCGGTCGGGGTCGCGGGTGCCGTCCCGGCGGCGCTGACCGGCGCGTCGGACTGGCAGGACCTGACCGGCGAGTCGCGTCGCATCGGCACCCTGCACGGGCTCCTCAACACCGCCGGCCTGACCCTCAACATCGCCTCGCTGGCGTGCCGCCGTGAGAGCCAGCGCGCAAAAGGCCGCGCGCTGAGCGTCAACGTGTGGGATGTCCCCGCGAAGGGAGCAGTCAGATGAGTGAGCATGAGCAGTGGCACGAGCTGGGTCAGCAGTTGCGTGTCGATTCGGTCCGCGCGGCGGCCGCCGCGGGCTCCGGTCATCCGACGTCCTCGATGTCGGCTGCGGACCTGATGGCGGTCCTGCTCGCGAAGTACCTGCGCTACGACTTCGATCGCCCCGAGCTGGCCCTCAACGACCACCTGATCTTCTCCAAGGGCCACGCCTCGCCGCTCTTGTACTCGCTCTACAAGGCCGCCGGCGCGATCTCCGACGAGGAGCTGCTGAGCTTTCGGAAGCTCGGCAGCCGGCTCGAGGGCCACCCGACCCCCGAGATCCCGTGGGTCGACGTCGCGACCGGGTCACTGGGGCAGGGACTGCCGTGCGCAGTCGGCGTCGCGCTGTCCGCCAAGCGCCTTGAGCGGCTCTCCTACCGCGTCTGGGTGCTGTGCGGCGACAGCGAGATGGCGGAGGGGTCGATCTGGGAGACGTTTGACCACGCGAGCCACGAGACGCTCGACAACCTGATCGCGATCATCGACGTCAACCGCCTCGGCCAGCGGGGCGAGACGATGCTCGGCTGGAACACCGCCGCCTACGTGCGCCGGGCCGAGGCATTCGGCTGGCGGGCGCTCGAGATCGACGGCCACGACCTCGAGGAGATCGACCGCGCGTACGAGCAGGCGCTGGCCAGCGACGGCCAGCCGGTCGCGATCATCGCCCGCACGATCAAGGGCAAGGGCGTGAGCGCGGTCGAGAACCGCAACGGGTTTCATGGCAAGCCGCTCGAGGACCCCGACGCGGCGGTCCGCGAGCTCGGCGGGCGGCGCAACCTCATGGTCCGTCCGAACCCGCCGGCGCAGGATGCCGAACCGCACCGGTTCGAGTGCCACCAGGACGCACCAGCGGCGAGCTGGGAGCTGGGCGAGAAGGTCGCGACGCGCAGGGCGTTCGGCGACGCGCTCGCCGCGCTCGGCTCCTCGGACGGGCGGATCGTGGTGCTCGACGGTGAGGTGGGCAACTCGACCTTCGCCGGCCTGTTCGGTGACGCGCATCCCGAGCGCTACTTCGAGATGTACATCGCCGAGCAGCAGCTGGTCGCCGCCGCCGTGGGCTTGCAGGTGCGCGGCTGGATTCCGTTCGCCTCGACGTTCGCGGCGTTCTTCTCACGCGCGTATGACTTCATCCGGATGGCGGCGGTCAGCCGGGCCGACATTCGGCTCGTCGGCTCGCACTGCGGCGTCTCGATCGGCGAGGACGGCCCGTCGCAGATGGCGCTCGAGGACATCGCGTCGCTGCGCGCCGTGCAGGGCAGCACGGTCCTCTACCCCTCCTGCCCCAACCAGACCGCCAAGCTCGTCGCGGCGATGATTGAACGGTCCGGAATCGTCTACCTGCGCACGACACGCGCGGCCACGCCCGCTCTCTACGGGCCCGAGGAGAGCTTCGAGGTCGGCGGCTCGCGGGTGGTGCGCTCCTCGGATAGCGACGAGGTCACGCTCGTCGCGGCGGGGATCACCCTGCACGAGGCGCTAGCCGCGGCCGACGACCTTGAGCACGAAGGAGTGCGCGCCCGGGTCATCGACCTGTACTCGGTCAAGCCGATCGAGGAACGAACGCTGATCGAGGCGGCGCAGGAGACCGGAGCGATCCTCACCGTCGAGGACCACCACCCCGAAGGGGGGATCGGCGATGCCGTGCTCGAGGTGTTCGCAGACGATGCGTCGCGGCCGCGGATCGTCACGCTCGCCGTGCGCGAGATGCCGACGTCAGGCACGCCGGCGCAGCTGCTTGCGCAGGCCGGCATCGACCGCGAGCACATCGGCCGGGCGACGCGAGCGCTGATCGGCGCGCGCTCGGTGGTATGAGCGCCCACGCATGAGCAAGCCTCAAGCGCGCCATCGGGTCGTCGTCGTGGGCGGAGGCTTCGGCGGCCTGCAGGCCGTGCGCAAGCTGCGCCGGGCGCCGGTGCAGGTGACGTTGATCGACCGGCGCAACTTCCACCTCTTCCAACCGTTGCTCTATCAGGTCGCGACCGGGGGCCTCTCACCGGCTGAGATCGCTACACCGCTGCGGGCGATCCTCAAGCGCCAGCACAATGTCCGCGTCGTGATGGGCGAGGTGCGCGGGTTCGACCTCGACCGCCGGATCGTCGTGATCGACGCGCTGCCCGACGGCGATCCGGGCGTCGAGATCGAATACGACACGTTGATTGTCGCCGGCGGCTCGCGCTACTCCTACTTCGGCCACGACGAGTGGCAGCGCTTCGCCTTCGAGGTCAAGTCGCTGGAGAGCGCGCTCGCGGTCAGGCGGCGGATCTTCACCGCGTTCGAGGCCGCCGAGCTCGAGCCGGACCCGGAGCGGCGCGCGGCTTGGCTGACGTTTGTCGTGGTGGGCGGCGGGCCGACTGGCGTCGAGATGGCCGGACAGATCGCGGAGCTCGCGCGGGACACGCTGCGCCGCGACTTCCACGCGATCGACTCGCGCCATGCCCAGATCCTGCTCGTCGAGGCGTCCGGGCGGATTCTGCCGCCGTTTCCGCTGCGGCTCTCGGCCAGAGCCGCCCGTGCGCTGCAGCGCCTCGGCGTGACGCTCGTGCTCGAGACGTCAGTCGTCGACATCGACGAGCATTCGGTCTGCACCCGAGATTCAGAAGGCACGACCGTACGCGTGCCAACACGGACCATGGTGTGGGCGGCCGGCGTGGTCGCCTCCGAGCTCGCCGGCTCGCTCGCCGCCGCCAGCGGGACCCAGCCCGACCGCGCGGGAGGGGTGGCGGTGAGAGAAGACCTGACGATCGAGGGGCACCCCGAGGTGATCGCGCTCGGGGACATGGTCAGCGTGCACAACGCCGCCGGCCACCAGGTGCCGCTGCCCGGCCTGGCATCGGTCGCGATGCAACAGGGCCGCTACGCCGCCAGCTCCGTCCAGACGCGTATGCGGGGCGCCCAGCCGGAACCCTTCCACTACGTCGACAAGGGCAACCTCGCCACGATCGGTCGGGCCAGCGCCGTCGCCGATATCAAGGGGATTCAGCTCAGCGGCGCGCTCGCCTGGCTGACCTGGGTCAGCGTCCACATCTTCTATCTGATCGGCTTCCAGAACCGGTTGCTAGTCCTCACCCGCTGGGCGGTCAGTTTCGTGACCCGCGGGCGCGGTGCGAGGCTGATCACCGAGCCCGGGGATACACCCACCGCCGAGCACGGCGTGAGCGCGGCACCACCCCCACACCTCCAGATCCCGGCGCACTCGGGTCCTTGAGCTGAGCTGCGACGAGGACGTCGAAGCGTCGGTGCTTGGAAGGCTAAGGCGCGGCGGTCCGGGCTTCGCGGCCCGGCGTCAGCAGGCAAGGCTGGCCCCCCAGCCGCAACGTCGGGTCAGCCTCGATCAGCTCGGGCGGCTGCCACCTCGGCGGACGGAACCACGATCACAGGGCGGTCGGCGTGTTGGCTAACACCGTGGGAGACGCTTCCCAGCATCAGCGACTTCAGACCAGTGAGCCACGTGAACCTACGACGATCGCGGTCGCGTCGAGGTCGTTGGCCTCGTCGAGGATCGCCGCTGCCACGGTTGTCACCTGCGTGCGGGTACGTGGCTTGGCGTCCAAGCCCACCTGCTTGGCGAGCTCTGCTCCCTCCTGGGCCCGCGTCTGCGCGGCCTCTCGGGTGGCGGTGTCGATCTCCTCGATGTTGACCACCCCCGGTGGCCATCCCGAGACCAAACGAAGTGCGCGTGATCACCTCGACGAACGACTCCCATACGGTCAACACGGTTGCCGGCTGGCCGCTCAGCAGCTCACCCGCGTGCTTGATAGCCGTGCGAGCATCAGCTGATCCGTCGTAGCAGAGCAGGATCAAGGCGTAGCCAAAAAGGCGTGCTCAGTGACTCGCCCTTCTGGTCCCGGGGACGCAGTCGCCGACGTCGTTGAGCGCGGGGCGAACCGTAAGAACATGAGACGAACCGACGCTAGAGAAGCACCGATTCCGGAGGCCCAAATGTCAGAAGACCAAGACAGCGAAGTAGGCACGGCTCGCAGCTTCGATCCCGAACGTGGTTCGTTCGCTCCCTCCCCTCATCCACCTCTACGCGATCCCGAAACCAACCCGCGCGGCGTCCGTCACATCGCGGAGACCGTTCAAGATCTCATGCCGGTCGCCGACCGGCCGCGCTACCAGGCCGCGCAGGGCCGTCGCTCGCGGATGGTCGCCGCCGCGACCCAAGTCCTGAAAAAAGCGGCCAACCGCCGGAAAGCGCCCGGCTCTGACCGCGACACGTTCCAAGACCCCGTAGGCGACATGGACGCCACCACCGCGACACCGGCAGATCCCCATCACACTCAGACCCTCGAGTTGGGCTGGGACGAAGTCATCGAAGCGCTGACAGCGCTCGTGGGCTCGCGCGTGGCGGTCCGGGTCGTCGATCAAAGCGACCCGGAGACACTCGTGGCCGTCTTCCGTGGGCACCTCGGAACGCCGACGGACGGAAAGCACCCGACGGTGTTCTGGCCGGTCCGCGCCGCCAGCGAGAACGAGCCCGGTGACGTCGAGGACACCGGTATCCACCTGCACCGCGATAGCTTCCAAGCAAGCCTCGCCAATTTCGGCCGTACGATTTTGCACATCGTTCAGGATCCGGTGATCGTCAACGTGCGGGGTGTCTAGCGCGTCGATGCCCGCCGTGACTGCGCGCCGAGCGCCGGGCCATAGCCAGCTGGTGATCGAGCCTCGGGCCCCGTTCCGTCTCGACCTGACGGCCTGGGCGCTTCGTCGTCGCGGGCACAACGTGATCGACTGCTGGGACGGGCGGGTCTACCGCCGGGCGCTTGCACTCGGAGAGGAGGCGGTCGCGCTGTCGGTTACCCAGACCGGTCCGATCGACGCCCCGCGCCTGGCCGTCGCGCTTTCGGGGCGGCATCTGGACAAGCGCGCCGATGCGACCGCGCGCCGGAGCCTCGACAGGCTGCTTGGTCTGACGGTCGATCTGTCGGGGTTCGCGGCGATGGCCGCCGAGGATCCGCTGCTCGATCAGCTCACCGGGCGTCTGCGTGGGCTGAAGCCGCCGCGCTTCCCCACCGTCTTCGAGGCGCTCGTCAACGGGATCGCCTGCCAACAGCTGTCGATCACCGTCGGAATCCACCTGGTGGGCCGCCTGACCGCCGCGTACGGACGCCCGGTCGCCGCGGATCCCGAGGAGCTGCGGGCGTTTCCCCGTCCGGCGGACCTCGCGTCGGTAACGCTGGACGAGCTCAACCAGATGGGGTTTAGCGCGGCCAAGGCGCGCACGATCCTCGAGGCGGCCGCCGCGATCGCGGACGCGGATCTCGACCTCGAGTCACTGGAGCAGTTTGATGACCACACGGCGGTCGAGCGCCTGACCAGCCTGTACGGCGTTGGCCGCTGGACCGCGGAGTACGTACTGCTGCGTGGCCTGGGCCGTCTGCACGTCTTTCCCGGGGATGACGTCGGCGCCCGCAACAAGCTCAAGCGCTTCTTCGACGTCGACCATCCCCTCGACTACGACGGAATCGCACGGCTGCTCGCCCGCTGGCACCCCTACGCGGGAGTCATCTACTTCCACCTGCTGCTCGACTCGCTGATCGAAGCCGGCCTGGTGGCGGCGGCGCCAGTCGCGCCGGCGCCCAGCTGAGCTACCCCGTCCTCCCAGCCACCACCGCGGCGCTCCAGTCGATCACCGACGCTGGGCGGACCACGTGCTTGCTCATGCCGAGCTGCTTGGGCTCTAGCCCGAGCGCGAGCCCGACGAGCTGGGGCAGGTGCAGCACCGGCAGGCCGAGCTCGCGGCCGACAACCTTCTCTGCCATCGGCTGTTGCAAATCGAGGTTGAGGTGGCACAGAGGGCAGGGCGTGACGAGGCAGTCGGCGCCAGCGTCGAGCGCGTCGCCGAGGTGGCGGCCGGCCTGGCGCAGCGACGCCTGCTTGCTCATCGTGATGATCGGAAAGCCGCAGCACTTGTACACGCCGGCGTAGTCCACGACGGTGCCGCCGAGCGCCTCGATCACCCAGTGCAGGTAACGGTGGCGTGGATGCTCGTCGTCGATCCGAAGCTGGTCCATGGGGCGCACGATGTAGCAGCCGTAGAAAGGCCCCACGCGGAGGTCGGCGAGCGGGCGGATGACCTTGGCTTGAAGCGCGGGCAGGCCGATCTCCTCGACCAGCAGCCAGAGGAAGTTCTTGTTGGTCAGCCCCGCCTGGTATGACAGCCCCTCGGGCTGGAGCGACTCGTTGACGTGCTCGCGGTAGGCGGTGTTTGCGTCGAGGCGCTGCTGGCATTCGGTCTGAGCGCCCTGGCAGGTCGAGCAGATGTTCATCATCAGCTCGCCGTCGGTCTGCTGCGCGACCGCGAACGTGCGGGCGTTGAGCGTGTCCGCGAGCTCCTGGTTGTGCTCGGCGATCACCCCGGCGCCGCAGCACGCAGCGCGGTCGAGCTCGATCAGCTCGATGTCGAGCAGCGGCGCCACCTTCGCCATCGAGCCGTGCAGCTCCGGAGTGAAGCCGCGGCTGACGCAGCCCGGCCAGTAGGCGACTTTCATCTGTCCTTCTCCTCGCGGCGCGAGTCCTGAGCAGCGCTCACTCCGCTGGTGCCGGTGGCGACCAGCGCCGGGCCGTTGCCGGCGACCTGCGGGGGGCCTTCGTCGTCATAGCCGCTGACGTAGAGATTGAGCTCGTAGCGCTGCTTGCGGCGCTCGATCGGGTCGAGGAGCCGACGAAGGTCCTTGAAGCGCCTGCGGTTCGGGTGCCCGAGCACGTGGCGGAGGCCGATCTTGCGCCGCACCAGGGCGGTGAGGATCACCGGCAGCGACTCGAGC
>JBBQNQ010000119.1:0-7115 GCA_038330095.1 Solirubrobacterales bacterium
GGTGCCGTCGCGGCCGCGCACGTGCGCGCTCGCGGGCAAGTCGGTGACGTGGAAGCCCGTCCCGAAGATGATCGTGTCGACCTCGCGCTCCGTGCCGTCGGCGGCGATGACCGAGCGGGGACCCACCCGCGCCATGCCCTCGGTCACGACCTCTACGTTGGTCTGGGAGAGCGCCGGGTAGTAGTCGTTGGAAATCAGGATGCGCTTGCAGCCGACCGCGTAGTCGGGAGTCACCTTCCGCCGCAGATCGGGGTCGGGCACCTGCGAGCGGATGTGCTGCTGGCCTCGCCCCGCGACGATCCTGCCCAGCGTGCGGTTGCCCATGAGCATCGGGACGAGCGCCTCGCGACCGGCGTAGATCGCTGCGCGCATGGCGCGCTGGGCGGCCGGCAGCCTGCGGTAGACCCGCCGCTCGAGGGCGGTCACGTCGCGGTCGGGCCGGGGCATGACCCACGGCGGGGTGCGCTGGAAGAGGTGCAGGCTCGAGACCTTGGGCTGGATCTGGGGGACGAACTGGATGGAGGAGGCGCCCGTGCCGACGACCGCGACGCGCTCGCCGGTGAGGTCGTGGTCGTGGTCCCAGGCGGCCGAGTGGAAGACCTTGCCCTCGAACTCCTCCAGACCCGGGAGGTGGGGGACGGACGGCTCGCTGAGTCCACCGGTGCCCATCACCAGGAACTGCGCCCGAACCGGGCCCTGGGAGGTCTCGACGGTCCACCGCCGCTCGGTCTCGTCCCACGAGGCATCGAGCACCTCGTGGCCGAAGCACACGCGCTCGGTGACGCCATGCTCGTCGGCGCAGCGCCGAAGGTAGTCCCAGATCTCGGCCTGGCCGGAGAACGTCCGGCTCCAGTCGGGGTTCATCGCGAAGGAGAAGGAGTAGAGGTGCGAGGGAACGTCGCAAGCGCAGCCCGGGTAGGTGTTGTCGCGCCAGGTGCCGCCGACGTCCTGCGCCCGCTCGAGCACGACAAAGTCATCGATCCCGGCCTGAACCAGGCGGATCGCCATGCCCAGGCCCGAGAAGCCCGCACCCACGACGACCACCCGCGCCTCGCGGGGCAGCGCGGCGGCCTGGTCGGAGCGTTCGATCGTCGCAGCCTCCATCGTGCTATTGAACCTACCTCAATAGTGGCGCGCTCAACCGCTGTGTGACCGACGTCACGCTTCTGAGCGATACTCGGCGGGCGATGTCGCAGGAGAACGTGGAGATCGCCCGGCGCGTCTACGTGGCGACGCGAGTCTTGCTGGAGCGAGCGGGGGCCGGAAGTGAGATGAGCGACGTCCGCGAGTATTGGGAGCTCTTTGACCCCGACGTCGTGATCGTGGAGATCGCCGAGTTCCCGGACGCCGGCACCTACCATGGCTACGAGCGGGCTCCGGCGCTGGCTCCAGGGCTGGCTCGACGCATTCGAGGAGCTCTCGATCGAGCCCCAGGACTTCCTGCCAGTTGGCGACTACGTCGCGGTTCCGACCCACCAGCGGTTCCGCTCGAAGGTCGGGGTCGAAGTGGAGCAGGACGTCACCCAGGTGCTTCGCTTCCGTGGTGGCAAGGTGATCTACGGGACCGGCTACCGCGTCAGGTCGAAGGCCCTAGAAGCCGTGGGGCTGTCGGAGTAGCGGCGCATGAGCTCCTCCGCGCGGCGGCCCTGCGCGTCGAAGAGGCGGATGGGCGCTTTCCCGTACCCACGATCTTGATCCAGTACGACACTGATCTTGACATACCCCCAAGGGGTACTAGAATCCCTCCCTATGTCGGCCGCCACGTCGCCCTCCCACCATCATTCCCTTCCTACGAAGGGCCGTGCCCTCGACGGCGTGGCCCTCAGCGCGACCCTGCACTGCCTCACCGGCTGCGCGATCGGCGAGATCCTGGGGATGTTCATCGGGACTGCGGCGGGCTGGGGAAACTGGTCGACCGTGGCGCTCTCGGTCGCGCTCGCATTCCTCTTCGGCTACGGCCTGACCAGCCTGCCGCTCCTGCGCGCCGGCATGGCCTTCGCCGCGGTCGTGCCCATCGCTCTCGCGTCCGACACGCTGAGCATCGCGACCATGGAGGTCGTCGACAACGCGATCGTCCTCGCCGTCCCCGGCGCGCTGGACGCCGGCCTCTCCTCGCTGCTGTTCTGGGGCAGCCTGGCCTTCTCGCTCGTCGTCGCCGGGGGGTTCGCCTTCCCGGTCAACCGCTGGCTCATCGCCCGCGGGAAGGGTCACGCCGCAGTCCACGAGACGGGCATCCACGGCGGCCCGCCGACCCGGGTCGTCGCCGCGGTCGCGGTCCTCGCCGGAGTCTTCGGTACCGCGGTGCTGATCGCCGAGGCGTTCTCGGGCTGACGTCACCCCGCCGCGACGCGCCGGCCCATCGGTGGGCGCTCGACGGCAGCGCCGGCGGCGGCCGAGGCCGCCCGGCCGTCGCGGGCCACGCGCTCCATCACCGCGGCCAGAACGGCGTGGGCCATGGGAACGAGGTCGTCGAGCGGCTGGTGGCGGTTCTGGCGCACGTCGAGGTCGACCTGCGCGAGGGCCTCCAGGCCGACGGCCCGCCAGGCGTCGATGAGCAACGCAACGTCGACGCCGTAACCGGTGACGAAGGGCAGGCGCTCGAGCAGCTCCCTGCGGGCGGCGACCTCGCCCGCCAGCGGCTGCAGGAAGCCTGCCAGCTCGGGATAGAAGAGATTGAGCAACGGCCGCGCGGTCAGCTCGGTCACGCGCCCGCCGTCCGCGGGGAGGCTCACCGCGCCGATGCGGAACGGTCGCCGGTAGTGGGCCTTGGCGAAAGCGATCTCCGGCAGGCAGGCGACCGGGCCGATGAGCCCGCACGCGAAGTGCTCGCCGAAGCTCTCGGAGTCCGCGTCCAGGAAGCAGACGATCTCCCCGCGCGCCGCTGCGAGCCCGCGCCACATGGCGTCGCCCTTGCCGAGTACGGGCCCCTGCTCGGGGCACAGGGAGGACTGGTCACGCACCTCGGCGCCGAGGGTGGCCGCTATCGCGCCCGTGCCGTCCCGCGAGTCGTCGAGCACGATGACCTCGTCGACCACGCCGCGCTCGCGCAGCGGCAGCAGCTGCTCGAGTATCGGACCGACGGTCGCGGCCTCGTTGCGGGCGGGCAGGCAGATCGAGACCGTCGCGCGACGTTCGGCCGCGACCCGCTGCGCCGGGAACTCGCTGTGATGGAACGAGTTCGCCCGGGACCGGTTCAGCGCGGAGCTCACGTTCGTCCGTGTCAGACCGCGCGCCGAGCCGGGTCCGAAGCCTGTAAGCCCCGGACCCGGCGGCCGGCTCGCGTCAGCCGGTCTCCTTGCGCTCCGCCTTGGCCTTGCTGGCGGCATCGCGCAGGCGCTTGGCCTCGTCCTTCGCGGTCAGCGCCTTCTCGCGCTCGGCGAGCGCCTCGGCCTCCTGGTCGAGCGTCTCGAGGCGCGCCTCGCGCTCCTTGTCCTGAGCGGCCTCCTTGGCCCGCGCCTCCGCCTTCTCGCTGGCGGACTTGCGTTGCTGGGTGGCCTTCTGGGCGCGCGCCCGCTCGCTCTGGCGCTTGCTCTGCGCCTGCTCGCGCCGCTGGCTAGCTCGCCGCGCGGCGGTGCGCTTGCGCTGCTCGGCGGCCTTCTCGCGCTCGGCGGCGTCCTGCTTGGCCGCCTGGGCGCGCTCCTCTGCTTCCTCGCGCAGGTCAAGCGCGCGCTCGCGCTGGTCGGCGGCGGTCCGCCGGCGCCCGGCATCGCGCTTGAGCTCGTCATCGGCGAGCACGGTGCCGGCAGCGCCGCGCACGGCGGCGTCGACACGGTCGACCGCGACCTCGGCACCCGAGGCCGAGCCGTTGCGCGCGCCGAGCCCGACGGCGCGCAGGCCCGTCCTCACCGGCCAGGTCACGAACTTCAGATAGCCGCCGACGGCGGCACGGGAGAAGTCTCTGATGGGACTCATCTACTTGACCTCCGGATCGACGGCATCCGCGCGGGTCTCCGCCCGGCGCGCCTCCTGCTCCAGGTCGGCGGCTTGCTCAGACGCCTGAACCCGCTCTGCCTTCGCCACGCGCTCCTGCTCGCGCGCCCGCTTCTCCTCGGCCTGGCGATCCTTCTCGGCGCGCTGGGCCTCCAGGCGAGCCTGGACGTCTGCCCCCTGCTCGGCCTCGAGGCGGTCGCGCTCGATGGCCGCCTCGCGCTCCTTGGCGGAGACCTCCGCCTCCAGGCGCCGGCGCTCGACGTCGTTCTCGGCCTTGCGGTTCTCAAGCTCGGCCTCGGCCTCGCGCTGCTCGGCCTCGCGGGCCTCGCGCCGCGCGTCGACCTCCGCCTCGGACTGGGCCTGCTGCAGCCGGCCCTCTCTAGCGAGGTCGTCGTTGCCCGTGAGCGAGCCGGCCGCTTCCTTGGCCTTGCCGGCGACCTTGCCGAGCACTCCTCCGGTCGTGTCTTCGGTTGTGTCGGGGTTCGTCACATGAATCCTCTCGGTTGATACAGCACGCGCCCCGTACCCGGCTGGGCGGCGGTCAAGCGGTAAAAGCACGCCGGGCCGGCGCGTGACGGATACTCCCCGCGACACCGAGGAGGAGACACCGAAGATGAGCAGCAACCTCGCCTACGTCCTGACCGCCAGCGCGCAGCGCTCTCCCGAGCACGTCGCCGTGAAGCTCGGCGACCGTGAACTGAGCTACGCGGCGCTGGACGAGGGCAGTGCGCGAGTTGCCGCTCTCCTGCGCGAGCGCGGCGTAGGGCCGGGCGAGCGCGTGGGCATCATGCTCCCCAACGTCCCCTACTTCCCGCTCGCCTACTACGGCGTTCTGCGGGCCGGCGCGGTGGTCGTGCCCATGAACGTGCTCCTGCGCCGGCGCGAGGTGGCGTACTACCTGTCGGACTCCGGAGCCAAGGTCCTCATCGCCTGGCACGACTTCGCGAAGGACGCCGAGGCGGGGGCAGGGGACGCGGGCGCCGAGTGCATCCTTGTGGAGCCCGGACGCTTCGACGAGCTGGTGGCACGGCACGACCCGCTGCCCGAGGTCGCCGAGCGCGAGGAGGACGACACCGCGGTCATCCTCTACACCTCGGGAACCACCGGCAGCCCCAAGGGCGCCGAGCTCACGCACGCGAACCTGCGCCGCAACGCGCAGGCCGGCGTCGGGTTGTTCAGCCTCACCGAAGGCGACGTGATCTTCGGGGGCCTGCCGCTGTTTCACTCCTTCGGCCAGACCTGCGGGCTCAACGCCGCGATGACCGCGGGGGTGACCATCACCTTGCTCCCGCGCTTCGATCCCGGCGAGGCGCTGGAGATCGTCCAGCGCGACAAGGTCACGGTGTTCGAGGGCGTACCGACGATGTACGGGGCGTTGCTCCACCACTCCGGTCGTGAGTCCTTCGACACCTCGTCGCTGCGGGTGTGTGCTTCTGGAGGGGCGTCGCTGCCGGTGGAGCTGCTCAAGGGCTTCGAGCAGGCCTTCGGGGCCAAGGTGCTCGAGGGCTACGGGCTCTCGGAGACCTCTCCGGTGGCCTCCTTCAACCACCCCGACCGCGAGCGCAAGCCCGGCTCGATCGGGACGCCGATCGAGGGCGTGGAGATGCGCGTCGTCGACGACGACGGCAAGCCGCTCGCCCAGGGTGAGGTCGGCGAGATCCAGATCCGCGGCCACAACGTGATGAAGGGCTACTGGGAGCGGCGCGACGCGACGGCCGAGGCGATCTCCGACGATGGGTGGTTCTCCACGGGCGACATGGCACGGGTCGACGAGGACGGCTACTTCTTCATCGTCGACCGCAAGAAGGACCTGATCATCCGCGGTGGCTACAACGTCTATCCCCGTGAGGTCGAGGAGGTGCTCTACGAGCATCCGGCGGTGCGCGAGGCGGCTGTCGTCGGCGTTGCGCACTCCGAGCTGGGCGAGGAGGTCGGCGCGGCGATCGTGCTCAAGGACGGCGAGCAGGTGGGCGAAGAGGAGCTGCGCGGACACTGCAAGGAGCAGGTCGCCGCCTACAAGTACCCGCGCCGGATCTGGTTCCTCGACGACCTGCCCAAGGGGCCGACCGGCAAGATCCTCAAGCGCGAGATCCAGCCCCCGGACGCGTGACCATGGCTTCGGGGCTCACCCTGGTCACCGGGTTTCCGGGCTTCATCGGCCGCCGCCTGGTCCGCGAGCTGCTCGCCTCGGACCCTGAGACGAGGGTCGTCGCGCTGGTCGAGCAGCGGATGCTCGAGGTGGGCCGCAGCATCGCCGCGGAGATCGACTCCGGACGGATCGAGGTCCTGGAGGGCGACATCGCGAGCCACCGGCTCGGATTGGGCGAAGCGGACTACGCGCGGCTGGGCTCCGAGCTGCGGCACGTGTTCCACCTCGCGGCCATCTACAACCTCGCAGTTCCCTTCGAGATCGCCCAGCAGGTCAACGTCGAGGGGACGGGCAACGTTCTCGAGCTGTGCGTAGTCGCGAAGAACCTCGAGCGGCTGGCCTACATCAGCACCGCCTACGTCGCCGGCACGCGCACCGGAGTGGTCTACGAGCACGAGCTGGTCATGGGCCAGTCCTTCAAGAACCACTACGAGTCCACGAAGTTCCAGGCCGAGGTGTGGGTGCGCGAGCTGATGGACCGCGTCCCGACTACCATCCTGCGCCCCGCGATCGTCGTCGGCGACTCGCGCACGGGCGAGACCGAGAAGTTCGACGGCCCCTACTACCTCCTGCGCGCGATCTCGCGCGCCCGGGCGCTGGGCCGATCGTTGCCGCAGTTCGGCCGCTCCGACGCCGCGTTCAATGTCGTCCCCGTCGACTACGTGGTCGCGGCGATCGCCGCTGCAGCGGGCGACCCGGCGACGCTCGGCGAGACGCTGCACCTCGTTGACCCCGACCCGCTCAGCGCGCGCGAGCTCGTCGGGCTGCTCTCGAGCGAATACGCCGGACGCGCGCCGAGGGGACGGGTACCGCCCTCCCTCGTCGCGGCGTCGCTGCGGTCGAGCACCGTGCGCAAGCTGTTCTCGGGCACCCCGCGGGAGTCGATCGCCTACCTCAACCACCCTGTGGTCTACGACACCCGCCGGGCGGTCGCGCTGCTGGGGCCGCGCGGGCTGCGCCCGCCGACGTTCTCTGACTACGTCGCCACGATGGTGCGCTTCTTCTCCGAGCACGAGGGCGAGGCGCGCTTCGTGCC
>JBBQNQ010000120.1:0-7070 GCA_038330095.1 Solirubrobacterales bacterium
CGTCGCCGCCGCCGCCTCGCAGGCGCGTGGAGCGAGCGGGTCTCGCTCGGCCCGCAAGGTGGCCCTGAGCCGGCACGACGCCACCAAATCGCCATCGAGCGACACCTCCGCCACGAGCCCGGTCGGCAACGCCGGATCGAGTGGCCCCAGAACGAAGTCCATGCTCTCCATGACGAGCCCGTCGCGGCTCGGCTCGCCGACGATCTCCATCATGTGCTCGTGGTCCATGGCCCCGTGCCCACCGTGGTCCATGGCCCCGTGCTCGCCGTGGTCCATCCCTCCGGCGCCGTGGTCTGCCCCACTCGCCGTTCCTCCCGGAGCGCTCGCCGGCCGGAGTGCCTCCTCGAGCGCGACCCCGCTCCCAAATGGGTCGCCCAGGACCTCGACGCGCCGCGGCTCCGCCATCCCGTCCCAGGCGTCGCGCAGGGCGTCGACGAGCTCAGCGGGCACCCGCTCAGGGCCCGCGAGGACCCGTGCCGCCGCGGCGCTGGCGACCGGCTCGTAGCCGCTCGCGCGCACGTCGGCGCCGGCGACCGCCCACGCGTGGTCGTCAGGCACCACCATGGCCGGTTGCCGCCGCGTCACGACCACCGCAGCGCCCCCTCGCGCCAGGCGTAGAGGATGCCGAGCCCCAGGACGGTGAGAAAGAAGCCGATCTCCGCGTAGGCGAACCAGCCGAGGGACCGGAAGACGACGGCCCACGGATACATGTAGGCCATCTCCATGTCGAAGGCGATGAAGAGCAGCGCGAATGTGTAGTAGCGGACGTGGTAGCGCACCCACGCGGGCTGCGCCTCGCGCAGCGTTACCCGTCGCCCCTGCTTGGCCAGGACGGCGAGGTAGGCCGCGCCGGCCAACCCGAGCACCAGCGCGATGAGGACGAAGAGAAGGGTGAGCGCGCTCACGGCCCCCGCATCACCTCAGTTTCGACCGATCCATGGCTGCCTCCGGGGATCACGCCGCACTCCGCGAAGAGGCGTGAGTCTGACATGGCGTCGGAGCTTACACTACTACCCCTAGGGGGTATGATACCTTGAGAGGCAACGCGAAGGAGGTCCGGGTGATGTCGGTCGATATAGAGCGCAGCTACGTCGTCGAGGGGATGAGCTGCGGGCATTGCGTGGCGGCCGTGACCGAAGAGGTCGAGCGGGTGGACGGCGTGCGCGCTGTTGAGGTCGACCTCGACTCCAAGCTCGTGAAGGTACGCGGCGAGGGCGTCAACGATGGCGCCGTTCGTGACGCTATCGCTCAAGCCGGATACGAACCGTCCGCATGAGCGCTTCGCGTTCCGAGCGCGTCGACCTCCCCATCGCGGGGATGACGTGCGCGTCATGCGCGTCGCGCATCGAGCGCAAGCTCAACCGGCTCGAAGGCGTGCAAGCGTCTGTGAACTTCGCCACCGAGCGAGCGACGGTCACCGTCGATCCGGCAGCCGTCCCGCAGGAGCGTCTGGTGGAGGCCGTCGAGGCCGCTGGCTACGCAGCGACGCTCCCGCCCGCCGAGGACGACGAGCCGGCGCCCGCGCGCGAAGAGGAACGCGATCAGCCGGCGGCCCTGCGCCGCCGGCTGATGTTCTCTGCCGTCCTGTCGGTGCCGGTGCTGGCGCTGGCGATGGTGCCCTCACTGCAGTTCGACAACTGGCAGTGGCTCTCGCTTCAGCTCGCCACGCCGGTCGTCCTGTGGGCGGGCTGGCCCTTCCACCGCGCTGCGTGGGCGAACCTCAAGCACGCTACGGCGACCATGGACACACTGATATCAGTCGGCGTGCTCGCTGCCTGGAGCTGGTCGGTGGTCGCCCTCTTCTTCCTCGACGCCGGCGAGCCGGGGATGCGGATGAACTTCACGCTCCTTCCTGAGCGCGGTGCCGGGACCGGCGAGATCTACCTCGAGGTCGCCGCCGTCGTGACCACCTTCATCCTCGCCGGCCGCTACTTCGAGGCCCGCGCCAAGCGCCGGGCGGGAGCTGCGCTGAAGGCGCTGCTGGAGCTCGGCGCCAAGGAGGTGGCCGTGCTCGATGCCGGCGGCGCCGAACGTCGGATCCCAGTGGAGGAGCTGCGGCCAGGCGACCGGTTCCTCGTGCGGCCGGGCGAGAAGATCGCCACCGACGGCGAGGTGGTCGAGGGCGCCTCGGCGGTCGACCAGTCGCTGGTCACGGGTGAGTCGGTTCCGGTCGAGGTCGCCCCCGGCGACGCCGTCACCGGGGCGACCGTCAACGTCGGTGGGAGGCTGATCGTGCGGGCGACCCGCGTGGGCGCGGACACCGCGCTCGCGCAGATCGCGCGACTGGTCACCGAGGCACAGTCGGGCAAGGCGCCCGTGCAACGCCTGGCCGACCGAGTTTCGGGGGTCTTCGTGCCGATCGTCCTGGCGCTCGCGCTCGGCATCCTCGCGACGTGGCTGCTCGTCGGCGAGGGAACGGCCTTTGCGTTCACCGCGGCGGTCGCCGTTCTGATCATCGCCTGCCCGTGCGCGCTCGGGCTGGCCACACCTACGGCCCTGCTCGTAGGTACGGGTCGCGGCGCGCAACTGGGGCTGCTGATCAAGGGACCCGAAGTGCTCGAGTCGACGCGCCGCGTCGACACGATCGTCCTGGACAAGACGGGCACGGTGACCACGGGGCGAATGACCCTGCTCGACGTTCATGTCGCCGAGGGAGTCGACCGCGACGACGCGCTCCGACTGGTCGGCGCGCTGGAGGATGCAAGCGAGCACCCCATCGCGCAGGCCATCGCCACCGGCGCCCGCAACCGACAGATCGCCCTTGCAGCGCCGGAGAGCTTCGCGAACCGAGAGGGGATGGGCGTGGAGGGAACGGTCGAAGGCCACGGCGTGCTCGCCGGCCGCCCCGCCCTGCTCGTCGAGCGGGGCCTGCGAGAGCCGGGCGAGCTGGAGTCCGCGCGCCGTGAGGCGGAAGCACAGGGTCGCACGGCGATCCTCGCCGCCTGGGACGGCGAGGTGCGCGCGATCTTCGTCGTCGCCGACGCAGTCAAGCCGACCTCCGCCGAGGCCGTGTCACGCCTGCGCGCGCTCGGCCTGCAACCCATGCTGCTCACAGGTGACAACGCGACCACCGCACGGGCGGTCGCTGCCGAGGTAGGGATCGAGGAGGTCATCGCGGAGGTGCTGCCGGCCGACAAGGCGGGCGTCGTGCGCGCGCTGCAGAGTGAAGGTCGCGTGGTCGCGATGGTCGGTGACGGGGTCAACGACGCCCCCGCGCTAGCCCAAGCCGACCTCGGCCTGGCGATCGGAACGGGCACGGACGTCGCCATCGAGGCTTCGGACCTGACGCTGGTGAGCGGCGATCTCCGTGCTGCGGCCGACGCCATCCGACTATCGCGCAGGACCCTGCGAACGATCAAGGGAAACCTGTTCTGGGCATTTGCCTACAACGTCGCCGCCCTGCCGCTTGCCGCGCTCGGGCTGCTCAACCCGATCGTCGCTGCCGCAGCGATGGCCTTCTCCAGCGTGTTCGTGGTCACCAACTCGCTGCGGCTGCGCACGTTCGCGCCTCAACGCCCGACGAGCGTCGACACACCCTCCCAGGTGCCATCGGCGTCCACATCTGGTGTGGGCCGGCCCGAAGCCGCTGGCCATGAAGCCGCGGAGCTGGTACGCCGAGGACAGTGAGCCTCCTCGATGACCGACCTCGAGCATGGCCGCCGGGTGTATGACTGGTGGGGAACGCATTCCGGGCTCTACCGCATGGTGGACGCGATCGTCTACCTCGGGCGCCGGCCGAGGCTGCGGCAACTGGCAGTCGACGCTCTCGACCTCCGAAGCGGGGCGGCAGTCCTCGACCTGGCGTGCGGGCCTGGGGTCAACTTCCCGCTACTCCAGGACGCGATCGGCCCGTCCGGGAGACTTGTCGCCGTCGACTACAGCCCGGCGATGCTCGAGGCTGCCCGGGAACGCCGGCGACGCGCGGGCTGGGGGAACATCGAGTTCCTGCAGGACGACGGAGCGCGCCTTACTCTTCCCGCGGGCTCCCTCGACGCCGCGATTTGCACGCTCGGCCTGAGCGTCATGCCGGCCCACGACGCCGCGATCGCGGTTGTAGCGGAGACTCTGCGAGGCGGTGGGCGGTTCGCGGTGCTCGACGGCCGGACCTTCCGAGGTCCGGCCCGGATAGTCAATCCCGTGATGAAGCCCCTTCTCAGGCGAACGAGCAACTGGGACGTGGAGGCTGATCTGGTCGCCGAGTTGGAGGATGCGTTCGCGGAGGTGGAGGTCGAGGACTTCAACGCCGGCAGCCTGTTCGTCGCCGTGGCGCGCAAGGCGGGCGCGGGGAGCAGCGGCCGTCAGAGGTAGTTCGCCGGGTTGACCGGTGAGCTGTTGAGGCGAACCTCCCAGTGAAGATGCGGCCCGGTCGATCGGCCGGTGCTCCCCACCGCGCCGATGACCTGTCCCTGCCGGACACGCTCACCGACGCTCACGCCGATGCTCGACTGGTGCCCGTAGCAGGAGGTCACTGCGCTGGTGTGCTGGATGCAGGTGAAGTTGCCGTAGGCACCCTGCGGGCCGGCGATGACCACGCGGCCGGGCGCGGCGGCGCGGATCGGCGTACCCGTCGCCGCGGCGATGTCGATCCCGGGATGGCACGCCTCGTAGGATCGCCGCTCGCAGAACTGCGAGGTGATCGTCCCGTTGACCGGCCAGACCATCATGCCGCTGCCACCGCCGCTGGGCCCGGGCATCGTGCTCGGGCCGGCGCCCAGCTCCTGAAGGCGCTTCGTGACTCGGGCGCTCTCACGCCGCAACGCCGCAACGTCCCCCTCGGTCTCCTTCCGGTTCCCGCGCACCGTCGAGAGCAGCCGGTTGCGCCGCGAGCGGGCCTCCGCGAAGTCGTCTCGCTGCGCGGTGACCTGCTCGCGGACCGAGGCGACCTCGTTGCGACGGGCGAGGATCTGGCCGGCCACCTCCTCCTGGCGACCTTCCAGCGCCGCGAGACGCCTGGTGATTCGGATCGTAGACGCCTTGTCCGCAGTGACTCGCACGATGACCCGCCGGTCCTGCCGCGAGATGCGGCTGATGAACTCCGTGCGTTCGAGCAGGTCGGCGAAGCCGTTGGAGTTGAGAATCACCGTGACGATGTCCGGCCCATCGGCCTTGTACAGCTCGACCAGGCGGTCGGCGAGCAGCCGGCGCGACACGGACAGCCGTGTTCGCAGGCGGACCAGCAGGGCCCGCTGACCGCGCAGCTCCTCCTGGATGGAGGCGAGCTCCGCCAGCTTTGCGTCGAGGTCGGTCTGTAGAGAGCCCTCGCGGGCGCTAAGCCCACCGAGTCGGTCCTGGAGCCGCCCGATCGTCCGGCTGTACCGCACCATCTGGCCCTGCAGGCGGCTCTCCGTGCCACGCTGGCGCTCGATCAGCCGCTCCTTGCGGCCTATCTGCCGGTCCAGACTGCGGGCACGCTGGTCAAGGGCGGCACTCGAGAACAGCGGCAGGGCGAGCCACAGGGCTAGCGGGATCGCAACCCCTGCAAGCATGACGCGAAGTCGGGCTCGCATACGGGGCCGAGTGTATGGTCAGACGCGTAAGGGTCAACCACAGGTCCAGAGTTATGGAAAACACGGCTCGCCTACGCCGTGTAGGATCCGCGCATGGCTAGTGAGCAGGGCGGCCAAGCGCGGGCGGGCCGAGACGAACATCCGTCGAGACCGGTCGACTACGCGGTCATCAACGTCAGCTATGTAGGCGCGCTGGCGGGCATAGGAGGCGTCTTGCACCGTCAGGGAGCAGAAGTGAACCTGGCGCCCCGCGAAGTCGTCCTACTGGTCCTCGCGACCTTCTCCCTGGCTGACGTGTTCGCTCACGAGCGAATTGCTACCTGGATACGCAGCCCCTTCGTCGTCGAGACCGCCGACCATCGACCCGGAAGGGCCCGGGGTCGCGGGCTTCGCTACACAGTTGGAGAGCTGATGTCGTGCTCCCGCTGTGTGGGCTCGTGGTCCGCACTCGGTCTGGTGGGCTTGCGGGTCATCTCCCCGTCGGCTGCCGGTCCAGTAACTACCGCCCTCGCCGCGGGTGGAGCCAACGACTTTCTCCAAGCGGTATTTCGCATTCTCAAGGATCGGGCCAACCAGATCGAGGCGCCCGCCTGAGCGGCGATGTTCGGCACCGCCTATAAGCGCGGGCGTCCGCGCCGGGGTCGACGGTCGAGAGTGCGGGTTCGCGTTCCTAGGAGGGCAATGGCGGCGGCAGTGATAGCTGCAGTCGCTGCCGTCATCTCGCAGCGGGTGAAGCCTCTCCCCTGTCCCTATTCGGCTCGCTGGCTGCTGGCCGCGCCGCGTCCCTATCTCACGCCTGAAGCGCTGCGACGGATCCTGGAGCCCCATCCAGGGCAACGGCTACTTGAAGTTGGACCGGGGACCGGTCACCACTCGCTTCCGGTCGCTGGGTGGGTGCAGCCGGGAGGGACGCTGGATGTGCTCGATGTCCAGCGGGAGATGCTGGACAACCTCATGTGGCATGCGCGCGCCCGCGGGATTGAGAACATCACGGCGCGCCAAGGCGATGCCCGCTGCCTTCCGTATCCCGACGCCAGCTTCGACAGCGCCTACCTCGTCACCGTGCTCGGTGAGATCCCCGATCAGGACGCTGCGCTGCGCGAGCTGCAGCGCGTCCTTCGCCCAGGCGGCCGCCTCGTGGTGGGCGAGATACCGCCACTTGACCCTCACTTCGTGCGCTTCGCGGTGCTGCGCCGACGCGCCGAAGCCGCAGGCTTCCGGTTCCAGGCTCGACAGGGTCCCGGCCTCGCCTTCCTCGCCGCCTTCCAGCGTCCATAGCTGCGCGGGGAGCGGGCGATCTCGGCAGAAGACCGGCCCGAGGGCCCCCCGCGCCAGGCGCACTGCCGCCGCCGTCGCGGCTGGGCCCGCAGCACCGCGGCTCGGTCCTACAATGCGTAGTACCAAATAGAGCGTCCGCTCACACAGATGCGATACTGGCCCGCGATGGCAGGACCAACCGATCTGAAGGGAGACCTGCAAGTTCAGGTCATGGACGCGCTCTGGCGCCTGGGCTCCGGGACGGTGGAGCAGGTGCGCAGCGCGCTGCCCAAGCGGTACCGCGGT
>JBBQNQ010000121.1:0-7020 GCA_038330095.1 Solirubrobacterales bacterium
GGAACCCGCCTTCGCGGTGCGCGCGCGCGACGGTGTCCGCCAGGCCGAAGACGAAGCGCTTGTACTCATTGAGCTCCTCCTCGGTGGCGACGCGCTCGAGGATCGCGACCGCCTTGCGAAGCGTCTCAGGCGCATTGCGACGGAGATCCTCTGGGGTGCGCGCCGCTGTCTTCGGATCGATGGACGGTGGCGTCGACAGCACCGCCTGCAGGAGCGGTCCGGGCTGGTTGTCGCGTGCCGTGGCGTAGGCCTTCGAGATCGCCACCGATTCGCGTACCGTGCCTCCGCGGTCAGCAGCGACCACGAGCATGGCGGTGAGAAACGGTGAGGTCGTTACGACCGACCATTCCTCGGCGTTGAACGCCGCCTTCTCGGTCATGGAGTCTCCTCTCGTTGGGATTGCTGTCGAGTCGTTAGTTTCCCGAGCGTCGATCCGATCAGGGAGCCGATCACGACATCGGCCGGATAGTGGACACCCGTGTGAATGCGCGAGTACGCGACGAGGGCAGCCAGTGCGCGCAGCGCTCTCCCCGTTCCGGGCAGCGTGTGCCCGACCCCCGCGGCGAACGCGAAGGCGGCGGCAGAGTGCCCGGACGGGAACGAACTGGAGCGCGGCATCGGCACGTGCCGGGCGAGTGGCACCCGGTGCTCTTCCCGGCCCGGGCGGCGCCGGCGCCAGAGCGGCTTGACGCCGAGGTTCACGACGGTCGAGGTCACCGCGATCGATGCCAGCCCGTCGCGCGCCGCGCGGCGACCGGCTGCGCCTCCGCCAAGCGCGAGCAGCACGGACGAAGCGATCGAGAGGCGCGAGTAATCGGCGGCGGCCGAGAGCCGGCTCATGGCCCCGTCGAGCCTCGGCGTAGGCGTGCGGGCGATCGCCACGTAGATGGCGACGTCGAGTCGTCGGGCGTCTGCCAGCCGGTCTTTCAAGCTCATCGTGAGCGCAGCGTATGACGCGCCGGCGCATAGCGGCGATCGGTTCCCTGTTCCTCGGCGCGGCGGCGGCGGCGTTCGCTGTGGGGACGGCTGAGCACGATTTTCCCGCGGGCCTCTCGGTATTCGCTTGCGTGGTGCTCGCTGCTGTGGGCGCCTGGTCCGGGGTCGTGCGGCGCGGTGCGGCACGCGCTGTCGCGTGGGCGGCGGCAGCGCTCCTGCTCGCCGCTCGGGTGGTGGCAAGGTCGAGCGGTTCAACCTCGGCGAGGAGGCGCGGGCACGCGGCATCGAGGCGATCGCGCTCGAGCCCGGCGACGACCTGGCGGTGCTCGCGCGCGACGCCGTCTCCCGGGGTGCCGATGCGCTGGCGATGGCCGGTGGGGACGGATCGCAGGCCATCGTCGCGGCGATCGCGGCCGAGGACGGCCTGCCGTACGCCTGCATTCCGGCGGGTACGCGCAACCACTTCGCGCTGGATCTCGGGGTCGAGCGCCGCGATGTGGTCGGGGCGCTCGATGCGCTCGTCGATGGCGGCGAGCGGAAGGTGGATCTGGCTGAGGTCAACGGGCGGGTATTCGTGAACAACGTCTCGCTGGGTCTCTACGCCGACGCGGTCAAGAAGGCCGGCTACCGCGAGGACAAGCTGCGCACCCTGCTGGAGACCGTGCCCGAGGTGTTGGGGCCGGAGGGAAAGGAGCCCGACCTCCAGTGGACCGATCCCGAGGGCGAGCGCCACAGCTCGGGAGCGGCGATCCTCGTCTCGAACAACGCCTACCGGCTCGGACGCCTGCTCGGATCCGGGACCCGGCCACGGATGGACAAGGGGCTACTCGGCATCGCGGTGGTCGGTTCCAGCGTCCAACGGGGACCCGGTCAGCGTTCGCGTCCGTGGGCGGAGTGGACCCGTGAGAGCTTCGAGATCGGCTCCGGCGAGCCAGTCGCGGCGGGAATCGACGGTGAGGACGCAACCCTCACGCCCCCGATCCGGTTCCGGTGCATGCCCGCTGCACTGCATGTGCGCATTGCCCGGTCGCATCCGGGCGCGTCCCCGTCGGCGGCACAGCCCGATGGTGCCCGTGCCGTCATCTCGGGTTTGATCGCCATCGCGCTCGGGCGCCGGCGGCCTAGCTGACGCGCGTTCCGACGCCGCCGGCGGTGCCGCCGAGCGCCGACCGGCCCGCTGCCCGCAACCCAGGCGCGGCGTCGGCGTAGGTCCCGGTCGGTGTCCAGCTCCTCGATCCGGTCGCTGCGCGCGCGGTCGGCGCTCCGGCACGGTCGGCGCTGCTCGCCAGATCCGACGGCATGCCGGTCGGTGTGCTGCCGGGGGGCGCCGATCCCGCGCCATCGCTGCGGGCCGCGGTCGCCGCGGTCGTCGCCTGACCCACTTGCGCAGGACGGTCAGGCGGCGAGCTCAGTGGCAACGCCGATCGGCAACCACCGAATCCGGTCCCGAACCTCCTCAGGTGCGGTCGCGAGCTCGCGTTCGATGGCCTCTCGCCCTTCTTGAAAGTGCTTCCATCCCTCGTAGTGGATCGGGATGACGGTGTGCGGCTGCACAAGCCGGCACAGCTCCAGAGCCTCCTTCGCGGTCATCGTGTAGCGCACCGGGCCTGAGATCGGGAAGCGCACGCCGCCCAGATGCAGTAGCGCGGTCCCGACCTGCAGGCGGTCGGCGACCTGGCGCACCCCGTCGTAGAGCACCGTGTCGCCCGAGATCCAGACGACGCCGCGCTCCTGCCCCTCCCATTGAAGCGCGAACCCGATCACGTCTCCGACGATCGGGTGGCTCAGCGGGGGCCCGTGGCGACATGGCGTGGCCGTGATCTCGATCCGAGGCCGTCCAGGCGTCTCGAGCCGCGTGCCTGCCCAGGGCTCAAGACCGCGAGCGTTCCCCCCGAGGCGCTTGGCGCCGGGGACAGTCGTGATGACGGTGCCGGCCGACGGCAGCAACGCGCGACCGCCGGCGTCGAGGTTGTCGTCGTGGTGATCGTGGCTGAGCAGCACCGCGTCGATCGGTCCGAGATCGGAGGCGGCGATCGCCGGTCCGGTCAGCTTGCGCGACCCCGTCCCCCAGCCGAAGCGATAGCTCCTCCCGGCGGGATCGAACGTCGGGTCGGTCAACAGGCGCCACTCCCCGACCTCGATCAGGACCGTGGGACCGCCGATGTGGGTGAGGCGCACGCTCTTCCCTCCCTCGCCCGAACGACCACTCGACAATAGGTGCAGAGACGCCTTAGGGCAATGGCTCTCGGCGCGGCGCAAAGCCGACGACGTCGCGACCCAGTGGCAGCTCCTGAGCGCGGCGCCCCTTGCCGGCGGTGTCGATCGGCACTGGCTCGCCGTCGTTGATCGACGCCTCGAGCGAGGCGCTGAGGGGCGGTATTCGACCGGCGAACCTGAACCGATCGATCACGAAGGGCAGGCCGTCGGAGGCAAGGGCGGATGCACGGTTCATCACTTGGAAGTGCAGGTGCGGCCCGGTCGAGCTACCTGAGTTTCCTAGCAGGCCGAGCACCCGGCCGCGGCGGACCCGGTCACCGCGCTTGACCCGAACGCTGCCCGCCGCCAGATGCGCGTAGAACGCAAAGCGGCCGCCGCCGAGAGCGAGGATCACGTAGTTGCCGTCCGCCTGGTCGATGGTCACCGGCTCGGGGCGATTGGGAATCTGATCGGGGAAGCGGTCGACGGCGGCCACCACGCGGGCGTCGGCGACCGCGATCACGGGCTTGCCGTAGAACACCCAGTTCGTGTTGACCTCCGGGTCGCCGACGACGAAGCGGTTCTCGTCATCGACGCCGTTCCAGTCGATGGCAAAGCGCTGGCCGAGGTAGAGCTTGCCGTTCACCGGCTGAATGGAGCGGCGATGCGGACCGTCGCAGCAACTCCCGACGGCTATCCACCCCGGCCCGCGAAGCGGCGGGCCGAGCACAACAGGCGGACGGCGGTCGACGCGGGCGAACGCGCCGCTAGAGGTGATCTTCCTCGCAACCGGTAGACCGGGCGGCAAGGCGACCTTCAGCGTGTGCGCGATCGACCGCGGCACCTTCCGCCGGCTGGGCAGCACGACATCAACCCACACGATTCCCAGCCCGAGCCCGGCACCGTGGTGGCCGGCTCGCCGGGGCTGGCCAGCAGCGTCATCGAGGCGGTGAGCTTTGAGCCGGTGAGCCTTCTGATCGTTCGCCGGCGACCGACATCGCGCACCGTCACCGAAGTGACGGTCACCGGCACGGGGAACCCGTTCGTCAACTCGAGCTCGTAGGTGACGTGGAAGCGACCCGCCGAGTCCTTGAACCAGCGCGGCGTCGACATCACCGACTGGACCAGGGGCGTGTACCTGTCGGCGGCTCTGGCGGTCTGAACCGGGCTCAGCGCGCCGGTGGGGGCGGCCACGAAGGCGCAAGCCGCACCGATCGCTCCAAGCAGCGCGACGCGCCTTCCATTCGCGCCGATCAGCCCGGCGCCGAGACTAGGCATCGGTGGCGTTCGGTGTCAGGCGCCGGTTGAGCAGGGTCGCGAGGCCGTTGGTGTCGGCGACGGTGACGGTGAGCTCGGGGTGGCGCAGCAGCCCGAACGGGTCGAGGCCGCGCACGGGCGTCGCGAAGGTGAGCAGCACGCCGCGATCGCCGTTGGTGGCGAAGGTGAGCCCGCGATCTGTGATGGCCAAGCGCGCCGGGCCTGCGGTCTTGAAAAACGCGTAGGGACCGGTGATGGCAACGCCGGTGACGTTGTGCAACGGGGTCAGGACCCGCCACGGACCGAACCGCGCGTCGAGCGTATCGTCGCTCACCTCGACCCAGGCTGTCGACGGCCTGATCCCAAAGGCCCGCGCCGCCGACCGGTAGCGCGCAGCGAAGGAAAAGGCGAAGCGCTCCACGGGGCTCACCGTCGGCGCGACCGCTTGGGAGGGAGTGAGCGTGCGTACGCGACGCCGCGCCTGACCCACGCTGCGAGCTCGCGTTTGGTGCGCAGGCCTTCCGCGTCGACACGCAGCCAGCCCCGCATCGGGCGACCGCGCATCTCGAACGTGCGCGCATGGGGCTTGGCGACCAAGGCGTCGGTCTCGTCTGGTTCGACACGCACCATCAGGCCTCCCTGCCCGCTGGCGGCCACCGACATATTGCCTCCGACCAGGAAGGCAAGGCCGCCGAACATCCGCTGCTCGGTGACTCCGGGCTCCGCCGCGATCAGCTCGCGGATCCGGTGTGCGAGATCCTCGTCGTACGCCATCCCAAGATGATTATCTACTGCCCACCGACCTGCGTAAGCATGAGCACCTTCGTCCTACTCCCGGGCGCCGGCTCGGGCCCCGATCACTGGCACCTGGTCGTGCCGCTGCTGCGGACCGCCGGACACGAGACCGTGACCCCCGACCTGGCGTGTGAGAGCGACACGGCCGGCCTGCCCGAGTACACCGCCGCGGCCATAGAGGCGATCGGCGATCGCGATGACCCGGTCATCGTCGGGCAGTCGCTCGGCGCGTTCACTGCGGCGGCCGTGGCAGCCGCTCGACCCGTGCGGCTGCTCGTGTACGTGAACGCGATGATCCCCGCGCGTGGCGAGTCGCCCGGTGAGTGGTGGGAGGCCGTTGGACACGCCGACGCGGCTGCGGAGACGCTCAGACGCCACGGGCCGATGCGCGACTGGACAGAGGCGGACCTCGAAGAGGTCTTCCTGCACGACGTGCCTGCCGAAGCCGCCGCGGGGGCGACCCCGCGCAAGCAGGGCGCTGGCATCTTCGCCACCCCGCTGGCGGACTGGCCCGACGGCGTTGCGGTCCGGGTCATCAGCGGCCGCGACGACCGGCTCTTCCCCCTGGCCTTCCAGCAGCGCCTGGCTCGCGAGCGCCTCGGTGTCGAACCCGACGTCCTGCCCGCGGGCCACGCCATCGCGCTCGCCCGTCCGCGGGCTCTCGCCGAGCAGCTTCTCGACTACGTGCCCCCTCGCTCGACAGAGGGAGGGGTCTCCAGGCGTTCTAAGGTCGAACCGAGCAACCAGGAGGTCTGATGAGCTCAGGCGCGACAGGCGCGAACGAGGAGATGCTTCAGGCGGCCGGCCTGCCACAGGCAGACGCAAGCTCGCTGGTCGATGCGGCCCGGCTGGAGGCCGAGGTCAAGGACATGTACCGGCAAGTCGCCCGAGAGGAAGACGGGAAGCTCCACTTCGAGGTCGGCCGGCCCCTCGCCTCGCATCTGGGATACCCGGCAGAGGTCCTCGACGCGGTCCCGAGCGAGGCACTGGCCTCGTTCGCCGGCGTGGGATACCACTTCGATCTCGCTGCACTCCGCCCCGGTGAGGAGGTGCTCGACCTTGGCTCTGGCTCGGGCGCTGATGTCTTCTTCGGCGCGGCGCAGGTCGGCGACTCGGGTCGAGTGGTCGGCGTGGATTTCACGGATGAGCAGGTGGCTAAGGCAGCTCGTCTTCGCGACCGCGACGGCTTCTCGCAGGTCGACTTCGTCGAGGCGCGGATCGACGACCTGCCCTTCGAGGAAGGGAGCTTCGATGTCGTCGTATCCAACGGCGTGATCAACCTATCGCCGGTCAAGCATCGGGTGTTCACAGAGGCGGCGCGGGTCCTTCGTGCGGGCGGAAGAATCGCCGTCGCCGACATCGTCAGCGGCCGACCGCTCAAGGAGCGGACGCGGCGCAACGTCGAGCTCTGGGCCGCCTGCATCGCTGGAGCGATTCCCCGGCGCAGCTACCTTGCGACGCTCGAAGATGCCGGCTTCGAGGTGAAGCAGGTGCGCGAGAACGACTACCGCTTCATCTCAGAGCGCGCGCTCGACGCCTGCAGCACCTACGACGTGGAAAGCATCTCCCTGGTCGCTGTGAAAGACGCGTAGCCGAGCCGGCTGCCTGGCTAGCGGACGACTACGCGACGGCTGGAAGCACCTTCTCGCCGAAGAGGCGGACCTGCTCGGAAAGACTTCGCAAGTCGTCGATCCGAGTGCCGGCCCATGACTCCAGGGTGAAGGGATCGGTGAAGGACACGAGCGCGTGGTTGAGGCCGGCGGGTGCGTAGCTATCGGTCAGCCACTGAATCCAGTCCTCCGGCGTTCCGGCGACTGTCAACCGGTCGGCGACGTC
>JBBQNQ010000122.1:0-6937 GCA_038330095.1 Solirubrobacterales bacterium
GGCCGCGTAGAAGGGCGATTCCGCGAGCTTGGCCACCACGCGGCCGTCCTCTCCCTCGGACATCACCGCCCCGACCGTCGTCGGCTGCTCGGTGCGCTCGTAGCCCACGAACTGTGTCGCGAACCCGGACTCGCCGGCGAAGGCGACCACCCGTTCGCGCACCCGGCCGTCGTCGAGGTTGCGCGCCGAGCCCTGACGCGCGCGCTCGCGCTGCTCGTCCATCAGCGCCTCGAAGCCCTGCTCGTCTACCCCCAGCCGCTGCTCGGCGACCAGCTCCAGGGTCAGGTCGAAGGGGAAGCCGAAGGTGTCGTGCAGGCGGAACGCCTCCTCCGCAGCGATCCCTTCGTCGCCTCGCTCGCGCGCCCGCTCGATGAGCTCTGAGAGCAGCCTCATCCCCTGGTCCAGCGTTCGCCCGAAGCCCGCCTCCTCGCTCTCCGACCACTTGCGGATGGCCGCCGCCTCACGGTGGAGCTCGGGGTACTCGCCCCCCATCAGCGCGGTCACCCGGTCGGCGTAGCGCGGCAGGAAGCCGGGCTCCATGCCCAGCGAGCGACCCTGCTGGATCGCGCGGCGCATGATCCGGCGCAGCACGTAGCCGCGATCTTCGTTGGACGGGACGACGCCGTCGGCGATCAGGAAGGTCATCCCGCGCGAGTGGTCGGCGAGGATGCGCAGCCCGCGGTCCACCGCGAAGCCCTCGCCGTACCGTCGCCCCGACAGCTCCTCCCCAAGCGACACGAGCGGCCGGAACTGGTCGGTCTCGAACACGGACGGGACGTCCTGGAGGATCGTCGCGAGCCGGTTCAGCCCGAGCCCCGTGTCGATGTTCTTCGCCGGCAGGGGCGTGAGCGTCCCGACCGGCTCCTGGTTGAACTGCATGAACACGAGGTTCCAGTACTCCAGGAAGCGCTCGTTGTCGCCACCGGGCAGGTCCTGCGCCGAGCCGAAGTCCAGCCCCCGGTCGTAGTAGAGCTCTGAGCACGGACCGCACGGTCCCGTGGGGCCGGCTTGCCAGAAGTTCTCCGAGCGCGGGCACAGGACTATCCGCTCGCGCGGGACCCCGACCGACAGCCACGCTTCGATCGCCTCCTCGTCGGGACCCAGGCTGAGCTGCTCGTCGCCCTCGAAGACGGTGATCCACAGCCGCTCGCGGTCGAGGCCGTAGCCCTCGAGCGACAACTCCCAGGCGAGCTCCACGGCGCCCTGCTTGAAGTAGTCGCCGACCGAGAAGTTGCCCAGCATCTCGAAGACCGTGAGGTGGCGCGTCGTTGTCCCGACCTCCTCGATGTCGGGTGTGCGGAAGCACTTCTGGCTGGTCGTCAGGCGGTGGTGTGGCGGACGCTCCTGGCCGAGGAAGTAGGGCTTGAGCGGGTGCATCCCCGCGGTGGTGAGCAGCACCGAGGGATCGAACGTCGCGGGCACGAGCGAGCCGCTGGGCAGGCGACGGTGATCGCGCGCGACGAAGAAGTCGAGGAAGGTCTCGCGGATCTGATCCGAGCTCATCGCCATGGCGCAGCGGCCAGTCTAGGACGGCCTCGCGGCGCTGCGTAGAGGTCCCTTCGAGTAGGGTCCGCGCCCTCATAGGGGCCCGACCCAGAGGCGGTCGGGCGGGAGGAAGCACCACCGGTGACCTCACAGCCGACCTTGGACGTAGGGGGCAGCGGCTCGGCCGACGGCGATCAGCCCGTCGAGCACGTACGGGTCGCGATCATCGGGAGCGGCTTCTCGGGCCTGGGAATGGCGATCCGGCTCAAGCAGGAGGGGCTCGAGGACTTCGTGGTCCTCGAGCGCGCCGGCGACCTCGGAGGCACCTGGCGCGACAACGACTACCCGGGCTGCTGCTGCGACGTCCCTTCGCACGTCTACTCCTACTCCTTCCAGCTCAACCCGTTCTGGACGCGCGGGTTCGCTCCGCAGTGGGAGATCCACGCCTATCTGCGCCACACCGCGGCGCGCTTCGGCGTCATGCCCCACCTCCGCCTGCGCCACGAGGTGCTCGAGGCCGCCTGGGACGAGGAGGCGCGGCGCTGGAGCATCGACACCACGGGCGGGCGCTTCACCGCGGATCTGCTCGTGGCCGCGCCCGGGCCGCTCAGCGATCCCACGATCCCCGACGTGCCCGGGCTTGATGCGTTCGAGGGCAAGATGTTCCACTCCGCGCGCTGGGACCACGACCACGATCTGACGGGCGAGCGCGTCGCGGTGATCGGCACCGGCGCCTCGGCGATCCAGTTCGTGCCCCAGATCCAGCCCCAGGTGGACAAGCTCCACCTCTTCCAGCGCACGCCGCCGTGGATCGTCCCGCGGTTCGACCACCAGATCACCGACCCCGAGCACTTTCTGCTGCGCTGGCTGCCGTTCGCGCCCGCACTCGTCCGGGCGGCGCTGTTCTGGAGCAGACCCGCGTCGCGGGATTTCGCCGCCCGCGGCTCATGAAGGTGGCCAACGCGGCCGCGCAGTGGCACCTCAAGCGCCAGGTCCCCGATCGCGCACTGCGCGAGAAGCTGCTGCCCGACTACACGATCGGCTGCAAGCGGATCCTGGTCTCCGACAACTACTACCCGTCGCTTATCCACCCCAACGTGGAGCTGCATACCGACGGTGTGCAGGAGGTGCGCGCGCGCTCGGTCGTCACCCGGGGCGGGGAGGAGCTCGAGGTCGACACGATCATCTTCGGCACCGGCTTCCACGTCACCGACCCGCCGATCGCCGAGCGCATCCGCGGCCGCAGCGGGCAGACGCTCAAGGAGGCCTGGACGCCGAGCATGCAGGCCTATCTGGGAACCACCGTCGCGGGCTTCCCCAACCTGTTCTTCATGCTCGGGCCGAACACCGGCCTCGGCCACAACTCGATGATCTACATGGCCGAGTCCCAGATGAACTACATCGCCGATGCGCTGCGGGTCATGGGACTGCGAGGGTCAGACGCCGTGGAGGTGCGCAAGGAGGTCCAGGACGCGTTCAACGAGGAGCTCGTCAAGGAGTTGGAGGGAACGGTCTGGACCGCCGGTCACTGCCAGAGCTGGTATCTGGACGACACCGGGCGCAACACGACCCTGTGGCCGAGCTGGACCTTCCGCTACCGGGCGCGCACGCGCCGCTTCGACGCTGACTCCTACCGGCTCGAGAGGCGCGCCCAGCCCGCGGTCACGCGCGGCTGACGTCGACCTGGGAACCCGGCGGCTCGCGCGTGCTCTCCCCCCTCGACCGGCTGATGGCCCTTCCGGCAAATGCGTTCAACGCGCTGCGCACGCTGTCGGCGATAGCGGATCACACCGAGGCGATGCGCGCCCACACCGCGTTGCTGAGCGAGGTGACCGCGGCGCTTGACCGCGTCGCGAGGGACACGGACGTGCTGCCGGGCCTGCGCGAGGACATGCCGCGCGTCGCCGACACCACGAGGGTGCTCGCCCCCATGGACGGCCGGATGGCCGCGATCGAGCGCACGATGCCGGTCCTGGTCGAGGTGCAGCAGCACCTCGCCGACATGCCGGAGATCATCGGGCGCCTCGACGAGCGCATGAACCGGCTCAGCGGCCTGCTGGAGCGGATGCTCGGCTCGCTCGACGGCCTGTCGGAGAGCGTGGGGGCGCTCCAGGCCTCCGTCGAGCCGATGGGCCGCCTGGCGCAGCGCCTGCCGCGTCAGAACCGGGACCGGGGCGCAAGGTCTCAGGGGTGAGGCGGCGCGATCGTCGCCGCGCCGACGACCAGCTCGCCGTCCATGAGCACCGCGGCCTGGCCCGGTGGCGTCCCGAGGACGGGCTCGCGCAGGTCGAGGCGCAGGCGCTCGTGACGGCCGGCCGGCGGGTCGCCGGCGACCATCGCGCCCAGCGGACGCGAGCGGTAGCGCAGCTTCACGCGATCCACGCGCGCGCCGTCGCGGTGCAGCACCGCCTCGCGCAGCGCGACCTCGCTGCGACGCAGCGCGTCGCGTGGGCCAACGACGACGCGGTTGGTGCGCGCGTCGGTGCTCAGCACGTAGGCCGGCGTCCCTCCGCCGATGCCCAGCCCGCGGCGCTGGCCCACGGTGAACCGATGGTGGCCGCGGTGGCGTCCGAGCACGCGGCCCGTCCGGTCGACGACGTCCCCCGGACGCTCACCCAGGCCGCCGTGGCGGGCCAGGAACTCGGACTTGCCGGTACCCGCCAGGAAGCACAGGTCCTGGGACTCCGGCGCGCGCGCGACCGCCAGCCCCGCCTCGTGCGCCAGCTCGCGCACGCGCGGCTTGGTCAGCTCGCCGAGCGGGAAGCGCAGGGCCGCCAGCGCCTCGGGCGAGAGGCCGGCGAGCATGTAGCTCTGGTCCTTGGCCGGGTCCGCAGCGGCGCGCAGGAGCGGTCCCTCGCCGTCGTCGTGCACGCGCGCGTAGTGACCGGTCGCCAGCGCGTCCGCCCCCAGCCGGCCGGCGAGCGCGATCATCGCGTCCAGGCGCACCGAGCCATTGCAGCGAATGCAGGGATTGGGCGTCTCGCCCGCGGCGTGGCCGTCGAGGAACGGCTGCACCACGCCGGCACGAAAGGCCTCGCGCAGGTCGAGGGTCAGATGCGGCAGGCCCTCACGCTGGGCGAGCGCCCGCGCGGCACGCACCGCTCCGGCCGAGCAGCAGCTTCGCTCGGGGTCGTTCTCGGCGTCGCGCCACAGCTCGAGCGTGACCGCCACGACGTCGGCGCCGCCCTGCGCGCAGCGCAGCGCGGCGACCGCGCTGTCCACCCCTCCGCTCATCGCGACGAGAACGCGCCCCGGGCGGCGCGCAAGCGCGCCCGATCTGGCGACGGCCGAGCCCAGCGCCCGGTGCAGCGCATCGGCGCACAGCTCGGCGGCGTGGAGCTTGCCGGGGCTCAGGCCGCCCAGCTCGGCGGCGATGTCGCCCGCGCCGGTCCGGGCGACCTCCAGAACGGGTCGCTCGCGCGCGAGCGCCACCGTCGCGCTGCCCGCCGCAGTCATGGTCGCGCAGCCCGACACCTCAAAGCCCGCCGCGGCGACCCGGTCGCCCTCCACGGCCACGCCGACCCGGGCCACGTCGCCGCAGCCGGCGCCGCCCGCCACGCCGGCCGCGCCGCCACGCGGCAGGCGCCCCCGACCCTGAGGGCTGAACAGATGGTGCTCGAGGAGCGTGCGATCCACGCGAGCGAGTCTAGGCCCAGCGCTCAGCACGCTTAGGGGGCGCTAGGCTGCCGGAAGCAGGCATGGCCGAGGACGAGACCAGCGAACGCCCCGCACCGGATGACCCGGGCGAGCGGTTGACAGAGAAGGACTGGACGCGCGACGTCGAGGTCGAGCCGGGCGGCTCGATGCGCATGGCCATCTCCAACGCGGTGGTGGGCCTGAAGAAGCGCTACTACGGCAAGGGGCCAACGCGCGCGCAGACCTACATCAACGACATCTACGTCTTCGCGGTCTTGGAGGGCGGTCTCACCCGCAATGAGGAGACCCTGCTCGAGGCGGGCCAGGAAGACCTAGTGCGCAACTACCGCCTGGCCTTCCAGGAGGCGATGGCCAAGACGATGACGGAGGCGATCGAGCAGGTCACCGGGTGCCGGGTGATCGGCTACCACAGCCAAATCGTGTTTCGCCCCGAGCGCGCGTTCGAGATCTTCGTGCTCGACAGGCCGCCGGCCGGGCGGGTCTAGCACGACGTAAAGGGCCGCCCCGGTGCGCGTCCCAGCGGTCCGCACAATTTCGGTTCGGCCTGATCAGACAGTGAACGCTGAGGACCCGCGCAAACGCCGGATCTTCCAATCCGGCGCCCAGGTCAGCGCGTGCCGGGCCTGCGCAGCGCCAGACCGAGCTCGCGCAGCTGGGCGTCGTCGACCGGCGCGGGCGCCCCGGTGAGGGGATCTGCTCCCGTTGCGGTCTTGGGGAAGGCGATGACGTCGCGGATCGAAGGGCGACCGGCGATGATCGCGACTATGCGGTCAAGGCCCATGGCGATGCCGCCGTGCGGCGGTGCGCCGTAGCGCAGCGCATCGAGCAGGAAGCCGAAGCGCGCCTGCGCCTCCTCGGGCGAGATGCCCAGCAGCGCCAGCACGCGCTCCTGCACGTCGCGGCGGTTGATGCGGATTGAGCCGCCGCCCAGCTCCCAGCCATCGACGACCAGGTCATAGGCGCGCGAGCGCAGCGCGCCGGGGTCGTCGAGGTCGCCGTCAGGCGCAGTGAAGGGGTGGTGCAGGGGGTCCCAGCGGTCCTGCTGCTCGTTTCGCTCGAACATCGGGAAGTCGACCACCCACAGCGCGTCGTGGGAGTCCGCGGGGACGAGGCCGTGGTCGAGGGCCAGGCGCATGCGCAGCATCCCCAGGACCGACGCGGCCACCGCGGGGCTGTCGGCGACGGCGAGCAGAAGATCGCCGGGCGAGCCGTCGAGGCGCTCGAGGATCGACGCGATCTCCGCTTCGCCCAGGAACTTCGCCACCGGCGAGCGCCAGCCGCCGTCCTCCTCCACGAAGCCCCAGACCAGGCCCTTTGCCCCGCCCGCCTGGGCGGCCTCGGTGAGCGCATCGAGCTCGGAGCGGGGCACTTCCAACGGGCCCGCGTTGAGCGCGCGAACCACACCTCCGCCCGCGATCGCGCCCGCGAAGACCTTGAAGCCCGTGGACGCCAGCGCGTCGGAGAGGTCGACGATCTCAAGGCCGAAGCGGCGGTCGGGGCGGTCGGTGCCGTAGCGCAGCAGCGCCTCGTCGTAGGGCATCCGCTCCCACGGCGGCGGCCCCACCTCGAACGCACCGAGCTCGAAGACCCGCGCCATCACCGCCTCCATGACCTCGATGACGTCGTCCTCCGCGACGAAGGACATCTCCAGGTCGAGCTGGGTGAAGTCGGGCTGGCGGTCGGCGCGCGGGTCCTCGTCGCGGAAGCAGCGGGCGATCTGGTAGTAGCGCTCGAAGCCGGCCATCATCAGCAGCTGCTTGAAGAGCTGGGGCGACTGGGGCAGGGCGTAGAAGCG
>JBBQNQ010000123.1:0-6904 GCA_038330095.1 Solirubrobacterales bacterium
GGCGGCGACGCGCGCGGACGCCCGCGGCTTCTCGCCCCGCCGCCGGGTGTTCTACGGGCTCGCCGCGCCTCTGGGCGCTCCCGCGGTACGGCTCGCGCGGCTGGTGCGCGGTCTGCGCGGCCGCCGGCCGCTGTGGCGGCCCTTCCTCGCCGGGCTCCCGCTGATCCTGCCCGCCTACCTGTGGACCGGAGTGGGCGAGGGCTTGGGCTACCTGCTCGGCGCGGGAAGCGCCGAGCGCCAGGCGCTCGAGTGGGAGCTCGAGGCCGAACGGGCGCGGTGACCCCCCGCGCCTCGGTGATCGTCCCGGCTTGGCGCTCGCAGGCGACGGTCGCCGAGTGCCTGGAGTCGCTGCGCGGTCAGACCATTCGCGACCACGAGGTCATCCTCGTGGACAGCTCGCCCGACGACGCGACGGCCGAGATCGTCTCCCGCCGCTTCCCGGAGGTCAGGCTCGAGCGTGTGCCGCAACGGCTGCTACCCCACGCGGCGCGCAACCGCGGCGCGGCCCTCGCCGGCGGTGCCGCGCTCGTCTTCACCGACCCCGACTGCCGCGCCCGGCCGGACTGGCTGGAACGCCTGCTCGGCGCCCAGGACGACGGCCACCAGGTCGTGCTCGGTGCCGTCGAGCTCGACGGCACCGGCCGCTTCGCCCGCGGCGTGCACCTGTGCAAGTTCCACTTTCTGCTCCCCGGCCTGCCGTCCGGTCCGAGGCTCACGGCTGGAACCGCGAACGCGTGCTACACGCGGGAGGTGTGGGAGGCCGTCGGGCCCTTCGAGGGCGACCGCTACGCGGGCGACGGCTTGCTGAGCTGGCGCGCGGCGCGGCGCGGCTGGAGCCCCTGGTTCGCGCCCGGCGCGGTCGTGGCCCACCGGTACACCGGCTCGTCGCGCGCCCTGTGGCGCGAGCGCTTCGAGCGCGGGGCCGACTACGGCCGCGCGCGGGCGCAGTTCGAGGGCTGGTCGCGCGAGCGGCTGCTCGTGCACCTCGCTGCCGCGCCGATGCTTCCTGGCTTAATGGCGGCGCGTGGCCTGGGGGACGCCCTGCGTTCGGGTTGGGAAGAGCGCTTCCTGTCGGGCCTGCCCGTCGCGCTGATGGGCCACGCCGCCTGGTGCCTGGGCGAAGCGCGCGCCCATGCGCAGCTGGTGGCGCAGGCAACGCGGTAGGGGAGCGAATCAACGCAGGGTGGTCGTGGGAAGAACGGCGTCGACGAGGGAGAGGGAGGGGCTGGTCCGTCGCGAGCGAGGGGTCAAACTCCGCGAGACTGCATTTGTGCCCGTCATAGGGGCCAAACGTCAGTCTCGACCACGACCGGCTCCCTCACCCCCTCCCTCGTCGCTGCCGTTGGTCGGGGCTGCCGGGCGGCCGGGGGTCTAGTGACCCGACACCTCGAACACCTCGTCCGCGGGCGTCGCCATCACGAGGTCGGCCAGCGCGCGCTTCAGGACTTCAAGCCGCGCCGTCTCCTCGGCCGTGCGGGGGTCCTTGCGCGCGAGCTCGACGAACTCCGCGGTGACAAACCCCTCCCGCAGCAGGAGGGTCACCGTGCGATCGCGGTAGCCGAGCCGGAACACGAACCGCTCGAGCACCAGCCCGCGCTCGGGGCGCGCGAGCGCCGGGTCGACGGCGTAGCGACCGTCCGTCACCGCGCGCGTGACCAGCTCGAAAGCATCGCGAGCCCCGGGGCCCGCGAAGGCGGTCCTCACCGTCACCTCACCGCGCTCGAGCGCCTCGTCCGCGGCGAGCAGACGCCAGGCACGCTGCATGACCCTGAGGGCCAGCGCCACGCCGCCCGGGGAGCCCGGGCCGCTGTACTTCAACGCGTCCTCGAACGAGAAGCGGATCGATTCTCCGCGGTCGAGGACGACGATGCCGGCCGCCGTGTGACGAGGTGCACTGCGCGGTAGGGGAGTGTCGGTCAACGTCGTGCTCGCAGTCCCATTCGGAGGAGAGCGCGATGAGTTTCGTCGCCGGGCAAGGTCTACACGTTCGCAGTCGCACCGGAGAAATTCCGGCGGCTCCGACGCTTACCACCATGCCCCCCGCTGACGACCTCGATCCCGCTCTCGCGCTTCCCGCGCCCGACGTGCGACTGCTCGCGCGACGGGCGGCGCCCGCGACGGCTGCCGTCGCGGTCGCGGTCGCGGTGCTCGTGCTGGCCGGCGGCCCTTTGCGGGCGTTCGAGGACGCCTTCAACCAGGCGCTCGCTGCCGATCCGTTGTGGGTCGGGCTGGCGTTGGCCTTCGAGCTGCTCTCCTTTGTCGGCTACGTCGCGCTGCTCTGGCTGGTGGGTGCGCGCGCCACGCCGCGGCTGGGGTTCGTCGCGAGCCTTCAGGTGACGCTCGGGGGAGCGGCGGCGACGCGGCTGCTGCCCACGGGTGGGGTCGGGGGCGCGGCGGTGACCATCTGGTTCTTCCGCCGTGCCGGCCTGGGCCCGCGTGCCGCGACCCGCACGCTGCTGGCCTTCCTCGCCGTCCTGTACTCGGTCTTCCTGGCCTCCATCGCGACTGCCGGAGGGCTGCTCGCGCTGGGGCTCGTGCGCGGCGACGGGCCGCTCCTCCTGAGCGCGGTGCCCGCCGCCGCGGCCGCGCTGGCCATCGCGGCCGCGCTCTCCCTCGCCGCACGCCGCCCCGCGGATGACGAGGCGGTCGCCGAGCCACCGCTTCACGCGTCGCGTGCGGCACGGATGGGCAACGCGTTGCGGGCCACGCCCGACGTGCTCGGAGGCGCCGTGCGGGACGCGCTCTCTCTGGTGCGAGGCGCCGACCCGCGGCTGTTCGGCGCGCTGGCCTGGTGGGGTTTCGACGCCGCAGTGCTCTGGGCGATGCTCCACGCGCTGGGTGCGGCTCCGTCGCTCGCGGTGGTCGCGTTGGGCTACTTCGTCGGCCAGGTCGCCAACACGATCCCCCTTCCCGGCGCCGTGAGCGGCGGAATGGTCGGCGTGCTGCTGGCCTTCGGGGTGCAAGCCGATCTCGCCATCTCCTCTGTCCTCGCCTACCGCGCGGTGGCGATCTGGCTCCCGGCTCCGCTGGGCGTCGCCGCCCTCGGAAGCCTGCGGGCGACCGTCGCACGCTGGCAGCAGGAGGACGGGACGGTTGCCGAGGCCCCGGGTGCGCCGGCGGGAGCGCGCCCTGCGCTGCCCATGCGTGCCCGGCGCGTGCCCGCTCCCCAGCCCGCGGGCTGACCGCGAAACCGCATAGGGTCGCGTGCGTGTCAGCGTTCGGTGTTGCCGGGCGGTGGCGTCCGATGTGGTGGGTGTTGTCCCGGCCGGCGGCGAGCTGACTCTTAGTGTCGGTGTCGGCCAGTGGGTCTGACTTCCATCGGTTGTGTCGCTCGCCGCCGGTTCGGGATCACCGGCGTGACTTGATAGGAGCGTGGCATCGCCCCGACTCAGGCGTGTCCGCCGGAGGTCCACTTCAGCGGATGTCGATGAAGGGACGTTGTCAATGATCGTGATCGGTGCGGACCCACACAAGTCGAGTTTCACGTTCGCGGCGGCTGACGCCGGAACGGGCGAGCTGCGTAGCAGCGAGACCGTGGAGGCGTCTGCCGCGGGGTTTGAGCGTGCCTTGGTTTGGGGGCGTGCGCTTGGGTCAGAGCGGGTTTGGGCGGTCGAGGATTGCCGTCATGTGTCGGGGCGGTTCGAGCGTTTTCTTGTTGCTCGTGGTGAGCGCTTGGTGCGGGTCGCGCCGAAGTTGATGGCCGGCGCTCGCCGCAGCGCGCGGACGCGCGGCAAGTCGGATCGGATCGACGCGGCCGCGGTCGCTCGGGCGGCGCTGCGCGAAGGTGTCGAGCGGTTGCCGGTGGCGCATTTGGACGAGCGGGCGCTGGAGATCCGGCTGTTGCTCGATCACCGCGACGATCTCGTCAAGGATCGCTCTGACGAGCAGCGCAGGTTGCGCTGGCACCTGCACGACCTGTTCGGCGACCAGCAGATTCCGGCCGGGGCGCTCGACCGGGCGGTGTGGCTCGACAAGATCGCCCGCCGGCTCGGCCGGTGCGAGCAGACGGCCAGGGTCAGGATCGCGCGCGAGCTGGTCTGCTCGATCCGGGCCCGCACGCGCCGCGCCCGCGAGCTTGAGCGCGAGATCGCGGTCCTGGTCGCCGACTACGCGCCGCAGCTGCTCAACGAGCCCGGCTGCGGCCCGCTGACCGCGGCCAAGCTGGTCGGCGAGCTCGCCGGCGCTGGCCGGTTTAAGACCGACGCCCAGCTCGCGCGCGCGGCCGGGGTCGCGCCGATCCCGGTGTCCTCCGGCCGCCGTGACCGCCACCGGCTCGACCGCGGCGGCAACCGCCAACTCAACTGCGCCCTCCACCGGATAGCAGTCACAAAAGGCCGCATCGACCCACCCACCGCCGCCTACCTCGCCCGCAAACAAGCCGAAGGAAAGACCAGAATGGAAGCACTCCGCTGCCTCAAACGACACCTCGCCCGCCGCATCCACCAGCTCATGACCACCACCCCAAACGCGCCAGCAACAGCCCTGGCGTTGACATAGGAGCAACCCGTGTCGTTCACGCTCAGGAACCTCAAGGAGGACCTCGACGATGTCGGGTCCAACTTCGACGGCGCGCCGGACCTGGAGTTCCGCCTTGCAACCAAGGCGCTCGAGCTCGAGCAGTCCGGTCTCAGCTATCAGCGCGTCCCGCCCGACTATCGCTTCCCTTACGGCCACACGCACAAGGAGCAAGAGGAGGTGTACGTGGTCGTGCGCGGGAGCGGGCGGATGAAGCTCGACGACGAGCTCGTCAAGGTCAAGGAGTGGGACGTGGTGCGCGTACCGCCCGGTACGTGGCGATGCTACGAAGGCGGGCCGGAGGGCCTCGAGATCCTCGTCTTCGGTGCGCCCAATCTCGGCGAGAATCCGCGGGAAGACGTGGAGGGTCAGCGGGACTGGTGGGCTGAGTAGCGCCCAGTGCAACGAAGGTCGGAGGTTCGAATCCTCTCGCGCGTCCTTCGGGGCGCCCGTCGCCTGTGGTTCGGTGGCTCTCGGTGCTGCGCCGCCGGATAGGTTGGCGCCATCACCCCTGTCCTGAGTGGCGGCTGCAATTGCGGCGCCGCGTCGATCCAGCCCCTACGGAACCGAAGGTCAGAGGTTCGAATCCTCTCGGGCGCGCTGAGACAGACCTGCTAACGCGAGGGTTTTGTTCGTTACAGGCGGGCCGGTCTTACCGCCACGCGCGACATCGGGCTCGGCGTTAGCTTGATGGGGCGTCCGACGCGTGCTGCTGGACCGCTCGCCTCCGTTGCGCACGTCGCGCCGTTCCGGTCACTTCCGTGGCAGGCGTTCCGCTACGCCGGACCGAGCGGCACCTGGCGACTGTCTGGTTCCTCGTGCTCGCGAAGCGAAGGCTTGGTTCAGCGCTCATCAGGGCCTCCTCGTGCGGCGAGCGAACCGCCCGCCGGTCGCGGCGTTTTCAATGCGGTGCCGCGCTGCCCAGTCCTCGAGCATCGGGCGGGTGAAGCACATGTGCTGCCGACACGGATGCACGGCCGGCGGCCGGGCTTGCCCGCAGGGTTGGCCTGGCTGCACGCCGCCGCCGCGCGAACCGAACAGGTCTGACGTGGGTCCGAGGCGTTGATGCCCTCGTCCTCCTTCAGACTCGGCGGTCTCATCGTCCCTCTCGCCGATTCGCTCTCCCGGCAACCGTGTCGTCCAAGGGCTGCTGTTGAGCGGGGGTGCCGCGTTGTTGGCGGCTACCGCTGGAGCCGATCGGATCCCGTTCTACTGGACGCCGTTGATCCTCGGTCTCACCTATCTCGTGGCGGCGATGGTCGACGGCCCGCGCGGCGGATACTGGGCGACGGCGCTCGGGCTGACGGGGTGGGGCCTCGCGGTTGTCTACATCGGAGACGTGCGACCGCCGGACGTCGACCCGGCCGGGGCTTATCTGGCCGGGGTCGGACTGGCCGGAGTGGTGGCCGCCTTGCTGCGCCGTCGTGGGTTTCTCATCAGCGATCTTGGGTTCGCCGCGACTGTGGCGGCGGGCGGTCTCACGCTGGCGCTCACGCCCCGGGCGTCCGGAACGCTCGACGACGCGACGACCTACGCGATTGCGCTCGGTGTGGTCGGTGTCTTCAACGTGGCCGGCGGCGCCTACCAGATGGCCCGCGGGGGACCGCCGGCGCCGACGCGCGTCTGAGTGGGGACGGCCCGCTCACGGTCTCGCGATCGTCGCGGCGGGCAGGAACGCGGCGACCGCAAACCAGAACTGCTCGTCATGTGCGAGGGGGTGCAGGCGCTCTCCCGCCAACGGGCCGCGAGTGGCGCGCCCCGTGATGTCCCACGTGCTTCCGGTCTGCTGGTCTGCGAAGACGCCTGCTGCCGTCGGTGCGAAGGTGAGGGGTCGCGTTCCGACGTGTGGATCGAACGCAGCCGCGGTCCCGACGTCCCGTGAGTTGGTGATCACGCCCGCGTCCAGTGCGGAGAGAACACCGCGCTTGAACAGGACGACGTAGGACTGAGCCCCGACACGCCCGGCGGCGACGCGCTCGTCGGGACGCTGACCGGAAGACGCCTGCGGACGCTCGCGAGCCAGACGCTCAGCTGGCGCGACTTCAAGCACATCTACCCACGCGGGACGGTCCTCTCCCGGGACACGGGATTCGTCCGGGACTACGGCCGCAACCCGTATGAGGGCTACGATGCCGACCCGAACGGGAAACCGTTCGCACTCGATCGGGCGCCCGACCGGCGGTTGCCACCGAAGGAGCGGGTCGTCCTGATCCGCAGCGCCGGCGCGGCGACCGTGGTCCCGTTCAGCCGCCTCCAGCGCCACCGTGTCGCAGCCGGGCGTGTCGGGTCTCAGCCCTATGTCGTGCTGTTCAAGCGCGGCGTCCTCTCCGCGCTTGATGCGGGCGTGATCACCGACGCACGGGACGTCGGGACCGCAGCCGCATTCGAT
>JBBQNQ010000124.1:0-6794 GCA_038330095.1 Solirubrobacterales bacterium
AGCGATTCGTCGATCTCGCGCGTGAGCGCGGCCAGCCGGGCGAGCGGACCGGCTCGCCCGACGCGCCGCGCGAGCAGCACGCGGAACTGCAGGCTCGTGGAGGCGCTGTCCTCGAGCAGCCGCGGGAGCAGCTCGCCCAGGCGCCGGCGCCGGCCCGGATCGGCCACCCCGAAGACCGCGCGCAGGATGACCTCGAGCGTGACCGCCTGCATCCGCGGTTGCAGCGCGAACGGCTCATCCAGCGGCCAGCTCTCGATGTCGCGCTCGGCGATCTCGCGCACGGTCTGCTCGTAGGCCTGCATGCGCTCGCCGTGGAAGGGCGGCAGCATCAAGCGCCGCCGCGACAGGTGCTCGGCGCCCTCCAGCAGGAGCACCGAGCGCGGGCCCATCACCGGCCGCAGCGCGACCGTGCGCCCGGGCGGCAGCCCGTGCTCCCGACCGGAGTACACCGCGCGCACGGCGTCGGGGTGCGAGACCATCACCAGCGGGCTCTGGAAGCCGAGGAAGTGCACGCTGAAGGCGTCGCCGAAGCGGCGCCGGCACGACTCCATGAAGGCGATAGGCCGCGTCAGCCAGCGCGCGGTCTGCACGGCGGGCGACTCGGGTGGGCTTGGCGGAAGCGAGCTCATGCTCAGGCGGCGGTTTTGGATGCCGCGTCAGCAGCTCCTGGCGGACGTCGGTCAGCTCCTCCGGGACCTCCCACGGGAGCCGGCCCACAGCAGGATCGTAGCCCGGCTGAGCGAGCACGCTGATCGTAGAGCGGTCCCTGCCCCTAAACATCGGTACGCCAGTCGACGACGATAGCCGGCAGCGGCTTTAGACCAGCCGGCCCTACAAGTGACGTCCGGCGGCCTCCCGCACGATGGTCCGCGCCCCGGGCCCGTCCGGCCGGGCAATGTCCTCCGGCCAACCCGTGACCTCCTGCTCGGCCCAGCTCGCCCACCGGATGACGGTCTGGGTCTGCTCCCACATGAACTTGAAGACGAGCCCGTTGACGTGCAGGCGATCGGGAAACGGACCACCGGTTCGCGCGAGGTCGGCGGCCAGCGCGGCGTGCTCCTCCCGCGTCCGCTCCGCCTGCTCGCGGATCGACCGAAGCGTCGCGAGCAGCTGGTCCTTCGTCCCCTGTTCGGCAAACAGGACTTTGACGGCTCCCTCGAACTCGACGAGCGGCGGCTGGCCAGGCTCGTTCAGCCAGCGCTGCAGGGCCGTGCGGCCCTTGGCGGTGATCGCGTAGCTCGTACGCGGGCGCCGGCCTGTGTACTCGCGCGTCGCGGTGGCGAGACCGTGCGCGACGAGCTTCTTCGGCTCCTCGTAGATCTTGCTCTCCGCCCGCGGCCAATAGTGTCGGGTGCTGCGCTTCATCTGCTGCGCGAGCTCGTAGGTCGACCAGCTACGAAGGGCGAGGTGGCCCAGAATCACGTATGACGTGGAGGTCAGCTTCGGCGCTTGACTCATCATCCCCATGGGAGTATATATTTCCTCCCCGAGGGAGTATAGGAGGCACTATGGAGGCTGCGGCCCGCGGGGAGAGCTGGCAGGCGAAGGCGTACCGACTCAACCCGGAGGAGGCCTGACATGACTACCCCATGCGTCCTTGTACCGGCGGGCGAGAGGGCAGAGGGCCGGACCGGCGTGACCTACGCGGCGGGCGTCTCGTCGGCGACTGCGGGAGCGAGCGGTCTGTGCCTGCAGCTGGCCAGCCTGCCGCCGGGAGCGCGAGCCCGAGCGCACCAGCACGACGAGCACGAGAGCGCCGCGTACGTGATCGAGGGCGAGATGCTGCTGTGGTTCGGCGTCCGCCTCGAGCACAAGCTCGTCGCCCGGCCCGGCGACTTCGTTTACATCCCGAGCGGTGTGCCGCACCTCGTCCTGAACGGCAGCGACAGCGAGCCTGCCGTCGCGGTACTCGCTCGCACCGACGCAAACGAGCAGGAGGACGTGACGGAGCTGCCTGAGCTCGACGCGCTACCGCACCTTCAGGCGCGCCGCATCAAAACGTGACCTTGCCCTTGGACTTCGTCGCCGTCACCGGCGCGGTACACAGAGATGGAAAGCGTCCGGCACCGCGACGATCCTGAAGAGAAGCTTTCCGCCCGAGGTTCCCGTGACCCTCAGCCGGAAGATCTGGGCCTTGTCTGCGCCGCCGAAGGACTTGGTCCCCCGAGTACACGCGCCACGCGGACCACGCTCCTCTAGCGCCGATGCGGCCCGGAGCCGATTCGCACGCGCGCGAAGAAGATGTCGGACGGGCCCTTCCTCGCGGCCGGCTTGGACATCGTGAAAGCGGATGCGAACCCTCGGCCCAGCGGAGCCAGTCCCTGATACTCACCGAGGAAGCGACCGGTGGCTTGGGGGTTGACCGCCACCGCCGCGGTCAACGCATCGAACGGTCCGCCGAGATGTACCTGATTCCAGCTCGCCCCTCGATCGCGTGACTGGGCAAACCAGTAGTCGGTCGTCAGGCGACCGTCCTTTGGCTTGTCGCGCCTGAAGTCATAGAAGGTCAGACCGAGTGTCCCGTCATGGAGCGCGACGAGGCTGGGGTTGAAGTGCTGGGTCCGGCCGCGAATGATCGCCTTCGGCGATGACCAGGTCCTGCCTCCGTCCTTAGATCGGGACAGCATGACCGGGGAGCTGCGAGGACCGGCCACGCTGTAATAGGCGACGTAGGCAGTTCCATCCGGGCCGACGGCGGGTGTCGGCGCCGGCTCGTCGCGGACCTCCAACGCCTTGTCGTCTGGGTCGTAAGGGTGCTGCTGGGATGCCGTCCCGATCTTGACGGGACGAGACCACGTGCGGCCCTTGTCGGTCGAGCGCATCGCCATGATCCGGACGGGATCGGCGAAGACCAGGAAGGTACTGAGCAGCGTCCCGTCGGGCAGCACGCTCACCTGCGTACCCCAGGGGCCATGATCGGCGCCCGGACTGACTATCGAGCCCGCCGCGCTGTAGATCTCTCTCGGAGTTGACCACGTCCTCCCGGCATTTACGGTCCGGGTGAACATCACGTCCGACCTCGGCTCGCCAAAGCGCACCCAGAGCGCGTAAGCCCGTCCAGAAATCCTGGGATCCGCCGTGACCGTGGCCCTGTCGCTGCCCAGTGGATGACTCGAATCAACCGGCGCCAGGGAGACGGCCTTGGACCACGACCGCCCGCCGTTGGTGGACCGGCTCATGCCGATCGTCGAGCCGCGAAGCGGGGAGGTCGGGTCCTTGATGTCCTGGGCGAAGTACGCGACATCGTTGAGCCCGATGGTGACCCAGGGGTCGCTGGCGAAAGGCGGCCGGGCCGCCCCGTAACAGGGGGACGCACCTGGCAGCCGAACCCTTCGCCAACTGCGCCCGCTGTTCGTTGAGACCCTGACAACGTTCACCAGCGCCCCACCGCCATACGCTCGGTCCTGCTGATGGACGATCAAGATGTTCGACGGGCGGCTGGGATTCACCGCAATGCGCGGTTCCCCCTCCGAGCCCTGCTGGTAGCTGCTCGTCGAGCCGCACTTGGCCGGAAACGGCGTCGCACCGGACACGCGCTTAACGGCCGTCACGCGCGCCGGGTTGGCCAAAGCTAAAGCTGCATGCGCTCCACTCAGTACAACCCCCATCGCCGCAACGAGTACGCATCTCGAGGCGGCCTCCAGGCCCGTCCTTCCCATAGAGGCGAGCCTACCCGGGATGCTGGCGGGGGACACTGTGCCTATCGCGGTCGTCCGCGTTGTAGGAGGTATGGACTTAGCGCGGATCGGCTGCGTTTCCGTTAGGGGTGGTTTCGTCCCTCGAGCGGCGTAGAGGCTTGAACCGATGAGTTTCGGATCGCGGTTGGATCTGCCGCTACAAATGATGTCTCCCTCGACGAACGCCCTGGATCCGCCCATGCCTCCCACCTCCACCTCCCGTCCAGCGTCCCGCTTCGTCCGCCTCGCCCGGCTCTGCAACCGGCACCGGTGGCGGACGTTCGGGGTATGGCTGCTCGCGCTGGTCGTCGTCCAGCTCATAGCCTCCAGTGTCGGCGCGAAGCAGATTTCGAGCTTCCGCTTGCCCGGCACGGAGAGCCAGCGTGCGTACGACCTCCTCGCCGAGCACTTTCCGGCCGCCAAGGGCGATACCGACCAGATCGTCTTTCGCGCGCGCAGCGGCACCCTGAACGACACGGCTACGAGAACCCGCATCGAGGCGGCGCTGAAGAAGGTCACCGCCGCTGGCACGGTCTCCAAGGTCGAGAGCCCGTTCTCGGCCGGAGGTCAGCTGACCAGGGACAGGCGTATCGGGGTTGCCTCGGTGACCTACACGAAGAGCACCAACGACATCACGCCGAAGGCCCTGGAGAAGATCCAGAAGAGTGCGTTCACCGCTCGCAGTCCGGCGCTTCAGGTCGAGCACGGGGGACCAGGCGCGGAGGTGGTGCGGTTCGAGAACAGTCAGGGTCCGTCGGAGTTCGTCGGGATCCTCGCTGCGGCGGTCGTGCTGTTGATCACCTTCGGCTCGCTCGTAGCCGCGGGGCTACCGCTGGTCGCGACCCTGCTGGCGCTCGGCACGACGCTCGGCGTCATCACGCTCATCAGCCACGTGGTCGACACGCCGGACTTCGCCACGCAGCTCGCGTCGCTGATCGGTCTGGGCGTCGGCATCGACTACGCGCTGTTCGTCGTCACGCGGTTCCGCGCGGAGGTCCGCAGCGGCCGCGATCGCGACGAGGCCATCGACGTTGCGGTCGACACGGCGGGGCGGACGGTCATGTTCGCGGCGATCACCGTCGTGATCGCGCTGCTCGGGCTGCTGCTCCTGGGACTCAGCTTCATGCAGGGAGTGGCCCTCGGCGCGGCGACCGCCGTCCTGGCCACGATGTTCGCCGCCTTGACGATCATCCCCGCGCTGATCGGCGGCTCGGGGAACTTCTTCGAGGGCGCCCTGCGCGAATTCGATGCCCGCGGCGGCTTCCGCCTCTGGGGCATTAAACGGCGCGTGCCCATTCCCGGGCGCCGGTGGCGTGCCGCCCGCGCAAGCCGCCGTGAGCGCAAGCGGGCCGATGGCGCCGGCTGGGAGCGGTGGTCGCACGCCGTTCAACGCCATCCGTGGATCGCCGTCGCGATCTCGCTCGTGGTCCTCATCGGCCTCGCGCTGCCGGCGATGAACCTGCGCCTGGGATCGAGTGACGCGGGCGTCGATCCCCCCGGGTCGACGACGCGCAACGCGTACCGACTGATCGCCGACGGCTTCGGCGCCGGGACCAACGGCTCGTTCCTGATCGTCGCTCAGCTCCCCGCTAAGGGCGGCAAGGCGGCGGCGGGCCGGATCGCGGCCGCGGTGCGCAACGACAAAGCCTTTACGTTCGTCGCGCCCCCGGCCAGCTCGCCTGACGGACAGGTCGCGACCGTCACCGCCTATCCGCGGACCGGCCCGCAGGACAAGGCCACCACCAACACGCTCAAGAGCCTGCGCGATCGCGTCCTTCCCCCGGTCGAGCGCCAGACGGGAGCGCGCACGCAGGTCGGCGGCTTCACCGCGTCCAACGAGGACTTCTCCCAAGTGGTGGCCGGCAAGCTCCCGCTGTTCGTCGGCGTGGTGGTGCTGTTCAGCGCGCTCCTGCTGCTCGCCGTCTTCCGCTCGGTGATCATCCCCATCAAGGCGGCCGTGATGAACCTGCTGTCGATCGGCGCCGCGCTCGGCTTCGTGACGCTCGTCTTCCAGGAAGGCCATGGAGCAAGCTTGCTTGGCATCGGAACCGGTCCGATCGAGTCCTTCGTCCCGGTGCTGATGTTCGCCATCGTGTTCGGCCTGAGCATGGACTACGAGGTCTTCCTGATCTCGCGCGTGCACGAGGAGTGGGAGAAGACACGAGATGCGTCGAGCTCGGTTGCCCGCGGCCTGCAGACCACGGGCAGGGTGATCACCGCCGCCGCGTCGATCATGGTGCTGGTGTTCGCTTCCTTCGCCCTGGGCGACGACCGGGTGATCAAGCTGTTCGGGATTGGGCTGGCCAGCGCGGTGCTGTTCGACGCGGTGATCATCCGCTGCCTGCTCGTGCCCGCGCTGATGGAGATCTTCGGACGCCGCGCGTGGTGGCTCCCCTCATGGCTGGACCGCCGGCTTCCGCGGATCGCGATCGAGGCAGAACGCCATCCGCCCGCGCCGCCGGAGCCGGTACCGGATCCCGCCTAGAGATTCCCTGTCCGCTCCGTCCTCGCCACCTTGACGAGCGCGGCGTGTAGTGAGACCGTCAAGGAGAGTCGGCGGACAAGGGGACGCGCACGTGAGCACGGGATACGACGCGATCGTCGTCGGAGCGCGCTGCGGAGGATCGCCCACGGCGATGCTGCTGGCGCGCAGCGGCTATCGGGTGCTGCTGGTCGACAAGGCCACGTTCCCCAGCGACACGATGTCGACGCACCTCGCCCACCCGCCCGCCGTGGCGGCGCTCGCCCGGTGGGGCATCCTCGAGCGGCTCGAGGCAACCGGCTGCCCGCCGATCACGAGCTACTCGTTCGACTTCGGGCCCGTCACCATCTCGGACACTCCCCTACCGGCGGACGGCGCGGCGAAGGCGTACTGCCCGCGGCGCATCGTGCTGGACCAGCTGCTCGTCGAGGCCGCGGTCGCGGCGGGCGCGGAACTGCGCGAGGCCTTCACGGTCGAGGAGCACGATCTCCGGTAACACGAAGAAGATCGTCGTCGTCAAGGTCAACCCCGGGTACGCGGGCAACCCAGGCCACAGCGGGACCGGCACGATCGTGGCCACCTACTGCTAGCGCCGGCAGGCCGCCCGGAACGCTTGGGGCGTTAGCTAACCCGCC
>JBBQNQ010000125.1:0-6767 GCA_038330095.1 Solirubrobacterales bacterium
GTTCTCCGACCTGGCTGGTAGGATTTAGATCGATGATCTTCTCCACCAAAGCCGAGTACGGCGTGCGGCTGATGGTCGAGCTCGGGCGGCGCCACGGCGAGGGCCCCACTCCGCTCAGCGCCGTCGCCGAGGAAGAGAACCTCCCGCTCGCCTACCTCGAGCGGATCGTCGCCCAGCTGCGCGCCGCGGAGCTCGTGACCAGCACGCGCGGCGCCCACGGCGGCTACGTCCTCGCCCGCCCCGCGGAGACGATCACGATGGACGAGGTCGTGCAGGCGCTCGAGGGGTCGATCGCCCCTATGGAGTGCTTCACCGACGAGGGTGTGCGCCGCGTGCTGTGCTCGCACGAGGAGGACGCCGACCGCGCCTGCGCCACGAAGCTGCTGTGGATGCGCGTTCAGGGCGGCATGATCCGCGCGCTGCAGGGCACGACGCTTGCCGAGCTCATCGACTTCTCCGGCGCGCGCGGCGATGCGGAGCCGGTCGCGGGCGCAGCGCTGTAGTGCGCGCCGCCCGCCTCACCCACGTACCTTCAGGAGACCATGGCTGACCTCGAAATCCGCAACCTCCACGTCTCGGCCGGCGACAAGCAGATCCTCAAGGGTCTCGATCTCGCCGTGTCCAAGGGCGAGATCCACGCCCTGATGGGGCCCAACGGCTCGGGGAAGTCCACGCTGGCCAACGTGATCATGGGCCAGCCCACCCTCGAGGTGACCGAGGGCCAGATCATCTTCAAGGGCGAGGACGTCACCGAGGCCGCGCCCGACGAGCGCGCGCGCATGGGCCTCTTCATGGCCTTCCAGTACCCGGTGGCCATCCCCGGGGTGACCGTCACGAAGTACCTGCGCATGGTCCTCAACGCGCAGCGCGAGGAGCGCGGCGAGGAGCCGATCTCGCTCAAGGAGTTCCGCACGACGGCCACCGAGGCCATGGAGCTCATGCACGTCCCCCGCGAGTTCTCCAACCGCTATCTCAACGACGGCTTCAGCGGCGGCGAGAAGAAGCGCATGGAGATCCTCCAGATGGCGATGCTCAAGCCGGCGCTCGCGGTGCTCGACGAGACCGACTCCGGCCTGGACATCGACGCGCTGCAAACGGTCGCCAAGGGCGTCAACGCAGCGGCGGGGCCCGATGTCGGCGTGCTGATCATCACCCACTACCAACGCATCCTTCACCTCGTCGAGCCGAGCTCGGTGCACGTCATGTGGGACGGGCGGATCGTCAAGCAGGGCGGCCCCGAGCTCGTGACGCTGCTCGAGGAGAAGGGCTACGGCTGGATCAAGGACGAGGTCGCTGCGGCAGCCTGATGGACGAGCTCTACCGCGAGTACATCCTCGAGCACTACAAGCGTCCGCACCACTTCGGCGAGCTAGACGACGCCGACCTGGAGTTCGAGGACACCAATCCCCTGTGCGGCGACGAGCTGCGCGTGCAGATCAAGGTGGGGGAGGACGGCAAGGTCGCGGACGTCGGCTTCACTGGCCAGGGGTGCGCGATCAGCCAGGCGTCGGCGTCCATGCTCTCCGACGAGCTGATCGGGATGCCCGCGGACGACCTGGTGCGCCTCGACAAGGACTTCGTGCTCGAGCTGCTGGGTATCGACATCTCGGCCACGCGGTTGAAGTGCGCGCTGCTCTCGCTGAAGGTCGTCAAGAGCGCCGGGCTGGGCCGCGCGGCCGACTGGGAGGACCGAGGCCACCAGCTAGAATCGCCTGAGGAAATCCGACGCGCCAGATCGGAATTGTGAGCACCCGTGCCGAGCACCACCAAGATCGACGTCTGCCCCCTCACCGAGCTGCCGCCCGGCGCCATGCGCCTGATCGAGGTCGACGGCGAGGAGGTCGGCGTCTTCAACTGTGGCGGGCAGCTCTACGCGATCGAGGATCGCTGCTCGCACGACGACGGCCCGCTCGCCGAAGGACCATTCGATGCCGACAGCTGCACCGTGGAATGCCCGCGCCACGGCTCGGTCTTCGACCTGCGCACGGGCAAGCCCGAGACCCTGCCGGCCTACGTGCCGGTCGAGACGTTTCCGGTCCTCGTCGAGGACGACATCGTGAAGCTGGAGGTTGACTGACATGGCCACGCCCGAAACGACGACAAAGGTCCTGACCGACGACGAGCGTGGGCTCAAGACCATCGGAGACGACTACGAGGAGCGCTTCGGCTTCCACGACGCCGAGAACTACCTGTATAAGGCCCCGAAGGGACTGACCCGGGAGATCGTCGAGAAGATCTCCGAGTTCAAGAGCGAGCCGCAGTGGATGCGCGACTTCCGGCTCAAGGCGCTCGACCACTTCCTCGCTCGGCCCATGCCGACCTGGGGCTCGCCCATGCTGGCCGAGGTCGACTTCGACAACATCCACTACTTCGTGCGCGCCTCAGAGCGCGCCGAGCGCTCCTGGGACGATGTCCCCGAGGACGTCAAGAACACCTTCGACCGGCTCGGGATCCCCGAGGCCGAGCGCCAGTTCCTGGCGGGCGTGGGAGCGCAGTACGAGTCTGAAGTTGTTTACCACCAGGTCAACGAGGCGCTCGAGAAGCAGGGCGTGATCTTCATGGACATGGACACCGCGCTGCGCGAGCACGAGGACCTCGTCCGCAAGCACTTCGCGACGATCATCCCGCCCAACGACAACAAGCTCGCCGCGCTCAACAGCGCGGTGTGGTCGGGCGGCTCGTTCGTCTACGTGCCTCCCGGCGTGTCGGTGGAGATGCCGCTGCAGGCCTATTTCCGCATCAACACGGAGAACATGGGCCAGTTCGAGCGCACGTTGATCATCGCCGACGAGGGCTCGCACGTGCATTACGTCGAGGGCTGCACCGCCCCGACGTACTCCTCGGACTCCCTGCACTCCGCGGTCGTCGAGCTGATCGCCATGCCCGGCGCGCGGATCCGCTACACGACCGTGCAGAACTGGTCGACGAACGTCTACAACCTGGTGACAAAGCGCGCGGTGGCGAAGGAGCGCGCAACGGTCGAGTGGGTCGACTGCAACCTGGGCTCCAAGCTGACCATGAAGTACCCGAGCGTGTACCTGATGGGCGAGGGGGCACACGGCGAGATCCTCTCCATCGCCTTCGCGGGCAAGGGCCAGCACCAGGACGCGGGCGGCAAGATCGTGCACGCGGCGCCCAACACGACCTCGAACATCTTCGCCAAGTCGATCGGCAAGGACGGCGGGCGCGGCTCCTACCGCGGCCTGCTGGAGGTCGCCAAGGGCGCGCACGGGGCCCGCTCCAAGGTCGTCTGCGATGCGCTGCTGCTCGACGAGCACTCGCGCTCGGACACCTACCCGACGATCCGAATCTCCGAGGACGACGTCGACGTCGGCCACGAGGCCTCGGTCTCCAAGATCGGCGAGGAGCAGCTCTACTACCTCCAGTGCCACGGGCTGCCGGAGGAAGAGGCCTCCAAGATGATCGTCAACGGCTTCATCGAGCCGATCACCAAGGAGCTGCCGATGGAGTACGCCGTCGAGATGAACCGCCTGATCGAGCTCCAGATGGAGGGCTCGATTGGCTAGCTCCGCCACGGCTCCGGACTGGCTAGCGGCGCGCCGGGAGCGCGCCGCTTCGCTGTCGGGCTCGCTCGAGCTCCCCACGACCCGGACCAAGGGGTGGGAGTTCACCGATCTCAGCGGGCTGGACCTCGATGCCTTCACGCCGATCCCCGACGCCCCTCTCGACGCGACCGGCACGACGCCCGACGAGGCGCCGCTGCAGCCCGGCGAGACGCCGGTGGTCGAGATCACCCAGGTCGACGGCGAGTCGCTGGGCGAGTACGGCGAGGCGGCGGCCGACGACGCGCCGGTGGTGCTGCCCCTGTCGCTCGCGGTCGAGCGCCACCCCGACCTGGTCAAGGCCCACCTCGGCTCGATCGTGGGCGGCGAAGATCCCTTCGTCGCGCGCAACGACGCCCAGTGGGCCGGCGGCCTGTTCGTCTACGTCCCGCGCAACGCCACGCTCGAGGCCCCGGTGTTCGCCACCGTCACGCAGGCGGCGACGGGCAGCGCGCTGAACTGGCGCACGCTGATCGTGCTCGAGGAGGGCGCGCAGGCCGAGGTGTGGGAGCAGTACCGCTCGGGCGACGACGACGTCGAGGGTCTGTTCAACACGGTCGTGGAGCTGCGCGTCGGGCGCAACGCGAACCTGCGCTACGTCGGCGCGCAGGCGCTCTCGGAGCGCTCGTGGATCTTCGGCAGCCAGCGCGCCGAGGTCGACCGCGACGGTGCGCTGGACTGGGTCGCGCTGGGCTTTGGGTCGGCGCGCGGCAAGGTGCGCATGGAGACCAAGCTCGCCGGCCAGGGCGCGAGCGCGCGGGTCACGGGTGCCTACGCCGGACACGCGCGCCAGCATCTGGATTTCGACACCACCCAGGAGCATGCGGCGCCCTCGACGGTCTCAGACCTCGCCTTCCGCGGCGTGCTCACCGACCGCGCGACCGCGGTGTGGCGCGGGGTGATCCGCGTGGACCCGGGAGCTCAGAGGACCGACGCCTTCCAGGAGTCGCGCAACCTGCTGCTGTCTAAGCGGGCCCACGCCGACGCGATTCCCGGCCTGGAGATCGAGGCCGACGACGTCCGCTGCACGCACGCGGCGGCGATCGCCCAGGTGGACCGCGACCAGCTCTACTACCTCATGGCCCGCGGCCTAACGCGGGACGATGCGACCCGCCTGATCATCGACGGGTTCATGCAGGAGCTCGTCATGCGCTTCGAGGAGGGCCCGGTGCGCGAGCGCCTGGCCGGCGCGCTGGAGCGCCGCCTCGAGGCCATCCTCGACGCATAGGGGACTACGCGTCGCGCTCGGGCGCGCCGCAGGCACGGCGCGCGAAGCGACGCAGTGCGGCGACGGTCTCCAATGCCGGTGGGGTGTCGGCCGCGAGCGGCGACACCGGCCCCAGCAGCGCCTCTCCGACGCCGCCCACTATCGCCGCGGCGGTGAGGTCGGCGTCCTGTGCCGGCAGCTCGCCCGCGGCCATGCCCTCCTGCACGAGCTCCGCCAAGGCCTCTCGGTAGGCGCGGCGGTAGGCGAGGCGCTCGGCGTCCACCAGCGGATCGACGGGCTCGGCGATCAGCGCCCATGCCAGCCGCGGGCTGCGCAACGCGCGCGCGGCGAAGGTCGCGACCGTGTCCTCGAGGCGCTCGGCGGCGGTGCCCGGCCGGGCGATCGCGTCGCGCATGGCGGTGAGCTCACGGGCGCAGACCGAGCGGAAGAGCTCGACGAAGAGCTCCGCCTTGGAGGGAAAGTGGCGGTACAGGGTGCCGGTCGCGACGCCGGCTCGCCGCGCGATGGCCAGCACCGACGCGGCGCCGTAGCCGCCCTCCTCGGTGACTTCCTGCGCGGCGCGGAGCAGGCGCCCGCGCGTGGTGAGGGTGAGCTCGGTCAACCCTTGAAGGTCGAGGCGCCGTGGTCGCCGAAGGGCTCGTCGCGGTTGCGCACCGCCTGGCGGAACCCTCCATGCGCCGCCGATTGCTGGAAGGCGTAGCCCTCCGCGGTGTGGCGGGCGAGGCCGTCGAACACCGTCCCGAGCACCTGCGTCGCCTCCAGGCCCTGCGCGTGAAGCGTCTGATTGACCAGCAGCTTCATCATTGCGAGCTGGTTGACGGGCAGGCGGGCGATGCGCTGCACGAGGGTCTCGGTGCGCTGCACGAGTTGGTCGGGCGCAGGGGCCTCGATGGCCAGCCCCCACTCCAGCGCCTCTGCGCCCGACAGGCAGTCGCCGGTGAACAGCAGTCGCTTGGCACGCTGGGGCCCGAGCCGGTGGGCCCACAGCGACGTGGTCGGCGACCCCCACACGCGGGCCGGTGGATAGCCGATCTTCGCGTCGTCGGCGATCATCAGCAGATCCGAGCACAGCGCGAGGTCCGTGCCCCCGGCCACGCAGAACCCGTGCACCCGGCACACGACCGGCTTGCTGCAGTGAAACAGCGACATGAACGCCCGGACATTGCGGCTCATCATCGCGTGGTCGACCATCGGGTCCCACGGCCGGCCGGGGTCGTGGTTGGTCGCGATCACCGCCGGATCCAGTGGCGAGCCGGGCGGCGCGTCCTCGCCGCCCGGGCCGCCGTCGGCCATCCCCTCGGCGCTCGCCACCAGGTCGTAGCCGCCGCAGAAGCCCTTCCCGTTGCCGGCGAGCAGGAGCACGTGCACGGCGGGGTCGAGGTCCGCACGCTCGACGCAGTCGGCGAGCTGCGCGATCAGGATCGGAGTGAGGCCGTTGCCGCGTTCCGGCCGATTGAGGGTGATGCGGGCGACCCGCCCGGTGACCTCGTAGGCCACCGCCGCGGGTTCGCTCATGCGGCCAGGGCGCGCTCGACGATCGCCTCCGCGTCGACGCCCGCCGGAAGCGTCCCGTAGGCCCGTCCGCCGTCGTCGAGCCGCGCGGCACAGAAGGCGTCGGCGACGGGCGCCGGCGCATGGCGCACGAGCAGGCTGGCCTGGAGCGCGACGCCGAGGTTCTCGACCAGGCGCCGCGCGCCGAACTGAACCGCCGCCGCGTCGGCGCCGAGCAGCGCGTCGGTCTGCCTGCGGACCGCCGCCAGGTGGGCGTCGAGGCGCGCGTCGGCCCCGGCCGCCAGCTCGCACTCGGCCATGAACGCCGGCAGGCCTTCGGGCTCGGCGAACATCGCACGCAGGACATCGAGCGCCGAGACGTTGCCCGAGCCCTCCCAGATCGACATCAGCGGCGCGTCGCGGTAGAGCAGCGGCATCCCGGAGTCCTCGACGTAGCCGTTGCCGCCCAGGCACTCCAGCGCCTC
>JBBQNQ010000126.1:0-6702 GCA_038330095.1 Solirubrobacterales bacterium
CGTGTACGCGGACGCGGGCACGTTCACCGGCGCCGACGCCAACCCGAACGTGGACGCCGACGACGAGATCGCGCTGATGGCGAGGGACGTCGGTGTGGAGGCTCCAGCCGACGCCTCAGCGCCCGCCGGCGTGGTGGCGGGGGGCGGAGTGAAGGTGCGGGTACGGACCGCGTTGGGGGGCACCACCCGCGACGGGTGGGTCTACCTGTTCAAGCGCAGCGGCAGCCTCAGCCCCGGTGCGGGCCAGCGGTACGTGAACTACGCCTTCAACCTGCTCTCGGGCGCCTACAAGATCACCTACAAGCTGCAGGACGGGCCGAACCCGGAGAACTCCACGGTCACGACGCCGTACTACTCCCTCCACTTCTCCGACCGCTGGCTGCGGGACCAGATCCAAGTCAAGGCCGGTGGCGCCAGCGGCGTGGACATCCTCGACCGGGCCAAGGCCCTGCTCGAGCCCGGCTTGTGCGGCCGCAGCGAGGACACCTTCGACGACGCCGAGGGAGCGTTCATCGCCAACAAGAGCGGGCCGGTGCGCGCCATCCGCTCCTACATCGGCGCCAACAGCGGGCCACTCACCCAGCGCGAGCACCTCTTCTACCAGCAGCGCGAGGACGTGCGCACCTTCCTCCGCGTGCACTCGATCCCCGGGCCGCTCGACTTCTTCGACTACTCCTCGGCCGCGAGCGGGATGACCTACAGGAACAACAACAACACGGGCGGCGTCACGATCGACGGCGTGCCCGACTCGCCGGCGGCGGGGCAGCTCGCGTGGGAGAGCGTGGACGGCCCTCAGGGCGGGCTGTCGATGGCCCACAGCGTGGACACTGACATCCCCTCGTTCAGCAGCACCTCCTACTACCTGGACGACAGCACGCCGGGCGGGGGCGCGGAGACCCAGTGCACGGGAGACGCCCAGGCCTTCGGCGCCAGCGGCCCCTGGATCGGCGGCACGCTGCCGAACACCGACCCGACCTCGACCCCCTTCAACCGGCTCACCTCCACCCGCACGATCTACTTCGAGGCCCCCGGCAAGGCCGACGGCGCGGCGCGAAGCGCGCAGGCCGCCAGCCCCTTCCAGGTGAGCGCAACGAGCTTTCCGTAGGCCGCGTCCGGGCTAGCGCCCTCCGAGCCTGGAGCGGCCCTGGGTGTGCGCGGCCGGCCGCCCGCCGACCATGCCCGACACCTACGGACGGCGCTCGAGCACTTCGACGAGGCGGACGCGAATGCGGTCCTGGACGATGCGCTCGCGCGACTGACGATCGCCTCCGTCGCCGACCGGATCGTGCTGCCGGTGATGCGCGAGATAGGCGAGCGCTGGGAGAGTGGCGAGATCTCGGTGGCCCAGGAGCATTTCGCCACGGGAATCCTGCGCGGGCGAATGCTTTCCCTGGCGCGGAACTGGGGGGTGGGAGGCGGGCCGCTGGCCCTCCTCGCCTGCCCCCCGGCGAGCGCCACGACCTCGGTCTCCTCGCCTTCGGCATCGTGCTGCGCGACCGTGGCTGGAGGATCACCTATGTCGGCCCTGACACCCCGATCGAGACGATCGCCCGCACCGCCGTCGAGTTGCGTCCGGCGGCGGTCGTGCTCGCGGCGCTCACGTCGGATCGCTTCGAGGCTGTCTCCGAGGAGATCTCCGCCCTCGCAGAGGGCGCACGGATGTTGATCGGGGGCGAGGGTGCGGGCCCCAAGCTCGCCGAGCAGCTCGGGGCCGAGGCGCTCGACCGCGACCCCGTGCGCGCCAGCCTCAAGCTTGCCGCGTCCGCATGACCCCGGTCCCGCGCCCCTTTCTCTCCGCCCCGAGCGCTCAGCCTCGGCCACCCACGAGCGCGAAGAGATTCGCGCGTGGGAGGCGCTCAACCAGGTGCTCTGGGCGCGGTCGCTGCTCGACTGCGGCCGTCGCGACGAGGCGCGCACACACGCCGAGCGCGCCTGCGCTGGCGGCTGAGCACGGCTATGGCGAAGCAGCCGCCCAGGCCCGTGAGCTGCTTGAGGTTGCGGCCTCGGTCGACCCTGGGCCGATGAACCCGGCTGTGTAGAGGCCAGTCGATCAGCTACTCGACTGTGGCCCGCCAGTTGCCACCGTCGGACTGGGTGTGCTGGCCGGGGGGCGTCGCTATCTCAGATTCACCGCATGCCAAACTTCGTCCCGAACTTCGTCCCCGACTCGGCTAATTCCACCGGACTAGACCGAACTCAACTGATCGAAACTGAGCCTAATCGAGCCTATTGGACGGCTTTCCGCCTGACTCATAATCTGCAGGTCGTAGGTTCGATTCCTACCCGGCCCACTGGAGGCTTCCTGATCCGCCCCAATTTCCTGATCCTGATCACTGACCAGCAGCGCTACCGGCGCCACTGGCCCGATGATCCCGGCTGGCTGCGCGAGCTGGCGCCCAACGACGCCGAGCTGGCCCGCACTGGACTCAGCTTCCGCAACGCCTTCTGTAACACCGCGATGTGCTCGCCGAGCCGGGCCACGCTGTTCACCGGCACCTATCCGGCGCAGCACGGCGTGACCCTGACCCTCACCGCCGCGGACCTGCGGCCGGATCCCCGCCATGCCCCGGCGGTGGTACGCACGATGCTCGAGATCATGGGCCGGCCCGGCGCGCCGCGCCGGCGCGTGCTGCGCCAGTTCCTGCGGGGTCTATTCCGCGCCGGGCCGAAGGCGGGAGGGGAGCCGGAACTGCGCCCCGAGACTCCGAACCTCGCGCGGCTACTGCGCGGTGTCGGCTACGAGGTCGGTTACAAGGGCAAGTGGCATCTCACGCAGCCACTCGGCGAGGAGGGATGGAGCGAGCGGGACGCGGCGCTGCTGGAGCGCGATTACGGCTTCGCCGGCTGGGAGCCGCCCGACGCCGGCGAGAACGCGAGGGCCGAGAGCTTCGGCGGTGGCAACGCTGGGCCGCTGGGCCGCGGCTGGGACGAGCTCTACACGCGCCAGGTCGAGCAGTGGCTCTCGCGCCCCGACCTCCCGGAGCCCTTTTGCCTTGTCGTCTCGCTGGTCAACCCGCACGACGTGCTCGGCTACCCGGCTTCCTACGGGGCCGGTGGGTACGCGACATCGGAGTTTCGTGACCTGGGGGTGGAGCTACCGCCGACCGTGGACGAGGACCTGTCTGGCAAGCCGACCGTGCACACCCTGATGCAGATGGGCATGACCGCCTACCTCGGTCCGCTGAACGGCCGCCGCCGCCAGCTCGATTACGTCAACTTCTACGCCCACTTGCACCGGGTGGTGGACGAGAAGATCGGACGCGTGCTGGCGGCGCTCGGCGATCCCGGCGACCCCGGCTCGCTTCGCGCCCGCACGGTGATCGTGCGCTGCTCAGACCACGGCGAGATGGGGCTCGCGCACGGAGCCCTGCGGCAAAAGGCGTTCAATGCCTACGAGGAGACGATCCACGTGCCGCTGGTCGTCTCCAACCCGGCGTTGTACCCGCGCCCGGTCGAGACCGAGGCGCTGGCGTCGCTGGTCGACCTGCTGCCCACCGTCGCCAGGCTGGCCGGCGCCGAGCCACACCGGGAAGCGCGGGGACATGACCTGGCGCCGGTCCTCGCCGCCGGCGCCGCGCCCGACGCCGACTTTGTGCGGCGCTGCGCGGCCGACTTCTCCTCGCTGGTCGAGCACACAAGCCCCTCGGACTCTGTGCAGGAGACGATCCACTTCACCTACGACGACCATCAGGCGGCGACCGCGATGGCCGATGCTCCCGGCCAGCCGAACCGCGTGCGCTGCGTGCGAAACCATCGCGCCAAGTACGCGCTCTACTTCGACCCGGCCGGCCGGGCGCCCAGCGAGTTCGAGCTCTACGACCTGCAGAGGGACCCCGAGGAGCGCGCGAACCTCGTCGAGCACGCGTCCGGCGAGCCGCGGTCGAACGCGGATCGCCCCCTCCGCGACGAGATGGTCGAGCAGCTGGACGCCCTGATGGCCGAGCACGGCACCGCGCCGCCCGCCTGAGGCCGTTCCCCCAGGGCACCCGGAGCACCTCGGACGCTACGTGACGGCCACCCGGGCGATTCAAGGTTGACCCGGTTGACAAGCAATGTACGTTCGAGATTGCCCATTGCGCTGCGGATGTGGTGCTGTTGACGCAGCGTGGCACTCATGCGGAAGATCTTGAACGGACGACGCGCATCGCTGGCGCTGGCCGCATTCGCTGCGCTGGCCGTGCTCGGCCTGCCGGGGACTGCGCAGGCGCGCCCGGCCACTGCGGCGAAGGACGGACGCCCGAACATCCTCGTCGTCATGACCGACGACCAGGCGGCCGCCGATGTCGCGCAGATGCCGAACGTCAAGCGCCTGCTTGCCGCGCAGGGCACGACGTTTGCCGACGCGATCGACTCCTTCCCGCTGTGCTGCCCGGCGCGGGCGACCTTCATCACCGGCCAGTACGCCCACAACCACGGCGTGGGCGGCAACTTCTACCCCTACGGCTGGTACGGCATGAAGGACCGCGAGAACATCCTCCCGGCCTGGCTTCAGAAGGTCGGCTACCGCACCGCGCTGATCGGCAAATGGCTCAACGGCTACGGCGCCCTGGACGCCCACGGCGAGGTGCCGACCGGTTTCAACATCTGGCGCGGCCTGCTCGACGTCTCTGCCTACGACTACTACAACTTCGTGATGAACCAGAATGGCACGCTCAAGACCTGGGGCGACGCCGACTTCGCGCGCAAGCTCGTCGAGTTCGCGAACGTTGAGGTCATCCCCATCGATCCCAGTCACGCTTTCGCCACGGTGATCGGCAAACTGACCGAGCTCTTCGGCCCGCCTCCGTATACCTACTTCGGAGCGCAGAACCCGCAGGACTACTCCCCGGACGTGACCGGCGAGATCACCGAAGACCTCGTCCAGGCCGAGAAGAACTCGAGCAAGCCGTTCTTCATCTGGTGGGCGCCGGCGGCGCCACACCGCGAGGACGTCTCGACGACGCTGCTGGGCCGCAAGGGGCCTGACCCGCGCCCGGCGCCGCGCTACGCCGACAAGCTATCGGGCCACACCCTGCCGCGGCCGCCGAGCTTCAATGAGGCCGACTTCGCCGACAAGCCGTCGAACATGCGCGACCACGCGCCCTTACTGACCGACGCCCAGATCCAGCAGCTCCAGCTCGACTACGAGGGGCGGATCGGCTCGCTGCTTGCCGTCGATGACCACGTGGCGCAGCTCGTCAAGATCTTGCGTACCACCAACCAGCTGGACAACACGCTGATCGTCTTCGTCTCCGACAACGGCTGGCTGCAGGGCGAGCACCGCATCCCGGGCGACAAGTTTCTGCCCTACGAGGAGTCGATCCGGGTCCCGTTCATCGTGCGCGGCCCGGGCGTCCCGGCCAACAAGACCGTGCACGGCCAAGTCTCCAACATCGATTTCGCCCCGACGCTGGTCGACGTCGCCAAGGCGAAGGCCGGGCGCACGATGGACGGCGTCTCGCTGATGCCGACGATCCGCCATCCGAAGCCGCCCCCCAACCGGGCATACGAGCTCGAGGCCCTGGCGCCGCTCTTCGCGGGCAACATCCCGATCAATGCGTGGGACCGGCCGTACAAGGGCGTGCGTACCGACCGCTACGCGTACGTCGTGTACACGGAGACGGGCGAGCGGGAGCTCTACGACCTCCGCACGGACCCCTACGAGCTCCGCAACGTCGTCAATGACCCGGCCTACGCGAAGATCAAGGCGAGACTCGCGGCGAAGCTGGCCAAGCTCGACCGCTGCAAGGGCCACTCCTGCAAGGTCCCGCCGTAAGGCGGGCGGTCGCGGGTCTCTCGGTGCCATCGAGCATGAGCCGGCATGGGCCGGCGGCGAGTCCCGCCGGGCTCGTCGGCGCACCCCGGGCGGTCGCGGCCTGGGCCGCCGGCGGCGAGCGGCGGACGCTCGCCGGGCGGCGGGTATTCGTCCGCGCCCGCGCGGGGAGGGGGACACCGGTGCTGCTTCTCCACGGCTTCCCGACGAGCAGCTTCGACTTCCACGGGCTCTGGGAGCTGCTCGGCGACTGTTCGCTCGTGACGCTCGACCTGCCCGGGTTCGGGCTCTCCGAGAAACCCCCCGTGGCGAACTCGCTGCTGCGGCAGGCGGACGTGGTCGAGGAGGCGCTTACCGACCTGGGGATCGGCGAGGCGGCGCTCGTCGCCCACGACATGGGCACGTCGGTCGCGACCGAGCTGCTCGCCCGGGCGCTCGACGGCCGGGCGACGTTCACCACGTGGGGGGCGCTGCTGTTCAACGGTTCGATCGTCATCGAGCGCGCCTCGCTCACCGCCGGACAGCGGCTGCTGCGCTCGCCGCTCGGGCCGCTCGCCGCGCGGCTCACCAGCGGCCCGTCTTTCCGTCGTGCGCTCGAACGCACCTTCTCGCCCGGACATCCAATGCCGCCGCAGGAAGCCGACGCGGCCTGGTGGCTCATGCATCGCGGCCGGGGGGAACGGCACCTCCACCGCCTCGTGCACTACCTCGGCGAGCGTACCCGCTACGCGGACCGCTGGCACGGAGCGATCCGCGACTGGCCTGGCCGCCTCGAGCTGCTCTGGGGCCTCCAGGATCCGGTGGCGACGACGGCCGTGCTCGGCGCCATTCGGTCGCTGCGGCCGCAGGCGCCGGTCCACGAGCTCGCGGACCTTGGTCACTACCCGCACGTCGAGGACCCGCCGCGCGTCGCCGCGATGGTAGAACTCGATCAGCGAGAAAATTAGAGG
>JBBQNQ010000127.1:0-6670 GCA_038330095.1 Solirubrobacterales bacterium
CCGCTCACCCTGTCGGTCGCCCCCGGCGAGTTCGTGTGCATCATCGGCGAGTCGGGCTCGGGGAAGTCAACGCTCATCAAGATGCTCGCCGGCGTCACGCGCCCGACCACCGGCAGCATCACGGTCAACGGCGAGCCCGTCGAGGCCCACCTCACCGACATCGGCTATGTGCCCCAGGACGAGATCGTCCACCCCAAGCTCACCGTGCGCGAGGCGCTGCGTTACTCGGCCAAGCTGCGCCTGCCCTCCGACGCCGGGCGCGACGACATCGAGGGCGCGGTCAACCGGGTGCTCTCAGAGCTCTCGCTCGAGCAGCACGCGGAGACCCAGATCGGCTCGCTCTCCGGCGGCCAGCGCAAGCGCGCCGGAGTGGCGTCCGAGCTGCTCAGCCGCCCGAGCCTGCTGCTCCTCGACGAGGCCACGACCGGCCTGGACCCGGGCCTGGAGACGCGGATGATGGAGCTCATGCGCGACCTCGCCGACAACGACCGCGCCGTCATCACCATCACCCACGCGACCAAGAACCTCGGGATGTGCAACAAGGTCGTGGTCATGGGCCGGGGTGGGGACCTGTGCTTCTTCGGCTCCCCCGACGAAGCGCTGCGCTTCTTCCGCACGCACGAGTACGACGGCATCTATCGCGCGCTCGACGAGCACCCCGCCGCGCAATGGCGGGCCCAGTTCGAGGCGACCACCGCGGGAGCGGGTCCCAACGGCACGTCCGAGCGCCGGCCCGCGATCGCCACCGCCGCCGGCCGGGCGCCGCGGGGCCAGCGCAGCTCGGTGTCGCAGTCGTTCACGCTCGCCGGGCGCTACTTCAAGAACTTCGTGCGCGACCGGCGCAACATGGCGCTGCTGCTCGGCCAGGTGCCGGTCATCGCCATCGCGATCGTCCTGCTCTTCAAGCTCGGGGTGTTCAAGAAGGGCAACAACCCGACCGACATGGCGATGCTGCTCTTCCTCGTGGTCACCACTTCGGTGTGGCTCGGCTCGATCGACGCCTCCCGCGAGATCATCAAGGAGAAGGCGGTGTTCCTGCGCGAGCGCGCGGTCGGGGTGAAGCTCGGCGCCTACCTGACCTCCAAGCTGATCGTCCTGTTCACGCTCGCGGCGGTGCAGACGACGCTGCTGGTGCTGATCGTCTTCGGGCTGCGGCCGCTGCACGACTCGGCAGGGAGCCTGCTCGCCGTGTGGATCGCGCTCGTGCTGTCCTCGTGGGTGTCGGTGGGCGTGGGCCTGCTGGTCTCGGCCTCGGTGCGCAGCGAGGACCAGGCCACGAGCTTCATCCCGCTCGTGCTGATCCCGCAGCTCTTGTTCGCGGGCGCGATCGTGCCCGTCGCCGCGATGCTGCAGCCGATCAAGGCGCTTTCCAAGCTCGTCTACTCGCAGTGGGCGTTCGCGGGAAGCGGCAGCGCGATCGACATGAATCAGCGCATAGGGGCGAATGCGCGCTTCGCACAGGCGAATCAGTTCGGGACGGACTTCTTCGACGTCTCGACCATCGCGACCTACGGGATCCTGCTGCTGTTCCTCGCGGTGCTGGTCGCAGCCGTCGCGGCGATGCTGGTCCGCCGCGCCGAGTAGCCCGGTCAGCCCTCGAGCAGCTCGGTCAGCGTCGCGAAGCGATAGCCGCGGTCGCGCAGCTGCGGGATCAGCCGGCGGACGGCCTCGGCGGTCGCCGGGGCGTTGGGCCCTCCCATCATGTGCATGACCACGATCGCCCCGGGTCGGGCCTGATCGAGCACCGTCCGCTCGATCACCCCGGGGTCGGACTGGAACGCGTCGCCCGACGCGACTCCGTCCACCACCTGCTCGCCCTCGCCCGCGACGAGGTCGAGATCACCCTGGGCGTGGCAGAGGCCGGGGAAGCGGAAGTAGCGCGGCGGGCGGTCGGAGAGGCGCTCGAGGATCCGGGCGGTGCGACGCAGCTCGCTGAGCTTGCCCGCCTCTGTGTCCACGGAGGCAAGCCCGTAGCAGCTCGGGGTCCAGGCGAGGTGGTCCCACGTATGGCCGGCGATCTCGAACAGCGGATCGCGAGCGAAGGAGCGCACCGCGCGCGGGTAGGTCCGCGCCCAAAGCCCGGTGAGGAACAGCGTGGCCTTGCTGCGGGTGGCGCGCAGCGTCTTGATGAGGTCACGTGCGTACCAGCGGGTGACACGGCCCGAGGCCAGCTCGCCGAGCATCGCCTCGGTCATGTCGGCGTCGAAGGTCAGCGCGATTCGCCGGCCCTTGGAGGGTCCCTCCTGCACGGGCTCGGCGCGCACGGGCGCGCGCGGGACCGGCTTGACGGGGCGCGGGCGCGAAGCCCGGCGGGCGGGCGCGGGCGTCCGCGCGGGCGGCGCGCCTGCCGGGGGCCCGGCCTGCGTCGTTGCCCCGTCGCGACAGCCGGCGAGGAGGACGAGCGCCACCAGGAGCGGCGCGCAGAGCGCTGGCGAGCGGGGCACGGGCCGGCGCATCCTAAGTCCGAGCCAAGACGCCCGGCGCCGAGGGTGCTACGCGCCAGCTTGGGGCCTGCGACCGCAACGCCCGAATACCCGGGAGCGTGGCGGGAACTGTTCAGTGGAGGGAAGGGATAACCGGCCGGTGTTCCTCCGAATAGCTGCAGTCGAGAGACCTTCTCAAGGAGGCCCAATAACGCATGGCTGAATTCACCGAACAGATGGATCAGGACACGCAGCGCGTAGCCGCGTGGCGTGGACGCACCGCGGTCGATCGCGACGGCGACACGATCGGCGAGATCAAGGAGATCTACCTCGATCGGCGCAGCGGCCAGCCGCAGTGGGCGCTCGTGAGCACGGGCTTCCTGAAGGGCCAGAGCTTCGTGCCGCTCCAGGACGCCACTGACGAGGGCGACGACGCCGTGCGTTTCCCCTACGAGAAGAGCCAGGTCAAGGACGCGCCGAGCATCGACGTCGACCAGGAGCTCTCTCCCGAGGAGGAGCAGACCCTCTACCGCCACTACGGCATGGAGTGGGGCGAGTTCGACTACGGGCAGGAATACGACGGCGAAGGCGATCGCGAGACCGTTGGCCGCGACACCTCCGGCCCCACGACCGACGACGCGATGACCCGCTCCGAGGAGGAGCTGGCCGTCGGCACGACCTCACGCGAGAGCGGCCGCGCCCGCCTGCGCAAGTACGTGGTTACCGAGCAGGTGCAGACCACCGTGCCCGTGCAGCGCGAGGAGGTCCGCGTCGAGCGTGAGCCGATCACCGACGCCAACGTCGGCGACGCGACCGACGGTCCCGCGATCTCCGAGGAGGAGCACGAGGTCGTGCTTCACGAGGAGGAGGTCGTCGTCGAGAAGCGCGCGGTCCCCAAGGAGCGCGTGCGCCTCGACAAGGAGACGCTCACCGAGGAGAAGCAGCTTTCCGACGAGGTCCGCAAGGAGCGCATCGAGATGGAGGGCGAAGAGGCCACGAGCCGCCGGTAGCGGCGCGCCCCCCTCGCCGAAGGCTGACCCGAGGGCCCGGCGTACGCCGGGCCCTCGGCGTATCAGCCCTCGGCCGCTTCGTCCTCGCGCTCCTGGGCCCGGTCGACCTCTTCGGCCATCGAGCCCTTCTCGGACTCCTCGCCGCGCTCGACGTCCTCGACGTCGTCGCCGTCGGAGTCCTGGTCCTCCCGGTGTGGTGACTCGCTCATGGCGCGAGGCTTACCCCGGGCCGGCGCCCCTCAGCCACCCGCTCGCCTGCGACCGGCGGTCCGCGCCCGCCCATCCTGAGCGGGCCCCGCGCCGGCGAGACCGAGCGGACTGAGCCCGCCGGCGTCGCGCTCGCGCTCCAGGCGGCCGGCGCGCAGGGCCGCGCGGCCCTGCTCCTCCAGCGAGGCGGCGTGGAGGGTCTCGCGCACCCGCTCGACGGTGGCGGCGCTCGCCGACCCGGCCGCCTCGAGCGCCTCGTCGGCGGCGCCGAGCAGGCGCTCGAGCACCAGGCGGTGGGCCTCGACGGCGTCACGGAAGCGGGACGGATCGCCTTTGACCGCCTGCGCCTGGGTGGCCTGCAGGTCGTCGACCGTGTCCAGCAGCGCGGCGACGTCCTCCCCGCGCTCGCGCGCGAGGCGGTTGACCGCCCACGCCGCGACGGTCGGCTTGCGCAGCGCCCGCACCCGGGCCGCATCGTCGCGCCGGCCCTCGTCGCGCAGCTTTTGCGCGAGCGCGTCACGCTCGGCGACGAACTCGCCCACCGGCAGGCCGTAGAGCCGGTCGAGCTGCTCCTCGAGATCCATGCGCGTCAGCCTACGAAAGTGGAAGGCCGGGTAGGGCGCGAAAGGCGCGACGAAGGAGGGGAAGCGACCGTCGAGGGTGCAGTTGGGCCCGCCATAGCGGCCCAACGTCAGTCTCGCGGCCGAAGGGACCGAGACTGCAGTTGAACCGACCTATTCGGCTCAACGTCGATCTCGCGGCGCCGACCGGCCTCGCCGCCGGCGCCGGCCCCTTCACCCCCTCGCCCGACGCCGTTGAGACTTCAGCTCCCGCCTGCCCGCTGCCGTCCGGGTGGCGCTGGTCTTCGGTGACGGCCACCGCGAAGGAGGACGAGGTCAGGTAGCGGCTCGCCGGAGTCAAAGCCGCTCGGCGAGGAGGGGACCTAGCGCGCGCTGATCGCCGCGAGCGCTCAGGCAGCGCCGGTTGCCAGCCTGCCGAGCACGCGTGGCGCGACGGTCCGGCGCCACCCGTAGGAGCCGGGCCATTCGTGAAGACGCGGCTGGAACGCCGGCAGGCGGGCGAACTGGGCCTCCTGCGCGACGACCGTGGCGGCGGCCGCGACCACGCTCGGGTCGAACTGCGTTCCCGCGCGGGCGGAGAGAGCGAGCATCGCCACCTCGTGACTGAGCTCCGGGGTGTCCTTCGCGGTGAGACCGCTCCACGCCCGCGCGACCGTGAGGACGCGGCTGGCAAGCGGGATGTCAGACCCGGGAAGCTCTGCAGGCCACCCCGCTCCGTCCCAGCGCTCATGGGAGTAGAACGCGAGGAAGCACGCGTGCTGGACTTGAGCGAGCGAGCATCGCGAGAAGGCGTCGCCCTCTGACGACTCACCGCCGCCGGAGAGCTGGCAGGCGCAGGCGAGCACCAGGCGCTCGTCCTTGCTCAAGCCGAGGACGTCGGCGATCGCGGCGGCGTACACCTGGGTGGCCGCCAAGCGATCCAGTTCGACGATCGGGCGCCGTCGGGTGGCAAGCGTGATCGCGCTCTGCGGAACGACGGTGATCAGCGCGAAGATGACCAGCGCGAGAACGCCGAGCGAGGCTGTGAGCACGGCCACGATCGCACCCAGGGCGGCCATCAGCAGCACACCGATCAGGGCGGTGTCCCTCAGGTCCTTGAGCATCCGCGCCACCGACTGGCCGAGATAGGCCGGGCCGTACACCAGCGGGCCGACCGCGTAGTTCGCCAGCGCCATGGCGACCCCGGCCGCGAACAGCGCCGGCGCAGCCTGCGCTGACAGATGACCGACGCCGGCGAGCGACAGCACCTGCGCGGCGACGAAGATGTCCCAGCCGTACGCGGCGAGGTTCGCGAGGTTGCCGGCGCGGATCAGCTGTCGATCGCGATGCGCCAGGTCCCCGAAGAGCAGGAGGGCAAGCGACAGGGCGATGGCCGGCAAAGGTCCGGCCAAGGCCAGCGCCACCAGAGCGACCACGGTCGTGGCGTCCCAGCGGATCCCCGTCGGGAGAGCAGCCTCGTTCAGATCGGCGGCAACGCCGATCGCGAGCAGCACGAGAAGCACCAGGGGGTCCCCCCAGTGCGAGGCAGGCGCCCACAACGCAAACGCCGGCACGAGCGCAAGCAGGGCCACGAGGTGGAAGGCGAGCGAGAGCCGCTGGCGAGAGGTGAGCCCCCCGAGTGCCCTGCTCAGGCTCGTCCGCGCGTTCATGTCCGTACCTCGCTGCTCTTGTCGAGCATTTGCCCCGGATCCCCCAAGCCAGTCGGACCAGCGGCACGGCGGCCTTCCTCCACCGCCGTGTCCGCAGTCTAGTGAGTTCGAGGCCCTCAGGCGCGAACTTTTGTTAGGCGATCAGCACTTAAAGCGCATTCTGCCTACCTCCTCCCCACCTCTCCGGTGGGCGGGGCTGACAAGGCGCGAACGGCGCCTGGGAGCTCCGCCAGACGGCATTAACTCTAGTCCCGCCCACCTAAAGTTGTACAAACCACACCATTCCTCCCGCGATATCGACGGGACATCGCCGGGCAGCGGCGCCCCAATTTGACCTGGCGCGCTTGCGCTCAGTGCTCCTGCCGGCTCGCGGCGACACCGAACCAATGCGTCCCGAGCGCTCCCAGGCCGGCACCGGCGACCGCCAGCGCGAACCCTGCGCGCAGATCGAACGCGGCGACGACGGCCCCCGCGGCGGCGGCACCCAGCGCGACGCTGGCGTTGTTGACCGCCACGACGACAGAGAAGACACCGGTCCGATGGGCCGTGGGGGCGACCCGGCCGACGAGCTCGTACAGGAGGATGAACAGCGGGCCGAGCGCGAGCCCGGGCAACACCAGGAGCAACGCCAGCGCCGGCACTGACGGCGCGAAGACCGACGGCACCAACAGGATCGCGAACAGGCCGACCGCGATCAGATAGCGCTCCTCACGCGATCGCCGCGGGCGGCGGGTCCCGTACCACGCCCCGGCGACCATGCTCGCCGCCGAGACGATCGCCAGCAGGGGACCCGCCCAGGC
>JBBQNQ010000128.1:0-6544 GCA_038330095.1 Solirubrobacterales bacterium
CTGATGGTGCTGGCCGCCTCCGAGGACAAGCTCAACCGCGGGGCGAGCATCGCCGCGCCCAACATGCCCTGGGTGTGGGGAACGCTGACGCTCGAGGACACGCAGCGCTCCGGTCCCTACCACCTGGTGTGGCCGCGTGACTTCTACCACGTGGTCACCGCCCAGGTGGCGGCCGGAGATCGCGCCGCGGCCACGCGCCAGCTCGACTACCTGTGGAAGGTTCAGAAGCCCGACGGCTCCTGGTGGCAGAACACCGAGGTCGACGGCACGCCACACTGGACGAACCTCCAGCTCGACGAAGTCGCGCTGCCGGTCGTACTCGCGTGGTGGCTGGGCCGGACCGGCGCCGGCGACTGGACGCACGTCCGGCGCGCTGCCGACTTCATCATCGCCAAAGGTCCCAAGACCGAACAGGAGCGCTGGGAGAACCAGGACGGCTGGTCGCCGAACACCATCGCGACCGAGATCGCCGGCCTGATCTGCGCCGCGGACGTCGCCCGCCGCAACGGCGACCTCGGCCGGGCCAGGACCTACAGGGCGATCGCAGACGCGTGGCAGCGCCTGGTCGAGAGCTGGACGGCGACCACCAACGGCCCCTACTCGCCCAAGCCCTACTACCTGCGTATCACCAAGGACGCCAAGCCCAATGTAGGCACCACCTACAGCCTCGGGGACAACTTCCCGCGCGACGTCGACCAGCGCGAGATCGTGGACAACAGCTTCCTCGGGCTCGTCCTCTTCGGCGCCAAGCGCTGGAACGACCCGACCATCCTCAACTCACTGCGGGTCGGCGATCGCACGAGCCCCGGACCGCTGAGGGTCGACACGCCCAACGGGCCGGTCTGGCACCGGTTCACCTTCGACGGCTACGGGGAGCAGCGCAACGGCGGCGACTGGGACGTCTTCCCCACCTCGCAGCGCCAGACGCTCGGGCGCGCGTGGCCGATCCTCACCGGCGAGCGGGGTGAGTATGAGCTCATCGCCGGGCGCGGTGCGTCCAAGTACCTGCGCACCATCGCCGCCACGTCCAACGACGGCCTCATGCTGCCCGAGCAGGTGTGGGACGGCCGCCCGCCGACCGGGCAGCCTGGCTCCCCGTTCGGCGAAGGAACCCGCTCGGCCACGCCGCTCGCGTGGACGCACGCCCAGTTCGTGCGCCTCGCCTGGTCGATCCAGGCCGGCAAGCCGATCGAGCGGCCGTCCATCGTGGCGTGCCGCTACACGGGCACCGACTGCTGACAGGATCGATCACGCCGCGGGCGGACTGTCCAGCCCGAGCACGCCCGCGACCGCACGGGCGGCCAGCAGCTCGTCGTGCGGTGCCTGCCCAGCGAGGGCGATCACGGCGCCCTCGAGCGCTCCCATGCACGCGAGCGCGACCGCCCTGGCGGGCGGGCCGGGTGGAATCGACCCGTCTCTGCGCCCCGCGTTGATCAGGCGGGTGCAGCGCTTGACCCCCGTTTCCGAGATCCGCTCGACCTCGCCCCCGACCGGGTGGTCCTGACCGCTGAACTCCAGCCGTAGCGCCATCACGACGCGGGCGACGTCTCGGCGGCAGAAGACGGCGTGGCCACGCGCCAGCGCGAGCAGCGCCGCGACCGGATCCGGCTGCTGGTCGGCCAGCCCACCCACCTCGCGCCTCCACGTCTCGTCGACCCACTCGATCACCGCCAGCGCCAGCTCCTCCTTGTCCTTGAACTGGTGATAGAGGGCGCCGCGCGTGTAGCCCGCCTCACGCGCCACTTGCTCGAGGACCAGGTTGGCGTAGCCGTAGCGGGAGAGGCCCCTCGCGGCCGCCTCGAGCAGCGCGCTCCGCGACCGCGCGCTGCGCTCGGCCTGGGTTGGACGCCGGCCACTTGACGCCGCGCCGGCAGTCGAGCTGGTCATTGAACCGCAGATACGTACATGCACGTATGTATGGTACCGTGTCGTTACACCGAGGAGGACATTCCCGTGCGCACGACCACATCTCGGATCGCGGAGGCCGCGGCGTGGACGTCCCGCTGATTGCCGCCGGATCCCTCGCTATCGCCGGCGCCGCCGTGCACGGAGTGGGCGGCGAGGTCCTGGTGGTCCGAAAGCTGTCGCCGGAAGTGCTGCCCTCAAGTCGCTTCGGTGGTCCGCGGATGACCAAGACGATGATCCACGTGACGTGGCACATGACGACCATCGCCTTTCTCACCGTCGGATGCGCGCTCCTCCTGTCAGGCTCGGTCCTCCACGGCACTGCAGCCCAGGGGATCAGCGTCGTCGCCGCCGCCGCGTCAACCGGCTTCGCGGCGCTCGCGGTCGGGATGGGCGGTGCCACGCAGTCTCCTCGATCCCTGTTTCGCCACCCCGGTCCCGCGGTCCTCACCGTCACCGCGGCGCTGGCGTGGTGGGGAGCGCTCTGATGGCGACCAGCGTGCGCCAGGTCGCACTGCCGCCGGCCGCGCGAGCGCTCAGCACGCTCTCCCACGTCGACTACGAGGACGCCTTCCTCGTCGAAACCGGCTCGGCTCAGGACCGGACGGCCGAGCAATGGGCCCGAGCGATCCTGGGGGACGCTCCGCTCGTCATGCGAGGCGGCCTCCTGTGGGGGTGGTCTGCGCTCGGCCTGCGGGTCGATCCAACGCGGTCTGACGGACACGTGCTCGGGTGGGAGGTGAGGCGCAGCACCCCGGATTTCGTGCTCCTTGCTGCCCGCTCCCGCGTCGGGATGCCGGCCGAACTGCTCTTCGAGCGCCAGCAGCACACCCTGCTCTTCGCCACCTTCGTACAGCAGGAGAACCCCATCGCACGCGCAGTCTGGGCCGGAATCGGGCCCGGGCATCGGCGAGTCGTGCGCTATGTCCTCGAACAGGAGGTCCACCAATGAAGCTCCCAAACACCGCGCACACCTCCCGCCCCTGGCGGATCCACGAGCTCACCGGCGACTTCCGGCTGGAGGACGTGTGGGCGCTGCCGACGCCGGGCGGCCCGGACGACTTCCCGCGGCTCGTGCAGCAGATGGCCTCGTTCGACCCTGCGAAGAGCTCCCCCGGCGCCGTCCGCACGCTCTTCGCGATCCGGTGGAAGGTCGGGGAGCTGCTGGGCTGGGACGACCCGGACGCCGGCGTCGGCGTCGGCTCCAGGGTGCCGACGCTGCGCGACCGGTTGCCGGCGGATCTGCGCGACGCCCCATCCGGCCCAGAGTTCCCGGGTGCCCCCTTCACCTCGCTGTACCTGATCGAGGACGAGTGGGCAGCGGAGATCGCCAACCGCACCGTGCACGGGGTCCTACACGTCGGCTGGGTCCCAGATGACACGGGCGGCTACCGCGGGCAGATGGCCGTCCTGGTGAAGCCAAACGGATTGCTCGGGAGCGCCTACATGGCCGCGATCGCGCCGTTCCGGCACCTGATCGTGTACCCGCCGATGTTGCGGGAGATGGGGCGGGCCTGGCGGGCGCGGTCCGGCGATCGGACGCCGGCGCACGCGTAGAGGGTCCTCCTTGCTTTGGGCAGCGCCGCCGCGTTAGCGTCGCAGCTGGACGGTTCGGACGACCTGGGAGGTTGCGGTGGCGAGGGTGGAGGTCGACGCGGGGTACCTGAAGGGCGTCCGCAAGCGGCTCGATGCGCTGGTCAAGGACGTCGAGCAACACGACTATGACCCTCGCACCGAGCGGATCATCGTCTTCTCCGACCATCACAAGGGCGCCGGCGACGGAGCCGACGACTTCCGCAGTTGCCAGTACGCGTACCGGGCAGCGCTCGCGTTCTACTTCGAGCGTGGCTACCGCCTGTTCCTGCTGGGCGACGCCGAAGAGCTGTGGGAGGTTCCCAACCCGAAGGAGATCTTCGACTGCTACCGCGAGATCTACGGGCTCGAGCGAAAGTTCGCCGACGACGGCCGCCTCGAGCGCTTCTGGGGCAACCACGACGACCTGTGGTCCAACCGCGGCAAGCTCAAGAAGATCCTGCGGCCGAAGATCGGCTCCGCACCGATGCGCGAGGGATTCCGTCTGACCGTGCGCCGCGACGGTCGGGAGGACGCCACGATCTTCTTCGTCCACGGTCACCAGGGCACGCCGGAGAGCGACCGCTGGTCGTGGGCTGCCCGGTTGCCGGTCCGCTATATCTGGCCGGTCATCCAGCGGCTTCAGAGCATGTCGGCGACGCGTCCCGCCCACGATGCAAAGCTCCGCGGCAAGCACGACTCCGCGATGTTCGAATGGGCACGCGAGCGCCGCAACCGCGTCCTGATCGCGGGCCACACGCACAAGCCGGTGTTCGGCAAGTGCGCACCCGACCCCCCGGTCACCCGGCCCATCCCGGAGCTTGAAGCGGAGCTCGCGAAGGCCCGTGCGAGTCACGACGTCCAAGCAGCGTCCGCCGCCGCAGCTGAGCTCGAGTTCGCTCGGGCCCTCCTGCAGCGGCCCGACGTGGCGGTTACCGCTGTCCCGCCGTGCTACTTCAACACCGGGTGCTGCTCCTTCCCCGACGGCGACATCACCGGCATCGAGCTCGCCGACGAAGAGATCCGCCTCGTACGCTTCCCGGCCAACCTGCGCGACCTCGACCCCGAGGCGAACGGCACCTTCGACCCGGAACGCCGGGTCCTCGAACGCGAGAAGCTCAGCGACGTCCTCGACTCAGTCGCCGACCCGCCAGCCGATGCTGGTCTGCGCGTGAGTCCGATACTGCCCGCACAGTGATCGTCGATCTCCACGGGCATTACCCGATGCATCTGGTTCCGGGCTGGAGGAAGGCCACGTGGTGGCGCCTGCTGCGCTCCGGCCGCGAGCTGCGCCGCGTCCGTGGTTGGGTGCGCGCGATCCTGGTGGGCTTCGCGAGCCTGTTCGCCAACTACCGCACGGTGTTCTCCGGGCCACGGGTACGGGTTCCGTACATGCGCGAGGGTGGAGTGGGCGTCGTGCTGTCCGTCCTGTACTCCTTCTTCGACGAGGTGGACGTCGCGCAGGGGACCCGCCCGCACGACGATTACCTCCAGTCGCTGGAGGACCAGTTGCGCACGGTCGAAGAGCGACTGGGGGGCAAGCACAAGGACGTGGCCATTGTGGCCCGCAACCCACGCCAGCTCGACGCGGCGCAGGAAGCCGACAAGCTCGCGGTCGTCCACTGTGTGGAAGGCGGCTTTCACCTTGGCGCCGAGCCCGACCAGGTCCGCCGGGCGGTGACCCGACTGGCCGACCACGGTGTGGCTTACGTGACCCTGGCCCACCTGATCTGGCGCGAGGTGGCCACCGATGCCCCGGCGCTGCCCTTCTTGACCGACGAGCAGTACCGCGACCTGCTGCCCCAGCCCGCCGAGGGCCTCTCGGGCCTCGGAAGGGCCGCGGTCGAGGCGATGGTGGCCGAGCGCATGCTCATCGACGTCTCGCACATGAGCGAGCGGTCGCTCGCCGACACGTTCCAGCTGCTCGACGAGCTTGACCCCGACAAGTCGGTACCGGTGCTCGCCAGCCACGTGGGATGCCGCCTGGGGACCCAGGAGTACATGCTCGCCCGCCCCACGCTGGAGCGGATCGCTCAGCGCCGCGGAGTGGTGGGGCTGATCTTCGCCCGCCACCAGATGCTCGACGGCATCGAGTCCGAGCAGCGGCGCTCGTTGCCGGGGATCAGCAAGCGACGGCGGTTGGACGCGTCGTTCGAGGTGCTCTGCCGCCACATCGACTGCATCCACGAGGCAACGGGCTCTCACCGCTACACCGCGATCGGATCGGACCTCGACGGCTTCATCAAGCCCACGCTGCCCGGGCTGGACGACATGCGCGACATGGCAGCGCTCGAGCAGGCCCTGCGCGAGCGCTACGGCGACGAGGACGCCGAGCTGATCTGCTCGGGCAACGCGCTAAGGATGTTGTCCGCCTACTGGCGCGGCAAGGTCGAGTAGGGCGAGCGGGCGCCGCCCGCCGGCGCGCGCGTGGTCTGCGGCCCTGCGGCGCGCAGGAGGGCGATCGCGCCGCCGAGCAGGATCGTGAGAGCGCCGGCCAGGGCCACCACGCGGCCGGGCTTCCACGGGAAGTCGGCGGGCTGGCCGGCGACTAGATCGTTGAGGGTTATGACCCGCGCGATGAGGATCAGGCCGACGAGGATCACGACGCCGGCGGTGGCCCACGAGACGCCCAGCCGCGGCGAGGCGGCGCAGGCGAGCGCGCCGAGGATCACGACGCCGGCCAGCGAGGCCAGGGCGATGTCGGTGAGCGTGAACTTCCAGCCGATCTTGCCGCTGGCGGTCCAGACGAGCCACAGGGAGGCGACGACCACGAGCCCTCCCACCGCGGCGACCAGCTCGCCCCGCGGTGGCGAGCGGCGGTCCCCCAGGCCCGCATCCGCCGCCAGGGCCAGCAGGCCGCCGAGGGCAACGACCGCGGCCGCCAGGATCGCGACGTAGCGGCCGGTCCCGGCGCCGCTGCTCTCGAGCACCAGGCGATCCTCGGCAACGAGTCCCGCCACTGCGATGGCCGCCCCCGTTGCGGTCGCGGCCCATCCGCGCACACTGCCCAGCGAGCGCCATGCCGCCAGGCCGACGGCCACGGCCGCCAGCACGAGGATGAGCCCGG
>JBBQNQ010000129.1:0-6418 GCA_038330095.1 Solirubrobacterales bacterium
GCCGGTATCCCGGGCTGGTCGGCGGTGGCCTGCTCGAGCAGCCCGACGATCTCCCCGCCCCGACCCTGCTCGACTCGCACGAGGCAGATCTGGGACGCGTACACCACGATCGCGTCGGGTTCCCCGGCTTCGGCCCCCAGGCCGGCAGCCGCCTCTGCGAGCCGGTCGGCCTCCTCGAGCCGGCCTCTCGTCTGGGCAAGTCCCGCCGCGTAGTAAGTGGCGTGCCAGCGCAGCCCGGGCTGGCCCAGGTCCTCGGCGAGCGACGACAGAGCAGCGGACGCCTCCGCCGCCTTGTCGAGCTCGCCGCCCTCGGCGGCCACATGGATGGTGCGGTCCAGCGCCCAGAACCGAGCGAGCGGGTCCTCGAGGCGATCGGCGAGCTCGGCCATCTCCTCCGTCGTCTGCCGGCGGGCGTCGAGAGTGTCCGCCGACCAGACCGCATGGAAGTGGTCGCGCACGACGTAGGGAAGGACGCCGAAGTCGCGTGCCTCGCGCGCCAGCGCGAGTGCCTCGTCGGCCAGCGCGCGCCTGCGCTCATGGTCGGGATCGAACTGCAGCTCCATGGCGTGCAGAGCGAGCAGACGCGCGCGGCGGCTCGGGTCTGCTCGCCCGTCGAGCTCGATGGCGCGCTCGAGCGCCGCCACGCGCTCCTCGTCGACCGTGCCAAACGCGCTGGCGAAACCGCGACTGTTGGCAAGCGCCGCTCGCGCCGCGCGATCAGCGTCGCCCAGCTCGAGCGCGAGCCGGGACGCGCCCAGCAGGGTGTCGCGGAACTCGGGCCGTCCCGCCTGGCGCTGGGCCTCGCCGAGGCCGATCTCGAGCTCGCAACGCTCCACCGGGTCCGATTCAGGAGCCTTGCTCAGCAGCTCTGAGGCCTGCGCGAACCATCGCACCGCCTCGTCGGGCGCAAGCTCGGCCAGCGCCCGTTCCCCTGCCTGCCTGCTGTAGGCGACGGCCTTGCCCGAGTCCACCGGCGCCGTCGCCGCGGTCCAGTGGCGCGCAAGCTCGGCGACCCGGGGTCCCGGGTCGCCGCCGCAGAGCTCCTCCAGCGCCTCGGCCACGCGACGGTGAAGGCGCGCGCGGCGGGTCGCGCCGAGGGCGTCGTAGAGCGTGTGGTTGATGAGGTTGTGCGCGAAGGAGTAGGCGCCGGTCCGCTCGGGGCGCTCCTGGAGCAGGGACGCCTCAACCGCGGCGTCGAGCAGGTCGATCAGCTCGTCCTCCTCTTCGCGTACGACCCGCTCCAGCAGCTCGACGTCGAAGTCACGGCCGATCACCGCCGCGCCGCAGAGAATCGCGCGGCAGGCTGCGCCGAGCCGCTCCACCCGTCTGTACACGACCTCTCGCACGCTCTGGGGCAGCCCGAGCGCACCGAGGCTGCGGGTCAGCTCCCACTGACCGTCCGCCGCCTGCGTCAGGGCCCCGGCCTCCAGGAGGTGACGCAGCATCTCGCCGACGAAGAATGGGTTGCCGCCGGTCTCGGCGGTGATCTCCCGCGCCAGCGCCCGCCCGGTGGCGTCGAGCTCATGGCCGGCGACCACTTCCATGATCGAGACGACCATGTCCTCGCCAAGGCCCCGGAGCGCGAGCCGCTCGACCCCGTCCTCGCGTCGCAGGTCTGCGAGGACATCGGTGAGCGGGTGCTGGCGTGAGAGGTCGCTGTCGCGGTAGGTCCCCAGCACGAGCAGCGCTGCTTCCTGGGTCTCGGTGATCGCGTGGTTGAGCAGCGCGAGCGTGGGCGTGTCGGCCCAGTGCAGGTCGTCGAGGATCAGCACCAACGGCGACTCCAGGCTCCCCTGCTCGACCAGCGCCACCACCGCCGAGAAGAGCAGGTAGCGCTCGGTCTCGGGGTCGGTACGGGTGGGCGCAGGAGCGTGGGGCGCCCGGCGCGCGAGCGCCGGAACGAGGCGCGCGAGCTCGCCGCCGTGGCGCTCGACGTAGGCATCCAGGATCTCGTCGGGCACGTGCTCGACCAGGTGAGAGAGCGCCTGGATCCAGGGGCCGTAAGGGACCCCCAGCCCCTCCACGCAGTGCCCGAAGAGAACGATCGCGCCGTCAGCATGGAAGTCGAGCGCTGCATGGGTGGTGAACCGGGTCTTGCCGATTCCCGGCTCCCCGGCCACGAGCAGTGCTTGGCGCCGGCCGGCGCAAGCGGCGTCCCAGCGCTCTCTGACGCGCTTGCGTTCCTCCACCCGCCCGACGTAGGAGACCGACGGCACGCCTCGCAGCCGGGGCGGTAGAGGTACCTCCGCGCTCCACCCGCCTGCGGGCTCCCAGCCGACCTCATAGGTCGGCACAGGGTGGGGAAGGCCGCGGAGCTCGAGCTCTCCGACAGCGCGGAAGGGGTGTCCGTCGCGCGCTCCGACCATGCGGACCAGTTCGGTGGCCAGGACCTGGCCACCGTTCGCGCGGTCGCACAGCCGTGCGGCCTCCACCACCGGCAGCCCGAAGTAGTCGCCCTCCTCACTGCTGACGTCGCCGAGGCCGACGCCGACGCGGATCGCCAGCTGCTCCGCCGCGCCCCGGTTGCGCCGCTCGATCCGTTGCTGGATCGTGACGGCGCACGTCACCGCGTCAGACGCTCCGCGGAAGACGACCATCAGTCCGTCGCCGGTGTTCTTGACCTCCCGGCCGCTGGAGGCTTCCACCACCTCTCGCAGCAGCGCAAAGTGCTCGCGGCGCAGGTCGTCGGCGGCGACCGGCCCGAGCCGCGAGGCGAGGCCGGTCGAGCCCACAAGGTCCGTCATGAGGACCGTGACTGTCTCGACGTCGCGCACGGTCGAACGCCTCCCGCCCTGCCAGGCCAGAAACCCGATCTTAGCGACATGATCCGCCGGCACGCTAGGTTTGGGGTATGAGCCTGTCCAGCGGACCCGGCCGGAGGATGTCGCGCCGCGAGCGCACCGACCGCGCCACCACGCTGGTTCTGGTGGGCGGGGGCGCGGCGGTCGTCGCCGTGGTGACCTTCGTGCTCGCCGTCATCGGCGTACTGACGCTGTTGCTTCCCATCCTTGCGGCGGTCGTCGCGGGCATCTGCTTCTGGCTGTTCCGACGCACGGTCTCCTGACGCCGGGCTACGCCGCATTCCTACGGGGGGTCAACCTCGGGCGCCATCGCCGGATCAGCGGCGCGGAGCTTCGGTCGATGTTCGAGGGGATGGGCTTCGAGGACGTGGGCGCCTTCCGGACCAGCGGGAACGTCGTCTTCAGCGCCGGCCGCGAGGCGCGCGGCAAGCTGACGGAGCGCATCGAGGAGGGCCTGGCGAAGTCGCTGGGCTACGACGTGGCGATCTTCCTGCGCACCGCCGACGAGGTCCGGGCGATCGCCGGGCACCAGCCCTTCCCCAGCGCTCACGTGGAAGGGTCGAAGGGCAAGCTGCAGGTTTCGCTGCTCGCTGCCAGCCCGGCGAAGCGCGCGCGCGAGAGCGTTCTGGCCCTAGCCACGGACGATGACCGGCTCGCCTTCGCCGATCGCGAGCTCTACTGGCTTCCGAGCGGAGGCCTGCTCGAGTCCCCGCTCGACCTCGACGCCATCGCGCGGCTGCTCGGCTCGACGACCAGGCGGACCAAGGGCACGATGGAGCAGCTGGCGGCGAAGTTCTTCGCAGGCTGAGGCGGACTCGCTGCGGAAGCGGGCTCTCGGCGAGAACGGCGTCGGGCGAGGTCGAGAGATGAGCGGGCACGAGTGGGCGATCGACCACACGCTCCGCTCCGACCCTTCCTCGCCCTAGACCGACGCCGTTTGGGTCCCTAGCCCGAAGCCGTTCGGGTGGTCAGGCCCGCGCGCCGGGCGACCAGCGCCGCCAGGCGCTCTGTCGCGGGCGTGGGGACCCGCGCGCGCGCGCCGGCGCGGATCACCTCGCCGGCGATCGCGTCGAGCTCGGGCTCGCGGCCCGCGCGGACATCGCGCTGCATCGAGCTGGTCAGCCCGTCGTGCGCGTCGTCGAGCTCGGTCATGGTCGCCGCCGGCGTGACGTCCGCCCCCTCGGCGCGGGCCACCGCGCAGGCCTCCTCCACGCACGCTCGAAGCTCGGCCCGCAGCTCAGGGGTCGTGCGGACCGGGCCGAGGGGAAGGTCGAAGGCCGTCGTCGCCAGGGCGAGCGCGCAGAGGCGGCAGAGCTTGGTCCACGTGACCTGAGCCTCGGAGAGGCCGACCGCGGCGGGAATCCCCGCACGCTCGAGCACGTCCACGAGCGCCCGGAGCGCGGGCTCGCGAGCCGGATCGTCGCTCGCCACGTCGACACGCAGGAAGGGGCTGGTCTGCAGGATCAGCCCGGTCTCGGGGCGGTCGGACTCGACGCGGATGGTGCCCGCGACGGCGCGGTCGCCGAAGCGCTGGCTCAGCGGCTTTCGGTGCGCGAGGCCGTTGAGCAGCGGCACTACGAGCGCGGGCTCGCTGCGGATGCGAGCCAGCGCGGCGGTGAGCCCGGTGGCCTTCGGCGTCACGAGCAGGACATCGACCGGCTCCCCGAGCGCCGCCACGGCGCGGGGCCGCACCGCGAAGTCTGCGCCCAGGAAGCGCGAGCGCACGTGCAGGCCGCCGCGCGCGAGGGCCGAGGCCGTGGAGCCCCGCGCCACCACGATCACCTCCTCCCTCGACCGGGCGAGAGTCCCGGCCAGGAAGCCCCCGACCCCGCCGGGGCCGAGGATCGCGATGCGCGTCACGCCGGCGGAGCGCCCGTCTGCTGCGCGTTGGCGAGCCCGCCACCGAGCGAGAGCTCCTCGTCCGCGCGGATGACGTGCATGACCGCGTTGATCTGGGCGAGGTGGGTGAAGGCCTGCGGGAAGTTGCCCAGGTGGCGGCCGGTCCGGGCGTCGATCTCCTCGGCGTACAGCCCGAGTGGGCTCGCGTAGCCCAGTAGCCGTTCGCACAGGTCGCGCGCCCGCTTGTGCTCGTGGACCTCGGCCAGCGCCGAGACCAGCCAGAACGAGCAGATCGTGAACGTCCCCTCCTCGCCCGACAACCCGTCGTCGGTCTCCTCGACCCGGTAGCGCAGCACGAGCCCGTCCTCGGTGAGCTCATCGGCGATGGCCAGCACGGTCGCGCGGATGCGCGGGTCGTCGGCGGACAGGAAGCGCACCAGCGGCATGAGCAGGCAGGAGGCGTCCAGCGCCGTGGTCTCGTAGTGCTGGCAGAACACGCCGCGCTCGTCGACCGCGTTCGTGCAGATGTCGTCTTGGATCTCGTCGGCCGCCGCCTGCCACGTCTCGGCCAGCTCGTCCTCCTCTCGCAGCCTCGCGAGCCGCGCCCCGCGGTCGAGCGCCACCCAGCACATGACCTTGGACGAGGTGAAATGTCGCGGCTCCCCGCGGACCTCCCAGATTCCGCGGTCGGGCAGGTGCCAGCGCTCCAGCGCGCGCTCGACCTGGCGCTTGAGCATCACCCAGATGCGGTCGGCGAGGTGGTCGCGCGAGCGCGTGTGTAGATAGACCGAGTCGAGCACCGCGCCCCACACGTCGTGCTGGATCTGGTTCCAGGCGCCGTTGCCGACGCGCACCGGCCGTGCGTTCTCATAGCCCGTCAGATGCTCGAGGATGCGCTCGGTCAGGTCACGCTCGCCGTGGATGCCGTACATGATCTGCAGCTCGTCCTCGCCGCCCGCCACGTCGGCGACGAAGTAGAAGAAGTCGTTGGCCTCCCAGTCGAAGCCCAGCGTGTACAGGCCCCACAGGGTGAACGTCGAGTCGCGGATCCACGAGTAGCGGTAGTCCCAATTGCGCTCACCTCCGGGCGTCTCGGGCAGCGAGGTCGTCGCCGCCGCCACCATCGCCCCGGTCGGCGCGTAGCTGAGCCCCTTGAGGGTGAGCGCCGAGCGCTGCAGGTAGCTGCGCCAGGGATGGTCGGGGAACTCGCCGTGGTCGAGCCAGTGCTGCCAGTGATGGGCCGTCCAGGTGAGGCGGCGGTAGGCCGCGACGGAGTCACGCGGTGGATCGTGCTCGCTCCAGGCCAGGGCGCAGAACCGCGTCTCCCCCTCCTTGATCAGAGTGCGGGCCGTCACCCGGGACTCCTCGATCCCGAGGTTCATGTCCGAGACGATGCGCAGCCGCGTGTCGCAGCCGTCTGCGGTGGCGGTCACCTCGCGGTAGCCCGGACCCGTGTACTCCCAGTCCGCCGGCTTGCGCCCGTAATCGAAGACGGGCTCGCAGTCGACGACCGTCTGGACCTCTCCGTTGACGCAGCGCACGGTGCGCAGCAGAACGTGGTCGGCGTCGTAGTCGGTCGGCGCACGCTTATGGGTGCGGGAACGGTCGTCCTCGTGATGCCAGGGGCCCATGAGCAGCACGTCTCGCACGATGATCCAGCCCCCGCGCTCCTCCCAGCTCGTCTCGAGCACCAGCGTCCCCGGTAGGTATCGCCGGGCGACCGGCACGAGGGTGTCGGCCGGCCCGAGCCGGAAGCCTCCGGCATCGCGGTCGAGGAT
>JBBQNQ010000130.1:0-6396 GCA_038330095.1 Solirubrobacterales bacterium
CGTCCACCGGCTCGTGCGCCTGTCGCCCTTCGACGCGGCGCACCGCCGGCAGACCAGCTTCGCCGGCGTGGAGGTCTCACCGGTGGTGCAGGAGACGGGCGACGTCGCGATCGAGGACGACGACCTCCAGGTCGACACCTATCGGGCCAGCGGCGCGGGCGGCCAGCACGTCAACAAGACCGATTCGGCGGTGCGCATCACCCACCGCCCGACGGGCATCGTCGTCCAGTGCCAGAACGAGCGCTCGCAGTCGGCCAATCGGGCGACGGCCATGGCCATGCTGCGCTCGAAGATCGTCGAGCTGGAGGAGCGCCGGCGCCGCGAGGAGATCGCCCGCGAGCGGGGGGAGGCCCAGGACGTCAACTTCGGCTCGCAGATCCGCTCCTACGTCCTGCACCCCTACACGATGGTCAAGGACCTGCGCACGGGCGAGGAGGCCGGCGACGCCGGTCGGGTGCTCGACGGCGATCTCGATCCGTTCGTGCGCGCCTACCTGCTGCAGTCGGCGGGCACGGGGTGATCGACCTCGTCGCTGCCGCGCTCGCCGAGGACCTCGGGGACGGCGATGTGACGACGGCGGCGACGGTCCCCGAAGCCGCTCGTGCGCGGGCGCGCATCGTCCAGAAGGCGCCGGGGGTGATCTTCGGGCTCGACCTCGCCGAGCAGGCGTTCCGCGCGCTCGATCGCGACGTCGCGCTCGAGCGGCGGACGGCCGAGGGCGTGTGGCGCGAGGACGGCGAGGTGCTGGTCGCCCAGGGTCGCGCGCGTGCGCTGCTGAGCGCCGAGCGCACGGCCCTCAACTTCCTCGCGCACCTGTCGGGGATCGCTACCGCGACGGCGCGGGCGGTGGCCGAGGTTCACGACACGGGCGCCCGCATCCTCGACACCCGCAAGACGACCCCGGGCCTGCGGTCGCTCGAGAAGGCCGCCGTGCGCGCCGGCGGGGGCGTCAACCACCGCGCGGGCCTCTACGACGCGATCCTCATCAAGGAGAACCACTCAGAGCTTGCGGGCGGGGTGGGGGAGGCGGTGCGACGAGCCCGCGAGGCAGCGCCCGATCTGCCGCTCGAGGTCGAGTGTCGCTCGCTCGCCGAGGTCGACGAGGCCCTCGGGGCGGGGGCGCCGCGGCTGCTGCTCGACAACTTCACCCCGGACGCCCTGCGCGAGGCGGTGGCGAGGGTCGCGGGCCGGGCCGAGCTGGAGGCGAGCGGGGGCATCACCCTCGCCACGCTGCGCGAGGTCGCGGCCAGCGGCGTGGACTTCATCTCGCTGGGCGCGCTGACCCACTCCTCGCCTGGGCTCGACCTCTCGCTCCTGCTCGAGCGCGGCTGAGCTCCCGAGGTCCCGCGTCTACAATGGAGTTGTCGCCGGCGCGAGGGACCAGCGCGCCGGTCGTCCCCGGACCCGGAGCCCCAGTCATGAAGACCCTGCCCGTCCTTCCCAACGGCGCGGCGAGCGCACCCCTCCTCGCCCTCGAGGACCATGCCGCGCTCCAGCGAGAGGTTCGTGCGCTCGCCGGCGAGCGAAACGCCGTGGTTCTCGCCCACAATTACCAGGTCCCCGAGGTGCAGGGCGCGGCCGACTTCGTCGGCGACTCGCTCGGGCTCTCGCGTCGCGCAGCGGCGACGGACGCCGAGGTCATCGTCTTCTGCGGCGTCCACTTCATGGCCGAGACCGCTTCGGTCCTCGCGCCTGAGAAGACGGTCCTGATCCCGGACGAGGGCGCCGGCTGCTCGCTCGCGGACTCCATCACGGCCGAGCAGCTGCGCGCCTGGAAGGCAGCGCACCCCGGCGCCGTCGTGGTGATGTACGTCAACACCTCCGCCGAGGTGAAGGCGGAGACCGACTACTGCTGCACGTCCTCCAACGCCGTCGGAGTCGTCGAGCACATCCTGCGCGAGCAGGGCCCGGACACCGAGATCCTCTTCGGGCCCGACATGTTCCTCGGCGCCTACGTCGAGAAGACCCTTGGCGTGAGCATGCACGTGTGGGACGGCGAGTGCCACGTCCATGCGGGCATCCGTCCAGACGACATCACGGAGGTCCGCGCGGCCCATCCGGGCGCGGACTTCCTCATCCATCCCGAGTGCGGCTGCTCGACGAGCGTCATGGAGTACGTGGCTGCGGGCGACGTGGAGTCCGAGGGCGTGCACCTGCTCTCCACGGGCGGGATGCTCGACTACGCCGGGAAGGCGAACGGCGGCACGGCGATCGTCGCGACGGAGACCGGGATGCTCCACGGCCTGCGCCAGGCGGCGCCCGATACCGAGTTCATCGCCGCCAACGAGCGCGCGGTGTGCCGCTACATGAAGATGATCACGCTGCCGGGCCTCCGCGACTCCCTGCGTGCCATGCGCGACGTGGTCAAGGTGCCTGAGGACATCGCCGCGAGGGCGAGGCTCCCGATCGAGCGGATGATCGCCATCTCCTGAGGTCGCAGCCGCCCGCCCGCCGCAGCGGCCCATGAAGCGACCGGAAACGGCGTGATCGCAGTTGCCGCGGCGCGAAGGGTCAGCCGCGCACGGTGCACGAGCTGCCGGAAGGCCCCGTCCGACAGTCCCATCTCGCGGGCCACCTCCGCCTGGCTGCGGCCCTCGATCGCGGTCTGGAGCAGGGCGCGGCGCGACCCGCTCGGAGGGCAACGCCCGACACCCGGCGTTGCGTTTGGACCGGCCGGAGCGTTCAGTCGCCGGACACGAGGTCAAAGCCTCGCTCGGCGGTCTCGCGCACCAGCCGCAGCGAGTCGCGCTTGCGCTCGAACTCCGCGGCGGTGTAGCAATGGACGTCCGCCGGGGCGCCCATCTCGGCTGCGTCCCACAGCGAGCCGGCCTGGTGGACGCGCTCGAGCCACGGTATGCCGTCGAAGTGCTCGGACACGAGCACAACGACGTACTCCGGGCCGCGCTCGCGCTGGGCTCCGGCCCCGCGCGCGTCGGCGACCCGCGCGCCGCCCACGAGCGCCCGCTCCACGGGCCAGCGATCGGTTATCCGGCGCAGGTAGCGACGCAGCTCGTCGAGCCGGACGTCGCCCGGCGCCACGGGGCTAGCCCCCGCCGCCGCCGTCTCCACCGCCACCATCTCCTCCCCCGCCACCGTCCGCGGCGCCGGAGTCGCCGCCGCCGGAGTCGCCGGCTCCGCCCACGCCGGCCTCCGCCGAGCCGCCGCTCTCGGAGCCGCCGGTCTGCGCACCGCCGCTCACCGCACCGCCGTACGAGCCGGCGCCTGCGCCTGCGCCTGCGCCAGACCAGCCGTAGTTACCCGCTGCCTGGTCTCCCGACCGCCGTCGGAACCAGTCCCAGAGCCCCATGGGGAAACTGTACCCAGGCGGGCATCCCGGCCCGCGGCCGCTACCGGAACTCGTCTACGGAGTGGGGCCCGACGCACGCGATCGACAGGCGGTCCTCGACCTCCCGCGCAACCTCGGCGACCCGGTCGTAGGTGACCGCGTCGAGCTCGGCGATCGCCCCGTCCGGGTCGATGTCCTCGCCGTAGACGATCGTCCGCTGGGCGGCGTGGCGGGCCACCGCGTTGGTGTTCTCGAAGGCGAGCACCCGCCGGCCGGCCGCATAGGCCCGAGCGCGCTCGACCTCCTCCTCGGTCGGGCCGTCGGAACGCAGCTCCGCGACGATCTCCCTCATCCGCGTGTACGCCTCGACGCACTTGGCGCTGTCGAGTCCCGCGGAGAGCTGGAGCACCGGCACGTCGGCGAAGGAGTGGTCGATCGCGTACACCGAGTAGGCGAGCCCGCGCTGCTCGCGGATCTCGTCGAACAGGCGCGAGCCCATCGAGCCGCCCAGCAGGGTCGAGTAGATGGTCAGCGCGGCGCGCGCCGCCGGGTCTGAGACCTCGACCCGCGGGCGGTAGGACATCCGCAGGTGCGACTGGTTGGAGTCGCGCTGCTCGACCATGGTCTGGGGCTCGAACTCGGGAGCCGCCTCGAAGGTCTCGGGATCGGGCAGGGTAGGAAAGCGGCCGAAGAGCTCGTCAACCGCTCCGTCGGCACCGCCGCCGGAGGCGGTGGTGGGCACGTGCTCGAGGTTGCCGACGAGGAACGCCCCGCCGCGCGAGCCCGCCCAGCGGCGCTCGCGGAAGGCGACGATCGCCTCGCGGGTGAAGCTGCGCAGGTGGTCCGCCGGGCCGAGCACCGTGCGCCCAAGCGGGTGGTCGCCGAACGCCGCGCGGTCGATGAGCATCTCGGCCACCATCGAGGGCTGGTCGTTGTAGCGGGCGATCTCCTGGATGACCACCCCGCGCTCGCGGTCGAGCTCCTCGGCGTCGATCTTCGGTCGGCCCACGAAGTCCGTGAGCAGATCGATGGCCTCCATCGCGACCTCGGCGCGCGCGGTGATGTGGAAGGCGACCAGGTCGTGGGAGGTGTACGCGTTGAGCTGGGCGCCGATGCGCTCGGCGGTCTCGTTGACCTTGCGGTAGTCGTCGTAGAGCTCGCCGCCCTTGAACACCAGGTGCTCGAGGAAGTGGGCCATCCCGTTCTCCTCGGGGCGCTCCGTCCGCGCGCCGGCGTCGAAGGCCACAAGCGCGGTGACCGCGCGCGTGCCGTCGAGCTCCACGCGGTGCAGGGGGAGGCCGTTGGAGAGGGTGCTCGAGGAGACGGTCGCCACGGCCTCGACGATAGCGGCAGCGCAGCGGTCAGGAGAGCCGTACAGACTCGCCTATCCCGGCCTTGATCCACGAGATCGTCGTGCCGCCTTGAGCGAGGCCAGTCCGGCGGCGAGCGCGCAGCGGTGCGCAAGGGCCTTGGCGCCGACCCTAATCGGCCAGGACGACCTCCGGGCACTTTTTCCGAGCACGGTGCACGATTGGTTGCAGGGGGCGAAAGCGCGGGGAGCGACGGTTAGCCTGCGCCTCCGATCACATGGCCGTCAAGGAGCGAAAGACCCGTCGCCAGCCGGCGACAGAGCACGTCGATGCGCCTGCGCGATCGCGGGCGCGCGCAAAGCCGCAGGCACCCGCGGCGGCCCCCGGTGCGGCGGCGCTGATCACCTTCGCGGAGGTGTCCAAGCTGTACGGCGGCGGGGTCGGCCTGAGCGCCGCGAGCTTCAGTGTCTCGCGCGGAGAGTGGGCGTTCCTGGTGGGTCCGACCGGGTCGGGCAAGTCCACGATCATGCGGCTGCTCATCAAGGAGCTCGAGCCGACGTCCGGGCGCATCACCGTGGCGAGCAAGGAGCTCGAGGGGATCACCCGCCGCGGTGTTCCGCTCTACCGGCGCAACATCGGCGCGGTCTTCCAGGACTTCAAGCTGCTGCCCGGGCGCACCGTCTACGAGAACGTCGCGTACGCGTTGCAGGTCACCGGCTCCAGGCGCTCGGAGATCCGTTCCAAGGTCCCCGACATCCTGCGCCTGACCGGCCTGTCGACCAAGCTGCACAACTACCCCGACCAGCTCTCGGGCGGCGAGCAGCAGCGCGTGTCGATCGCCCGCGCGTTCGTCAACCACCCGCCGCTGCTCCTCTGTGACGAGCCGACCGGCAACCTCGACCCCGAGACGAGCATCGGGATCATGCAGCTGCTCTACCGGATCAACCGTACGGGCACGACGGTCCTCGTTGCGACACACGACAACCAGATGGTCGACAAGATGCGCCGGCGGGTCATCCAGCTGGCCAGCGGGAGGATCGTGCGCGACGAGCCGGCCGGCCTCTACGCCCGCGACGAGACCACGAAGGAGTTCGCCGCCCGCCTGCGGGGCCGCGGACCGCGTGGCGGTCCAGATCTGTAAGCCGTGAGGGTCGGCTTCTTCACCCGCGAGGCGACGCGCTCGCTGAAGCGCAACGCCGCGCCGAGCTTCGCGGCGGTGGCCACGGTGCTCGTGACCATCCTCGTGCTCGGGGTCTTCATCCCGATCGTTCAGGCCACGACCCAGGCCACGAATGACGTGCGCGGCCGGCTGCTGCTCAACGTCTACATGCGCACCGAGGCGACCGACAAGGACGTCGAGCGCGTGCGCCGGCTGGTCGCCGAGCAGACGCCGAACGTCAAGAGCGTCCAGTACGTCTCCAAGCAGGACGCCTACCGCGAGCAGAAGCGGCGTAACCCGCGCGCCTACGAGATCCTCGGGCGCAACCCGCTGCCCGACACCTTCCGGATCACTCCACGCGACCCCTCGAAGATCGACCAGATCCGTGACGCCCTCACCCCACTGACCCCGAGCGGCGGACGCACGACCATCGATCCCGCCATCGACGAGGTGCGCAACCGCCGCGACGACACGGACAAGATCATCCGCGGGACGAACGTCATCAAGCTCACGATGGGGCTGCTCGCGGGGCTGCTCATCGCCGCCTCCGTCCTGCTCATCGCCAACACGATCCGGCTCTCTGTCTTCTCGCGCCGGCGCGAGATCGAGGTGATGAAGCTCGTGGGCGCGACGGACTGGTT
>JBBQNQ010000131.1:0-6223 GCA_038330095.1 Solirubrobacterales bacterium
GTCGCGCTTCTTGCGAAAGACGTCCAGGCACTTCTGGGCGAAGGACGCGTCGCCGACGGCGAGCACCTCGTCGACGAGCATGACGTCGACGTCGGCCTCGACCATGACGGCGAAGGCGAGGCGGACCATCATGCCCGAGGAGTAGTTCTTGAGCTTGAGGTCGACGAACTCCTCGAGCTCGGCGAACTCCAGCACGGAGTCCAGCTTGGTCGCCGCCTCGCGGCGGGTTAGGCCGAGCATCACGCCGTTGAGCGCGACGTTCTCGCGCGCGGTGAGCTCGGGGTTGAAGCCGACGCCCAGCTCGATGAACGGGGCCAGCCGTCCGGCTATGCGGATCGTCCCGGCGTCCGCGCGGTAGATGCTGGAGAGGATCTTCAGCAGCGTGCTCTTGCCCGATCCGTTGCGCCCCACGATCCCGAAGAACTCGCCCTGGCGCACATCGAAGGAAATTCCCCGCAACGCCCGCAACTCCCGATACTCCATCTTGGAGAACGGATGGGTGAAGCGCTCCTTGAGGGTGTCCATCTTGTGCTTGGGGATCAGGAAGGTCTTCTCGAGGTCGCGCACCTCGATCAGCGGCGGGCCGAACTCGCGTTCGCGGCTCGAAGCCCCCGCGGCAGCCGGGGCGTCGTCGTCGGTGAAGAGCGAGTCGGGCACGTTTAGAAGGAAAGCTTCGGACGGTCTCGGGCCGCGCGTCGGCACCGAACCGGCAACTATAGACTCGAACGGATGATCGCCTTTGGATGCTCGATCACGCTGCCCGAGGTCTATGAGCTCTACGCCAAGCCCGGGCTCGCGCGCGCGGCCGAGCCGGACTCCGACGTGCTGGCCCTCCAGGCCGCCGGCTCGATCTTCCGCAGTTACAACCTGATGATGGACAAGGCGTCCTCGCTCGAGGACCTCGAGGCGCTGGTGCTCGTCCACCAGGACGCGGAGATCGTCGACCCTGATTTCTGCGCCAAGCTGCGGGCGGCGCTCGAGGACCCCGAGGTGGCGGTGGTGGGCTGTGTCGGCGCCACCGGCGTGCGCAGCATCGCCTGGTGGGAGGGCTCGGTGACCTGGAGCTCCATGGTCCGCTGCTATGAGGACCTGCGGGGCACCGCGCTCGCCGCGCCCTCCGCCAACGGCGACGGGCGGCCCGCCTACGCGCAGGTGAGCACGGGCGAGGCGCCGCTGGGCGAGGTCGAGACCGTCGACGGGTTCCTCATGGCCCTGTCCCCGTGGACGGTGCGTAACGTCCGCTTCGACGAGGGGCTGGGCAGGCAGGTGTACGGCTATGACTTCGACTTCTGCGCCCAGGTCCGGGATGCCGGGCGCAAGGTGGTCGCCGCGGACCTTCAGGCCATCCATCACCGCTCGTCGGGCTTCGTGGCCGACCCCGAGCCGTGGGTACAGGCCTACATCCGGGTCGCCGAGAAGTGGGAGGGCAGGCTGCCGGGCGGCGTCGGGCCGGCCGAGGAGGATTGGAAGCAGCGCGGCCGCCGGGCGGAGGCGCAGGCCGCCGCCGCGCGGCTGCTGGCCAACTCCAAGCAGCTCCAGGCCCATGCCGGGGGCGAAGCCCACGGTCGCCACCTCCAGGCGATCGCCGGCAGCGCGAGCTGGCGGTTGACCGAGCCGCTGCGCCGCCTCAACGCCCGCCGATCGGGTGGCGACGGGTAGCGGGGATCTACCTCGCTGCCGCGCCCGGGCGGTCGGCGACTCACACGAGGACCATCCTCTACACTGCCCCGCTCTCATGGAGCGTCTCGACCTGAAGATCGATCCCTACGCGAACGACGAGGGCCGTTGGGGCGCCTCGCTCGCGAACAACGCGGAGCTGATGATCGGCTGCCTGGAGGCGGCCGGGGCACGGTCCGTCGGCGAGGTCGGCGCCTATGCCGGAGACCTCACCGGGATGATCCTGGAGTGGGCGGCCAGCTCGGACGCGCGCGTCTGGGCGATCGATCCCAGCCCGCAGCCGGAGCTCGTGCAGCTCGCCGAGGAGCACTCCTCCCTCGAATTGATCCGCGAGACCAGCCTTGACGCGCTGGGCCACATCTCGCTCCCCGACGCCGTGATCATCGACGGCGACCACAACTACTACACGGTGAGCGAGGAGCTGCGGCTGATCGGCGAGCGGTCGGCGGGCGCCGACCTGCCGCTGCTGCTGTTCCACGACGTGGGCTGGCCGCATGCACGCCGTGACGACTACTACTCGCCCGATCTCATTCCCGATGAGTACCTGCAGCCCATCCACGAGGGCGGCGGCCTGTTTCCCGAGGAGGCGGGCGTGCGCTGGGGCGGTCTGCCCTACCGCTTCCCGGCCGCCAAGGAGGGCGGGCCGCGCAACGGGGTGCTCACCGCGATCGAGGACTTCGTCGAGGCGCGCGAGGGCCTGCGCCTGGCGGTCGTGCCGACGTTCTTCGGGTTCGGCATCGTCTGGCACCGTGATGCGCCCTGGTCGGATGCCGTCGCCGAGGTGGTCGACCCTTGGGACCGCAACCCGCTGGTGGAGAGGCTGGAGGCCAACCGGGTCTTCCACCTCGCCACCGTGCACTACCAGATGGTGCAGGCCACCATCGCGATGCAGAAGAACGCCCGTTACGAGGCGCTGCTCAGGCGACTGCTCGACTCGAGCGCCTTCGGCGTCGCCGAGCGGCTGTCGGGCTTGCGCAAGCGCCTTGGAATCGCGGCCGACCAGTCGGCCGTGTCCAAGGACGACGTTCGCCGCGCCCTCCGCGGCGACTAGCGGCCCCGGCGGGCGTTGAGCCGGCGCAGCGGCTCGGTGAGGCGGAAGCTCACGCTCCCGGCGATCGCATTCAGGTGGCGCTCCTGGTCGGCCGCACGGGCGTGGGCCTGGAACTGCCTGGACGCGGACAGCAGCTGTGCCGCTCCCGCGTCTGCCTCGGCGCGGCGCGCGCGCGGCTTCCAGTCCTCCTCGCTCCGGCCCGCGTCCGGCAGGCGGCCGTCCCACTTCTCGGCCACCGCTGCATGGGTCTCCATCCAGGACTCGGGCTCGGTGACTAGCGTGAGCGAGTGGTGATGGGCGACGCCGAGCTCCGCGACCACCACCTTGCGTCCCGCCTCACGGACCTGCGCACAGAAGTCGAAGTCGTAGCCGTACAGGAGGCTCAGCCCCTCGTCGAAGCGGACGTTGCGCACCGCCCATGGAGACAGCGCGAGCAGGACCCCGTAGACCGTGTCTACCTCGCCGGTGCTGTCCTCCCCGGACTGCCCACCGCCGCTCCAGGAGACCATCGGGAGATCGCCGCCGCCGAGCTCGCCATAGCGGCACACGGCCCCGGCTCCCCTGACCGAGCCCTCCCACCAGGCGATGCTGCGCGCGCCCGTCGCGCCGACGCAGCCGACGACCGCCACGGCGGGGTCCTCGAGCGTCGCCCTGAGCTTGGCGCAGAGCTCAGGGTCGACGATCTCCGCGTCCTGGTGGACGAGCACCAGCGCCTCGAGGTCGTCGAGCGAGGAGGCCTCGTCGAGAATCAGGTTGTAGCTGCGCGCGAGCGAGCCTGCGGCGGCGTGCGGGAAGAGCAGCGAGTCGGGCTCGGCGGCGAGGTCGATTCCGCGCTTGGCGTACTTGAAGATCTCGGGAAGGGTGATGGAGCAGCCGAAGGCGATCATGGCGGGCCAGGATGGTAGTGAAGCGAGGTCGGGCGCCCTTCGGACCCACGCTCGCGCTCACCGTCACCGCCGCGGCAGGGTGCTTCCTGCTCGCGATGGCGGTGGTCCTCCTCGTCACCCGCCCGACTGAGTACGCCGGGCTGCTGGCCGGCCTGGGGGAGCAGAACCAGAACGCCAAGACCGGCCTGTACCTGGCGACGTTCACCGTGATCCTCCCGCTCGCGCTGATCGCGGTGCCGCGCCTGGCGGACGCGGTGGCCACCGGTCCCAACGCGCCCGCGCTGCCGATCCTGGCCGCCGGCCTGGCCGGCACGCTTGCGCTGGCGATTCTCGCGGTGAAGCTCTCCGGCGCCCTGCCCTGGGGCGACGGCGTCGGCGTGGTCCTGACCGCCGTCGGACTCTGGGGAGCCGCGGCGTGCGGCGCGCTCGCGCGGGCGCGCCGTCCGCGTCCGTGGCCCGCGCTGCTGAGCTTCGCCCGCTTCGCCTCCGCCGCGTGGGTCCTGGCGGGCGTACTGGCCTTCGGCGCGCTGCTGTGTGTCGTATCGCTGAGGTCACTCAGCGTGGTCCCCGTCGTGCTGGGGGCGATCGCGGTCCCCACCGTGCTCTTCCTGCGCGAACGGCTGCCTCCCCTGACGCTGCGACGGCCGTGGGGCGCGGGCATCGACGTGGCGATCGTCGTCCTGGTCGTGCTCGCGGTGCCCGACCTCGTGATCTTGATGCCCCACGGGGTGCTGGAGAGCCCATTCAGCGAAACGCGGGTCATCCAGTTCCAGCAGCACTTCCTGCTGGGGCCGGCCAACCAGGTGCTGGGCGGGGACGTGATGCTGGTCGACACCTCGTCCCAGTACGGAATCGGTTTGATCCTGGCGCTCGTCGCCTGGTTCCACGTCGCGCCGATCGGCTACGGCACGCTCGGGCTGTTCGACGGGATTGTCACCGCGTTGCTCTATGCCGCGGCCTACGGCCTGCTGCGGCTGGCGGGCACTTCGCGGCTGCTTGCGGCGTGCGCGGTCGCCACCGGGGTCGTGGCGCTGATCTACAACCTGCGCTATCCGGTCGGCGGGCTTCCAGAGCAGGGCACGCTGCGGTTCGGGCTGCCGCTCCTGGCCATCCTGGCGGGGGTGGTCGCGGCGCGCCGGCCGGGCCGGGCGAGCGTCGCCCGGGGCGGCGCGCTGCTGACGGTCGCCGTCGCCTCCATCTGGGCGCTGGAGGCCTTCGCCTACACGCTCGTGACGCTCGCCGTCATGGCGTGCGTGCAGGCGTCGCTGCTGCCGGCGGGCCGCCGCCTGCGGTGGTTGGCAAGGCGCGCGGGCGAGGTGGCGGCCGCCTGCGTGTGCGCGCATTTGATCTTCGCCGGCGCGACGCTCGCGGCCTCCGGTGAGCTCCCGCACTGGGGGCAGTACCTCACGATCATCCGCAGCTTCCTGTTCGGGAAGCAGGCCCAGCTGACCTTCGCGATAGCGAGGTGGTCGCCGGGCCTAGCGGTGGGGGCGGCGTACCTCGCGTCGCTCGCGGCCGTGGTGCTGCTCGTCCTGCGGGCGCCCGAGCTGGCACGCCGCGAGAGGCCCTCGGTGATCGCGGTGGCCGGGACGACGGCCTGGGGCATCGGCCTGTTCAGCTACTTCGACAACCGGTCGGCGACCTTCATCCTCCCCTATGTCGCGCTCCCGGTCCTGCTGGTGGCAGCCCTGTGGCTGAGCCTTCTGCTGCGCAGCTCGTGGGAGGTGCCACGCGCCGCGCGCCTGGCCGCGCTCGCGCTCGGGCTCTCGGCCGCGGTCCTCGTGCTCGCCGCGGCGTGGCCCTCGGTCGGCGAGCGGCTGCCGCGCTCGGCCCTCGCGCACGTCGTCCCGGGCGGGGACAGCATGGGCGCGGCATTGCGGCGCCTGTGGCATCTACCGCCGGTCGACCCGCGTGCGACCCAGGGCGTCCTGCTGCTGCACCGCTACATGCCCGGCCAGCGCCGCAGCCTGGTCCTGATCGTCGGTGCGCCCGACCTCACGACTGAGGTCCTTCTGCGCAGCCGCCGCGCCAACCTGCTGCCGCTGGGCTGGCCCATCGCCGACAGCTTCGAGCCGTCCGTGCGCATCCCCGGCCTGCGTCGGGCCGTCGCGCGGTTGGTGCCCGGGCAACGGCTGCTGATCGACGAGATGGCGTTCCAGGTGCTCGCGGCGCTGAGGGCGCGCCCGGCTCTCGACCCGCTCACCGACAACTCGCTCGGATTGCGCGAGCCGCTTCAGGCCTGGATCCTGGTCCAGATCGCCAGGCGCTTCGAGCTCCGGCCGATCAGCCGCCCCGCGGCCGGTCTGACCGTCGTCGAGCTGGTGCCCCGGGGCTAGCCCTCGCCTGGTCCGGGGTGTTGGTATTTGCGGGAGGGGAGGATGTGGTGGCGGTGGAGGAGGAGGCGGGTGGCGGCCCAGAGGGTTTTGGTGCCGTAGATGGTGCTGGCTTGCAGGCCGACGGAGGAGGAGTCTTCGAAGTAGCGGCAGGTGGCGGGGACTTCTTGGATTGCGAGGTTGAAGTGGACGGCTTGCATGATGAGTTCGCTGTCGAAGGTGAAGTCTTGGGAGTTGCGGAGGAAGGGGATGGTGAGCAGTAGGCGGCGGGAGTA
>JBBQNQ010000132.1:0-6095 GCA_038330095.1 Solirubrobacterales bacterium
CGCCGAGGGCTCCCCGCCGCTGTACTTCGTCGTCGCCTGGCTGTGGAGCCGGATCTTCAGCAGCGGCGAGGTGGGCCTGCGCTCGCTGTCGGCGCTGGCCGGGACGCTGACGGTGCCGGCCGCCTTCGTGGCCGGGCGCGAGCTGGTGTCGCGGCGGGCGGGCCTCATCGCCGCCGCGCTTGCGGCGGTCAACCCGTGGCTCGTCTGGTACTCGCAGGAGGCCCGCCCCTACGCGCTGCTGGCGCTGCTGCTGACGGTCGGGCTCGTGTTCTTCGCCCGTTCGCTCGAGCATTCCCGCCCGCGCGACCTCGCCCTGTGGGCCTCGTTCTCGACCCTCGCCCTGGCCACCCACTACTTCGCGGGCTTCCTGGTCTTCGCCGAGGGCGTCTGGCTGCTTGCCGGCGTGGCGCGTGCGCAGCGCGCACGGCGGCCGGTGCTCGTCGCGATCGGCGCGGTCGGAGCGGCGGGCATCGCGCTGGCCGTGCTCGCGCTGAAGCAGCGAACCACGGGCGGCCAGGACTTCGTCGCCGAGTCTGCGCTGGGTGACCGCCTGCGTGCGCTGTTCAAGAACGTCGTCAACGGCGAGCTGGGCGGGGCATTCGACGGGCAGGCGGTCGTCGGCTGGCTGCTCCTGCTCTTCGGGGCGGGCCTGCTGGTCGCGCGCGCCGCCGGTCGCGAGCGGCGCGGGGCGCTGATCGCGGCCTCCCTGGCCGCGGCCTGCGTCGCGCTGCCGCTGGTCCTGGCGCTCGCCGGCTTCGACTACCTCTTCGCGCGCTACGCGATCGGAGGCCTGGTTCCGGTGCTGATCGTCGCGGGTACCGGGTTCGGGACAGCCCGGGCCGGGGTCGCCGCCGCTGTGGTCCTGGCCGCGGTCTGGCTGGCCACCGACGTGCGCGTGGCGCTGGACCGCTCGCTGCAACGCGACGACTGGCGCGGTGCCGTCGCGGCCCTCGGGCCGGCGCGGCAGGCCCGGGCGGTGGCGGTCTCGCGCAGCTGCGAGACCGTGCCGCTCACGGTCTACCGTCGTAACTCGGCTGCGCTGCCCCCGAGCGGCGCGGCGGTTCGCGAGATCGCGGTCATCCGGCTCGCTCGCGGGCCGAGCCCGCCGCTGCACTTCCGCGGCTTCGCGCAGGTCGCCCGCCGGCGGACGACGAGCTATGAGCTTCTGCGGTTTCGCGCGAGCCGGGCGGTCTCGGTGACGCCGGCCAGCTTCACGCCCGTTGGCGCGGACCCCGGCGTCGTGCTCCAGCTGCCCGCCCGCGCGCCCTAGCCCTCAACGCCACCGCAGGGAGCGCGGTGCGTCGCGCATGCGGAGGATGCGGGCCGGGACGCCGCCGACCACCGCGTTGTCGGGGACGTCCCTGGTCACGACCGCCGAGGTGCCCAGCACGCAGTTGTCGCCGATCGTCACGCCGCGCAGCACGCAAGCGCCGTAGCCGACCCAGCAGTTGTGGCCCACGCGCACCGCGCGCTTGTAGATGCCCTGCAGGCGGACGGGTCGCTCGACCTCCACCATGCCGTGGTCGAAGTCGATGAGCATGACGCGGTCGGCGATCACGCACTCGCGCCCGATGGATACGTGCTCGAAGGCCGAGATCGTGCACTCCTGCCCCATCACGGTCTTGGCGCCGATGCGGACCTCGCCCTCGTGGACGCGGATCTTCGTTCCGTGACCCAGCCAGGACCACCGGCCGAGGTACAGCTTGGCCCCGCGCCCGATCTCGAGCTGGACCCCCGGCCCGACGAAGGCGATCCCATCGGTCACGAGCCGGCCGCGGAAGCGCAGCTTCAGCCACGCCAGCCGGGCGAGCAGACCCGCGTACTGCGGCGAGAGCATGCGGTGCGCGCGCATGAAGCGCAGGAGCGTGAGCGGGCCGCCGTGGCGTGGGGGTGGCTCTGCGCGGACGGCGGGGGGTGGCGCGGTTCCGGGCGGTGCGTCGGCGGCGGGGTCGGCGGCCGGGTGCATCGGGGCGGGATCCTAGAGGCGGGGCGGGGGAACGGCATCGGGCGAGGGAGAGGGGTGGGAGCGCCTCGGTCGTTTCGCGAGACTGCAGTTCGGCCCCTATAGCGGGCATAACGTCGATGTCGCTGTCGGCGCTGGCATGATGCGGTGATGGCGACCGAGCAGGCCACCCTCGCGCAGCGCCTCGTGGCGGGCGACCCGCGAGCGCTGGCGCGGGCTATCTCGCTGGTCGAGGACGACGACGCGGAGGGCTGGGCGCTCGTCCGCGAGGTCTACGGTCGCACGGGGCGCGCCGCCGTCGCCGGCTTCACCGGCCCTCCCGGCGCCGGCAAGTCGACGCTCCTGGCGGCGTTGACCAAGCTCAAGCGTGCGCGCGGCCGCGAGGTCGCCGTGCTCTCCATCGATCCCTCATCGCCGTTCACCCAGGGCGCGCTGCTCGGCGACCGCATCCGCCTGACCGAGCACTTCCTGGACCCCGGCGTGTTCATCCGCTCGATGGCGAGTCGCGGGGCGCTCGGCGGTCTGTCGGAGGCCGCGCTGCAGGCGGCGCTGCTCATGGACGCCGCGGGCAAGGACGACGTGCTGCTCGAGACAGTCGGCGTCGGGCAGGCCGAGGTCGACATCATCGACCACGCCGACACCGTGGTGCTCGTGCTGATGCCCGGCTCGGGGGACTCCATCCAGGCACTGAAGGCGGGGGTGATGGAGATCCCCGACATCATCGTGGTCAACAAGGCCGACCATCCGCTCACCGACACGATGGTCCGCGAGATCCGCGGCGTGCTGTCACTCGGGCCCCAGAAGCGCTGGCGCGTGCCGATCGTCAAGACCGAGGCCACGCGTGGCATGGGGGTCGATGAGCTTGCCGACCGCCTCGATGAGCACCGCGCCCACATCGAGGCCGAGGGCACGCTGAGCGAGAGGCGGCGGCGCAACCTCTACAACGAGGTGCTCGCCCTGGCCACGAACCGCCTGCGCCGGCGGCTGGAGGAGTCGCTGCACGGCGACGCGGAGGTCCAGCGCCTGCTCGATGAGGTCGTGGCGCGCCGGCTCGACCCCGCCAGCGCCGCCACGGAGATCCTCGAGCGGGCCACTTAGCGGTTGACGAACGGCATCGACGAGGGAGAGGGAGGGGTCAGCTTCGGCCGCGGCGAACCCGAAGAGGCCGAGACAGGCCCCACTTTCACTCCCACTCCCACTCCCACTCCCACTCCCTCTCCCTCGTCGCCCCAAACCACGCCCCGCACGCCAGCCCGGTGCGAACGGAGCGCCGCAGAGCGAGCCCTACGCCGCGCGCGGGAGGCGTCCCCTAAGTCTCGCGGGCGAGCGCGGCGGTGCGCCGCCACTCCAGCCACTCGCGCGCGGCCAGCGCGAGCAGGGCGGCAAGCAGGGCGAGCGCCACCGCCGGTGGCCACGCTCCGCCCTCGGTGAAGCGCGGAAGGACCTCGCGCAGCGGCCCCAGGGGAACCCGCGCCGGGGGCTTCGCCCAGGCCGCGTCGCCGAACCGCAGCTCCGCGTAGAGCCAGGCGCTCGCGGCCAGCGTTAGCGCCGCCAGCAACGCCCCCACTCGCGGGGCGTGGCGCAGCCCCCAGGCGGCCAGCGCCGCGCCCGCCGGAAGCGCCGGGACGAGCCAGCGGCCGGGGAACCACGGTCCCGATAGCGTGGGGGAGAGGAAGGCCGCGACCAGCACCTGGGCCGCGCAGGTCAGCGCGAGCAGCCCGGCGGCGACCTCGACGTCGACGCGCTCGGGCAGCGCGCGGGAGATGCGCTCGCGGCGCGAGCGCCACAGCAGCCACAGGGCCCACAGCGCGAGCAGCCCGAACGGCGTCCAGCGCAGCAGCCCGACGTCGCGGTCGACCCACAGCGCGGCGAGCCGGTCGGCGCGGTCCAGCCAGCCGCCGGGGAAGTCGACGAACACCGGGCTAGTGCCGGCGGCTTGCGCCGCCTCGGGCGCGAGGCCGCCGAACAGCGGATTGTTGATCGAGATGAACAGCACGACCGAGAACAGCACGACCTCGAGCGCCATCAGCCCCCCCACCCCCGCCCGGCGGCGGGCGAGCCAGCGGGTGATGGCCAGCGCCACGACCGCTCCTGGCAGGAGCTGTGCGGTGCCCAGCCACGGCAGCAGCGCCACGAGCGCGCCGGCGACCAGGGCGGTGCGCAGCCGCGGCCGGTCGCGGACGCGCAGCGCGAGCGAGCACGCGGCGATGAGCACGGTCCCGGCGGTCAGCTCGGGCGACACGGCGGTGGCGTAGGCCAGCGCGGGAGGCGACAGGCCGGCGATCAGCGGAGCGGCGGTGGCGTAGGGCTCGGGCACCAGGCGGCGCGCGACCCCGATCGCCAGCGCGAAGCCCAGGGCGGCGACTGCACCCAGGAAGAGCTCCACCGCGATCGGGCCGCCCAGCACGTAGGCGGGGACGATGAGCAGCGCAAAGCCGACCGCGTGGGGCTCGTGGATGGCGCCGTTGGTCGGCGAGCCGTGGACGGCGAGCGTTCCCGGGTACCAGTCCGCGTAGGCGTGGGCGCGGTACTGGTTGGTCAGATCAAGGTCGCCGTCGTGGACGATCGACTCGGCGATCAGGAGGTAGTGGGGCTCGTCGCCGCCGTAGTCCGAGGCGCCGGAGGTCCGCAGGCCCACGGTGCTCGCGTAGACCGCGAACAGCGCCAGCCAGACTGCGGCGGCGCGGCGGATTCGGCCGCCGGTCCTCAGGCGCCCAGCGCCCGGGCGATGACCATCTGCTGCACCTCGTCCGTGCCTTCGCCGATGGTCAGGATCTTCGCGTCGCGGTAGAAGCGGCACACGGGGTACTCCTCGATGTAGCCGTAGCCGCCGTGGATCTGCACCGCCTCCTCGCTCGCGCGCACCGCAAGCCGGCCCGTCTTGAGCTTGGCCTGCGCCGCGGTGAGGGTGAAATTGCGCCCTGCGTCCTTCTCGAGCGCGGCCTTGTAGGTGAGCAGCCGCGCGGCCTCGATCTCCGTCGACAGGTCGGCGAGCTTGGCCTGGATGGCCTGGAAGGAGGAGATCGCGCGCCCGAAGGCGCGCCGCTCCTTGGCGTAGGCCAGCGCCTGGTCGAGCGCCCCCTGGGCAAGGCCCACGCCCATCGCCGCGACCCCGATGCGCCCGATGTCGAGCACGTGCAGGAACTGCTTGAAGCCGGCGCCGCGCGGGCCCAGGAGGCTCGCCTCGTCCACGCGGCAGTCCGTGAAGGTGAGCGGCCGCGTGTCGGACGCGTTCCAGCCCATCTTGCGGTAGGGCTCGCCCTGCTCGTAGCCGGGCGTACCGTTCGGAACGAGCAGGTTGGAGATCTCGTCCTCGCCGGTGCGCGCGGTGATGCAGACGACCCCGGAGATCTCGGTCCCGGCGTTGGTGATGAACTGCTTGGCACCGTCGACGACCCACTCGCCGCCGTCCAGGCGGGCGCGCGTGCGGACGTTGCCGGCGTCCGACCCGGCCTCGGGCTCGGTCAGCCCGAAGGCCCCGAGCAGCTCGCCGGAGCACAGCTTGGGCAACCACTGCGCCTTCTGCTCCTCGTCGCCGAACAGGTAGATCGGCTGCGTGCCCAGCGAGGTGTGCGCGCACAGGGTGATGGCGACCGACGAGTCGACGCGCGTGAGCTCCTCTACGGCCAGCGCGTAGGCCAGCGTGTCGCCCCCGCCGCCGCCGACCTCCTCCGGAAACGGGATCCCCATCCACCCCAGCTCCCCGAGCCTGCGCACGATGTCGTAGGGGAAGCTCTTGGTGCGGTCGAGCTCGCCGGCCACCGGAGCCACCTCCTGCTCGGCGAAGTCGCGCACCGTGCTGCGGATCAGGCGATGGTCGTCAGAGAGATCGAAGTCCATGCCGGCCCATTCTCACAGAGGGTGCAGGCGTGTGGACGGCGCGGCAAGTAGTTGATAACCTCAACTATATGTCAAAGACCGACCTTCGGCGCATCGCCCGCCTGTTTCGCCCCTACCGGGCGCGCCTGGGCGCGGTATTGGGTCTGATCGTCGTCTCCGCCGGGATCGGGATGACCTCGCCCTTCCTGCTGCGCGACGTGCTCGACAACGCCATCCCCGAGCGAGACACGAGCCTTCTGACCCTGCTGGTGGCGGGGATGGTGGCCGTGGCGATCGTGACCGGCGTGATAGG
>JBBQNQ010000133.1:0-6065 GCA_038330095.1 Solirubrobacterales bacterium
TGCGGCGGCCCAGGTTGGGCGGCGGAAAACGCCGAGTCGCTACCTCGGGGGGAACTGCGACTTGGGGGCGGGGTCCTCCAGGTTGGCCGTCGGTGGCTTGGCGGTGAAGCCGATCACCGCGCAGTTGATGTTGACGCCGGAGGCGCCGTAGGGGGCGGGCTTGCCCGTGGCCGGGTCGACGCCGGTGAGCAGGTCGCGCCGGGTCGCCGCCAGGTTGAAGACGACGTTCTCGTCGATCTGGCGCCGGTTGAGCCCCTTCTTCACCGCCTTGTCGGTCCACAGTCCGAGCTGGGCGTCCCAGAGCGGGCTGTAGGCGTTGGAGTGCCGCGGATCGCGCAATGTGGGGAAGTCGCCGAACACGTTGAGGACGTCGCCTCCACGCCGCAGGCTGTTGATCAGCGCGGTGTTGTCGGCGGAGGCGTCCTCGCCGCCGCGGCCCTCGAGCATGAAGTGCTGGAACCCCTGCGACTGCGGGTTGCGGCTGCCGGTCTGGCCGTTGACGAAGCCGAACAGCCGCTCGCGAGAGGATCCGAGGAAGTCGTCGCCTCCGTTGTAGGCCGCGCGGTCGAGCGCCGGCACGTAGGTCGCGCGCTCGAGCACGGCGGTCAGGGGCTGACCGGCGTCCGTGCTCATGTAGATGATGGGCTGGCCGGCGTCAAAGCCCTTGATGAACAGCATGTCGACCCACGACTCGAGGAACTTGCCGGGAGGCGACGGCGGCGCGATATGCACGCGGAGAGCCCGGTCGCTGGTGTTCGTGTGGCGGTCCACGTCGAACTTGCCATTGCCGACAGCGACGATCGGCGCGCTGTAGACGACGCTCGAGCCCGCGATCCGAATGAACGGGCTGTAGCCCGGTCCGGCCACGGCGCCGGGCTGGAACCTCTTCAGCGGGAAGCCCTTCGGCCCCGGCTCAGCCACGCGTGAGGGACTGAAATCGGGAATGCCCTTGAAGTTGACTACCGCCTGCCCGAACTTGTTCTGCGCGGGCGTCGGCGACGCCAGCGTCACCTCCTGCACGCACGCGGGGCATCCGATCGCGAGGTTGGCGAGCTTGGGGGCGTAGTTCACGCCCAGGGACTGGGCGAGGCCAGGGTCCGAGGCGTCCAGGAGCGTGAACCACACGCGGGTGCCATCGGGAGCCTTGCCGGGGTACAGCGGGAGCCGCACCGTCTGCTTGCTGAGGTTCACCTGGAGCGCGCTTTCGAGGGTGAGCTTCTTACGCGGCAGGAGGCCGCTCGTCTGTCCCAACCCGCCCACAGACCGCGATGCCGGCGTCGCCGACGCCGAGGATCTCGAGAGCACCACGACGAACCCGGCCAGGGCCAGCGCGATCAGCGCAACCAGCACGACCAGGCGCTTAGGAGACAGGACAGATCCCACGGGTACCTCCACTCGGATTGATGGGTGCGGTTGGCACCCTTTGCTGGTCTACCAGCGTCCCGGGCGACCAGCCACGACACCTCCTTCAGCGCGGGGTTAGCAGCGCTTCATGACTCCGACGCGAGCACGAGAGCGGGCCGCTCGTAAGCGCTGCTTCATATCTCGCGCCTAGCCTGATCACTGTGCTCGAGACGAAGCACCTCCGGTTGTTGCAGAAGGTTGCGGAGCTAGGCAGCTTCGCGGCAGCCGCCGACGCGCTGAACTTCACGCCGTCGGCCGTCTCGCAGCAGATCGCGTCGCTCGAGCGCGACGCCGCCGCGAGGCTGTTCGAGCGCCTCCAGGGCGGCGCGCGCCTCACCGAGTCGGGAGAGGCGCTGCTCGCCCACGCGGAAGTCATCCTCGCGGAGCTCGCGGCGGCCGAGGCCGATCTCGAGGCGATCGGCCACCGCCGGCAGGGACGGCTGCGCTTCGGCTCGTTCACGAGCGCGACGGCGACCTTTGCAGCCACTGCGCTGGAGAGGTTCCGCGAGCTCCATCCCGCCGTCGCGGTGCACCTCTTCGACGGCGAGCCCTACGAGAGCGCTGCGCGACTCAAGGCGCGCGAACTCGACCTCGCGGTTGTGTTCGACTTCGACGCCCGGACGGTGGGTACCGCGTACGACGGCCGATCCGTATGCAACCACGACGAGCTCGAATACTTCGACCTCTTCGAGGATCCATTTCTGCTCGTGGTGCCTTCAGGCCACCCCCTGGCCGCTCGCGAAACGGCCAGCCTCGAGGACCTCGCGGGCGAGACCGTCATCGGCGGCCCCCCATGGATCGACGGTCTGGCCGCGGCGTGCGCGGACTCCCCGCGGCCGCCCCGTTTTGACTTCTCCTGCCGGGCCACGGGCTTCGAGGCGTTTCAGGTGCTGGTCGCCGCCGGACGGGGATTGACCCTCATGCCGCGCCTCTCGCTCGGCTGGCAGCGCGCGGGGCTGGTCGCGCTCCCGCTCGAGCACGCGCCCGTCCGGCACGTTAAGGCGGCCGTGCCGGCGCGCACCCATCGATCACCCTCGACAGAGGGAATGCTCGAGCTGCTTCAGCAGGTCGTACGGGATCTTCGGGGCGACGTGATGGTCGTCGCGGTGGCTTGAGCAATGCCTACGACGGCGACATGCAGGCGGAACCTCAGCTTCCCGGGCCCGTGCGACGGCCGGCGAAGTCCGCGTTGGGCGCGGCGTTGGTGTCGACCTTCACGCCCGGCGGATCCTGGTCGGTGTTGACGTACAGGCAGAAGGCGCGGTGGACGGTCCGGCGCGGCGCGCAGGTGCGGTAGAGGTCGCGGTCGATGCGGATCGAGTCGGCGAAGACAGCGTTCGCTCGCACGTCGGGCGGTGCGCGGTGGGCGAGGTATTCGCGCGCCGCCATCGACTGTGCGGTGAAGTCGCGCTCCTGCTCGAGCACCGTGGGCCGGTGCGCGAGCCCCGCCGCCGCCAGAACCGCGCACACGACGCCGATCGCCGCGATGCCGGCGCGATCGCGGGCGATCTCCCGCGGCAGGTCACCGCTACGGCGGTGCAGGAGCATCCCGCCCAGCGAGCCGAGCACGATCACCGCGGCGAGGTTCAGGAAGCCCGCGAGCAGGATGCCCGCCACCAGGCCGGTCCCGTTGCCCGCGACCGGCAGGCGGTCGAGGAGCACACCCCCCGCGACGCTTCCCGCGACGAACGCGGGGCCGAGCCAGGCGCCCCGCATCCTCCAGCGCAGCCGCCGCAGGCCCGTGCGGTCCATGCGCGCAGGGTAGGAGACCCTGAACCCCGAGGAGTACCGTTGACGCATGGCCGAGCGTAAGGAGATCTGGGTCTGCCACCTCGGGACCGTCGAGTACCGCGAGGCCCTCGCCCTCCAGCACGATCTGCGCGCCGCGCGCCAGGCGGCCCGCATCCCCGACGTGCTGCTTCTCCTCGAGCACCCGCCCGTGTACACCAAGGGACGGCGCAGCGATCCACGCGAGCTGGCCATGGGCGAGGCCTGGTACCTCAGCCAGGGGATCGACGTGGTCGAGGTCGACCGCGGGGGCCGCGTCACCTACCACGGCCCCGGCCAGCTCGTGGGCTACCCGATCATGCGCGTGGGGGATGTCGTCGCCCACCTGCGCACCGCCGAGGAGGCGCTCGTCGCGGCGCTCGGCGAGGAGGGCATCGCGGCGCACGGGCGATCCGAGGAGGGAGCGGACTACACGGGCGTGTGGGTGGGGGAGCGCAAGATCGCCTCGCTGGGGGTCCACGTCCAGAAGGGGGTGTCGACACACGGCTTCGCGGTCAACGTCGCCAATGACCTGCAGCCCTTCGAGTGGGTCGTGCCGTGCGGCCTGGAGGGTGTGCGCATGACCTCGATCACGGCGCAGCGCGGCGCGCGCGCCGACCTTCGCTGCTTCCGCCGCCGCGTGGCCCACGCCTTCACGCGCGCCCACGGCGCCCGCCAGCGGCTCGTCACTCCGCGGCGACTAAGAGTCTGCCTCGAGACAGGCGGCCCGGCCGGCGGCGGTCAGCCGTGGATGCCGGGCGCCGCACGAGAGCGCAGCAATAGCAGCGCTATTGCGAGCATCTCGGGTGGCGATCCGGCGCCGCGGATGGCCGACGCCGGACGTGCCGAATCGTCTTGAGGCAGGCTCTAAGGGCGCAGCTCGAGCGCGAGGAGCTCCTCGAGGCGCGGTAGCGTGCGGCCGGCGCCGCGGTGCAGGATCGCGGTCATTCCCACGGCCTCGGCGCCCGCGCAGTTCTCGCGCAGGTCGTCGACGAAGACGCAGCGCTCGGGCTCGACCTCGATGCGGTCGGCGGCCAGGCGAAAGATCTCCGGGGCGGGCTTGTGGAGACCGACCTCTCCGGAGATGACCGCCGCGTCGAAGAGCCCGGCCAGCGCGTCGCGATCGTAGGGCAGGCCCGCACCCCAGGAATTCGAGACCAGGCCGGTGCGCACGCCCTGCTCGCGCGCCCGGCGGACCGCGGCGACCATCGCCTCGTCCGGGCCCATGCCGGCGAACAGGCGGCCGACCAGCCCCTCGGCCTGGACTCCCAGCAGGGGCGCGAAGCGCTCGCTGAACTCCTCGTGCTCGATGCGGCCGGTCTCGAGCTCGCGCAGCAGCGCGAGCGCGCCCGGGTCCGAGCGGAAGAGGTCCTTGACGGCGTCGGGCGCCAGTCCCTCGCTGGCGGCGAAGGTCCGGAAGGCGTCGAAGACGTTGGTGGTCAGGACGCCGCCGTAGTCGACGAGCAGGCCGCGCACGCCCCGATACCCTCTCACCCATGGACGAGCACCGTCGCGAGCACGTCACGCGGTCGCGCGCCAACCCGGGCGGCGGCGACGTCCTCAAGGTCATCGGCGGCGACGTGCGGCCGCTGCGCGAGCGAAAGCCGCCGTGGCTCAAGGTCCCGGCCCCCGGCCGGCCGCGCTACCGCGAGCTCGAGCGGCTCATCAAGGCGGAGGGCCTGCATACCGTGTGCCGCGAAGCGGCTTGCCCCAACGTCGGCGAGTGCTGGGAGCGGGGCACCGCGACGTTCATGATCCTCGGCGACACCTGCACCCGCCGCTGCGGGTTCTGCAACGTCAAGACCGGCAAGCCCTCCTGGAACGATCCGCTCGAGCCCGCGCGCGTCGCCCGTTCGGTCGCGCTCATGGGCCTGCGCCATGCGGTGATAACCAGCGTCGACCGCGACGACCTGCCCGACTACGGAGCGTCCGCGTTCGTGGGCGTCATCCGCCAGATCCGCCGCCAGGCCCCCGGCTGCAAGGTGGAAGTCCTGACCCCTGACTTCCGCGGTCAGGAGATGCCGCTGGCCAAGGTGATCCACGAGTGCCCGGACGTCTTCAACCACAACGTCGAGGTGGTGCCTCGGCTGTATCCCGTCGCCCGCCGCGGGTCGCGCTTCGAGCGCTCGGCGCGCGTGCTGCGCAACGCCAAGGCGATGGGCGGCGAAGAGGTCGTGACCAAGTCGGGCTGCATGGTCGGGCTCGGCGAGACCCACGACGAGGTGGTCGACATGCTCGCGACCCTGCGCGAGCACGAGGTCCAGGTCATCACCATCGGCCAGTACCTGCGGCCCACCGAACGCCACCTTCCCGTCGTGCGCTACTGGCACCCCGACGAGTTCGTCGCGCTCGAGCGCGACGCCTACGCGCTTGGCTTCGATCACGTGGCCGCCGGCCCGCTGGTGCGCAGCTCCTACCACGCCGACGAGCACGTGCCCCAGGAGCGCGCGGGCGTCGGTCCGCTCGCTGCGGCCGCGGGCTGAGCACCGCCGCCACCCGGGGCCATCCGTCCAGCGCCGTTGGGCGGGCGCTGATCGCGGTCACCTCCAGGGTCGATCACCAGAGTGATGGCAACTCCTGCGACAGCGGCGCGCGTCCCGATCGTTGGCTGCTCGCGAGCTGCGCAGAACGCGATGGCCGCGCTCGTGTTCCCGTCGCTCGCCGTCACTCCCTGCCTGTGGATCGCCGTGGCGAGCCGCGCCGCGGGAAGCCCGGGGGTCACCGTCCAGGTAGTGGCCCTGTCGGGGCTGCTCGCCAGCCTCGCGGGCGCGAACGGAGCGCGAACCTACGCCAACGCGTGCGGGGAGAGCGTCCTGGCCGCCCGCAGACGGGCGGAGGCGTGCCTTGCGATCTGCGGCGCCGGGGTCGCGCTCGTGGCGGTCACCGCGGCGGTC
>JBBQNQ010000134.1:0-6032 GCA_038330095.1 Solirubrobacterales bacterium
CCCTTCACCCCCCGCGCCAAGAAGGTCCTGGAGCTGGCCCTGCGCGAGGCGCTGAGCCTCGGGCACAACTACATCGGCACGGAGCACATCCTCCTCGGCCTCGTGCGCGAGAACGAGGGCGTCGCCGCCCGCATCCTGCTCGACTTCGACGCGGACTCGGAGAAGATCCGCAACGAGGTCATCCGGATGCTGTCAGGCCCCGGCGGCCGCCGCTCGGGCTCGAGTTCGGGCTCCGGTTCCGGCTCGTCCTCCGGCGCGCCGCAGAGCGGGGAGGGCAAGAAGTCCTCCAAGCTGCTCGACCAGTTCGGCCGCAACCTCACCAAGCTCGCCGCCGAAGGCAAGCTGGACCCGGTGGTCGGCCGCGAGACGGAGATCGAGCGGATCATGCAGATCCTCTCGCGCCGCACCAAGAACAACCCCGTGCTCGTGGGCGAGCCGGGCGTGGGCAAGACGGCGGTGGTCGAGGGCCTGGCCCAGCGCATCACCAACTCCGACGTGCCCGAGCTGCTCAAGGGCAAGCAGATCTACACGCTGGACCTCGCGGCGCTGGTCGCCGGCTCGAAGTACAGAGGGGAATTCGAGGAACGCCTGAAGAAGGTGATGAAGGAGATCACCCAGCGCGGCGACATCATCCTGTTCATCGACGAGCTGCACAACCTCGTCGGCGCGGGCGCGGCCGAGGGCGCGATCGACGCCGCCTCCATCCTGAAGCCGGCCTTGGCGCGCGGCGAGCTGCAGACGATCGGGGCGACCACGCTCGACGAATACCGCAAGTACCTCGAGCGCGACTCCGCCCTGGAGCGCCGCTTTCAGCAGATCCGCGTCGATGAGCCCTCGACCGAGGAGACGGTCCAGATCCTCAAGGGCCTGCGCGACCGCTACGAGCAGCACCACAAGGTCAACATCACCGACGAGGCGCTCGCCGCCGCCGGTGAGCTGGCCGACCGCTACATCTCCGACCGCTTCCTGCCCGACAAGGCCATCGACCTCATCGACGAGGCCGCGTCGCGCATGCGCATCAAGTCGATGACCGCCCCGCCCGTGTACCGCGACCTCGAGGAGGAGATCGAGACGACGCGGCGCGAGAAGGAGGCCGCCATCGAGGCGCAGGAGTTCGAGAAGGCGGCGAACCTGCGCGACAAGGAAAGGCGTCTCACAAACAAGAAGCGCGAGCTCGAGGAGCAGTGGGAGTCCGGCGAGTCCGGCGACCGGCCCGACATCGGCGAGGAGGAGATCGCCGACATCGTGTCGATGTGGACCGGCATCCCCGTGTTCAAGCTCACCGAAGCCGAGACGGCCAAGCTCATGCGCATGGAGGACGAGCTCCACAAGCGATTGATCGGCCAGCACCCGGCGATCGAGATCGTCTCCAAGGCGATCCGGCGCTCCCGTGCCGGACTCAAGGACCCCAAGCGCCCGACCGGCTCGTTCATCTTCCTGGGCCCCTCGGGCGTGGGCAAGACCGAGCTGGCCCGCACGCTCGCCGAGTTCCTGTTCGGCGACGAGGACGCGATGGTGCGCGTCGACATGTCGGAGTACATGGAGAAGCATGCCGTGTCGCGGCTGGTCGGCTCGCCCCCGGGCTACATCGGCTACGACGAGGGCGGCCAGCTCACGGAGGCCGTGCGGCGCAAGCCCTACAGCGTGCTGCTGCTCGACGAGATCGAGAAGGCGCACCCCGACGTCTTCAACATCCTGCTGCAGATCCTCGAGGACGGCCGGCTGACCGACGCCCAGGGGCGCACGGTCGACTTCCGGCACGCGATCGTGATCATGACCTCGAACATCGGCGCCTCGGAGATCGCGAAGAACACGCCACTGGGGTTCTCCGTCTCCGACGACGAGACGGGCATGAGCTATGAGGACATGAAGAACCGGGTGATGGGCGAGCTCAAGAAGGTCTTCCGCCCCGAGTTCCTCAACCGCATCGACGACGTGATCGTCTTCCACAAGCTCACCAAGGAGGAGATCAAGACCATCGTCGAGCTGCTGCTGCGGCGCATCCGCGAGTCGATGGCCGAGCGCGAGCTCCAGCTCGACCTGACCGAGGAATCCAAGGACCTCCTGGTCGAGAAGGGCTGGGACCCGGCGATGGGCGCGCGGCCGCTGCGGCGGGCGATCCAGCGCTACATCGAGGACCCGCTCGCCGACTTCGTCCTGCGCGAGGAGCTGCCCGCGGGCGCGACCGTCCTGGTCGACAAGGCGTCCGAAGACGAGCGCACGGGTGAGAACGACCTGCTCAAGCTGACCTTCATCCAGCCCGAGCCGGCGCCCCAGCCGGTGGGCGTGGCGGCGGGCGACGGCGGCGGGCCCGAGGCCACGGGCGAGGACGTCCCCGAGGCGCCCGACGCACCGCCCGCGCCGGCAGGGGAGTAGCGCAGGTCCAGCAGGCGCCGGGCGCGCCCGGCGGCCTGGACGATCATCGTGCTTTGCGCAGCCAGATCGAGGCGTGCGCCGGCTGGACGGTGTCCTTCACCACCGACAGGAGCTCGGCGGACAGCGAGTCCAGCTCGACCTGTCGGCGTATCTTCGCGCTGAAGCCCTCGAGGGTCCGCGCGGCGTCGTAGCGCCTGCGGAAGAACCGGTGGTCGACGGCCTGCTGGATCCGCAGCGCGGGCGGGCCGGAACAGCGCGGCGACTGCGAGCGTCGATCCCGCCACGGCGAACTGCGAATCGCTCGTGAGCGGCTGCAGGGCCAGCTGGAGTACCAGCACGGCGCCGAGGTAGGCGGCGGCCAGAGCCACGGTGAGGGAGCCGTAGACCAGCGCCCGGTTGATGACCACGTCGATGTCGTACAGCCGGTAGCGAAGGATCGCCGCGCCCGCGGCCACGGGGAACGCGGTGAAGCTGAGCCCGAGCACGGCCGGCCCCAAGTCGAGCCCCCATGCGAGGTAGGCGACCAGGTCGCCCACCACGGCGGCGCCCGCGATCGCTGCGGCGAGCGCGAGCCACTTCAGCTGCTCACGCTCGCGCCCACGGGACCGCTGAATCCGGGCCGGGATGCCGAGTGCGGCCAGCCCGACGGACGCCAGCATGAACACGAAGCCGACTCCCGAGACGGCGTCCATCAGGCCCTTCGAGCCCGGCACGCCGAGGGGATTGGAGACTCCCGCGAAGGGCTCCACCAGGGGACCGGGATGCAGCCCGGTCGCGATGACACTCAGGCCGATTCCGGTCAGCGCGAGCCAGCGCACCGGGCGCCACCCGCGGGAGGGGAGCCGGCCGTCGGGAAAGAGCAGCAGCGCAAGGCCGAGCAGCCCGAAGCTGGGCGCAAGGCCGAGCTCCTGAAGCCAGGCGGCGGTCCTGCCGCCGGGCAGCGGGTCGGAGGAGATGAAGAGCATCTGGTCCGCGTACTGAGAGCCGAAGTCGGCCACGCCGAGGGCGACACCGGTCAGGCAGAAGATCCAGCCGATCGAGTTCTCCGGCACCCGCGCCGCGACCATCGCGCCGACGGTCGCGAACGCCAGCGACGCGGCCACGAAAGACACACCGTCCCAGCCGGCGAACGTCGACCCGTCCGCCTCTGTGTGCTCGCCGGCGCCGAGCGCGAGGAGGACGAGCGTGGCGACCGCGAGCGCCAGGCAGACACCCAGGATGAGCGCTGCCAGTCGGCGGGGGGTCACGAGCCCACGGCCATTCTCGCCGGCGTTTCGACGGCTCGGGCGACGCCGTTCAGGCAGTTTGGCGCTCGCGCCCGAGCAGGCGCCGGGCCGCCCGGCCGGGCGCGCCGAGGGTATAGAGGGTCGACCGGATCGCGGCGCTGTGCCAGACGTTGCGCCACTTGGACCACTGGCGCTTGGAATCGACGCAGACGACCTTGGTGTCGACGTCGGCGTCCTGCCCGAAGTGGGCGGCCAGCGCGCTCAGGGTGTGGTCCCAGAAACGGTCCTCCTGGCGGTGACCGCCGAGCGTCAGCCCGAGCTCGTAGATGGGGTCGCTCGCTCGCATCAGGACCTGAGCCTGAGCCACGGTGTCCTCGCCGCGCTCGGTGGCGCTGAACGTGATCCAGCCCGCGAACATGTGCCCCTCGGGCGTCATGAGGGTGAAGGACTCTTCGTCGGCGTAGAGCACCATCACGCCGGTGGACAGCTTCATGTGCCCCGGGAGCGTCATGTTCAGGAGCGCCACGTCGCCGGGCGCGATACCGGTGAGCGGCCCGTAGAAGCTGTTGCCCTTGGGCCAGAACTCCGGGAAGCGCTGCTTCCAGGTGGCGATCACCTCGGGCGCCGACACGCGCTCGCCCGGAAGCCGGACCTGGTAGGTCTTCTGCCACATCTTGCCGAAGCCCTGGATCGGCGAGGCCAGGCGCCGGCCCTCGACGTTGATGTTCACGGCGCCCTCCGGCACGGCCGACACGTTCAGGCGAGAGACCGACTTCGCCCAGCTCGTGGCGTCGCGCGCCGCGGCCTCCTGTTGCGATGGATCGCTGCTCATGACTACCCCTCTCAGCCCACGCCGGCCGCGGCCAGGGCGTCTTGCTCGGAGTCGTGGATGCTGACCGCCTCGTCGAGGCGAGTCATGTCGAAGATCTGGCGGTAGTGGTCGGAGAGGCCGTACGCGAGCACCTGCTGGCGCTGGCGCTGGGCCCGGACCAGCAGCGTTACGAGCAGCCCGATGCCACCACTGTTCATGTAGTCCAGCCCGGTGAAGTTGAGCACGATGGCCCGTACCTGTGGTTCGCTCGCGCGGCCATAGGCATCCATCAGCACGTCCTCGCTGCCGGCGGTGATGTCGCCCTTCACGTCGATGACGCGAGCCGCCGCGGAGGGCTCCCGGACGTCCAGAGTGGTCGCTGCCTCAGGCATGATCAACTTCCTCCCGCGCCGCTCACGGCGCTGTCTTCGCTGTCGGCGATGGTCATGAAGTCGGCCAGCCGCGTGATCTCGAAGATCTCCCGGTAGTGGTCCGAAAGCCCGTATGCCCTGATCTGCACCCCGCGGCTGCGCGCCTGGGCCAGGAGGCCGACGATCAGCGCTATGCCGGTGCTGTTGATGTACTCGGTAGGGGCGAAGTTGAGGACGATCGACTCCGCGTTGCCTCGGGTCGCCTCGGCGTAGCCGGCTTGCAGCGCCGCCTCCGCGGTCGCGTCGACGTCCCCGGCGAGGTCGATGACCGCAACGCCATCGCGCTCCCGGACCGCCACCTCGAGCTCACGCGTCGCCATCTCCGCCTCCTTCCAGGCGCAGCTCGAGCTCGAGGGTGTGCTCGTCGCCCTCGCTCGTAACGCGCGCCTCGTCGACCATCTTCTCGATCAGGAACAGGCCCCATCCGCGTGGCTTCTGGCGGCCTTCCAGCTTCGCCTGCAGGTCCGGGGCCTCCGAGGGCGGGAGCTCTCCGGCGCCGCCGCGGTCGGTGACCTGGACGCGCAGCCGGCCGGCGGCGTGCAGCACGCGAATGGAGACGGGCCGGTCGTCGCGGTACTCGCTGCCGTGCTCCATCGCATTCATCGTGGCCTCCGCCACCGCGGTCTTCAGGCGCTCCAGCCGCGCGGGCTCGATCCCGAGCCCGGCCACGGCGCGCTCGACGCGGGCCATGGCCTCGCGCTCGTTGCCCTGCGCGCTCGGGAGCTCGAACGCGTCAAGCACGCTGCCGTTGGACTCGGCGGCGGCCCGTGGGCCGCCGGTGCGCTGGAGCACGACCATCGTGATGTCGTCCTCCTGCTCCCGGCCGGAGCCGGTGAACGCCTCCAGGTCGGAGAGCACGCGATCGATCAGCTCCTGCCCGCCGGGGCCGGCGGCCATGGTCTCCTTGAGCCGCGGGAAGCCGAACATCTCGCGCTCGCGGTTGTGCGCCTCGGCGATGCCGTCGGAGTGCAGCAGGACGGTCTCACCGGGCGCCAGCTCGGCCTCCTTCTCCTCGTACTCCATGCCCGGCATCAGGCCGAGCGGCATCCCGCGAGCGCGCAGCTCGACGACACCGCCTGCCGTCTTGACGTAGGGAAGGTCGTGACCCGCGTTGGCGAAGCGCAGCAGGCCGCTCTCGGGGTCGAGCACGCCGTACAGGCAGGTGACGAACATCTTCTCGGGCATGTC
>JBBQNQ010000135.1:0-5906 GCA_038330095.1 Solirubrobacterales bacterium
CGCGGAGGCCCCTAGCTAGGCCGCGCGGTTCGGCGTCGAGACGATCGACGGCGAGAGGTCCAGCGCCATCACGCCGCGCACCGCGGAAGCCGGCCGCCCCGGCCGTGCGGGCTGCGCGAACGCGTGCAGCCGGGCCGCGACCTCACGGTAGACACGCGGGTTGACGGCCATGCCGCAGTGCGTGCTGGAGACGCCGACCGCCTCGGCGAAGGGGTCGAGGCACGCCTTCCAGCGCACGATGCCGTCCGAGCGCGAGTAGATCGAGGTGAAGCCGACTCCGGCGGGGAAGGGCGCGGCGAGGTCGCGCCAGAAGGGCTCACAGCAGCCGTCGGTCGCGTCGGGCCGCGCCCCCATGCCCGGCGCGCCGATCCGGCAGCGGTTGGTGATCACCGGGCGGCCGCGGTCTCCGAGGCGCGCGAGGGCGTCGATCTGGCGCTGAAGCACCGGGTGCAGCTCCTCGAGCGTCGCCAGATGCGGGGTTCCCAGCGTCACCACGCCGGCGACCAGGTCCGGGCGGCGCACGGCGAGCACGCGGCCGAACATGCCGCCGCGGCTGTGGCCGACGATCATCGCGCGGCGCCCCGAGTCGGTCACCGCCTGCTCCAGCCGCTTCTCGATGCGACCGACCGCGGTCTGCGAGCACTCGACGTTGGCCCGGATGCCGGTGACCAGCGCTCGATGATCGAGCCGCTCGAGCCAGCCCGCCATGAAACGCAGGGTCACGTCGCCGGCCAGGAACCCGGGAATCAATACGACGGGCCCGCCGTCGCCGCGCGGGACGCCCTCGCCGCGCCACGTCCGCGAGCGCAGCAGGGCGCGCAGCTCGAGGGCGGCGCGGGCCTCGAGGTGCAGTGGGGGACGGGGGTGATGAACCTCCATATGGTGTGCTCAGCATACCTTGAACCCCGGCGCCTGGGGCCCCGTGGGCGCGCCGCAGTCTCCCTGTTAGCCTCGCGGCCGTGCCAGGGTCGCCGCACGCGGTGCAGCGCGAGCGCGTCGCCACGGCCGCGCGGCGCCTGGCGGCCGAGGGCCTGGTCCTGGGAAGCGCGGGAAACGTCAGCCTCCGAGACGGGGACGCCGTGCTGGTGACGCCGGCCGGCGCCGCGCTGGCCGAGCTGGAGGCGGTGGACGTCGCGCTCGTGAGTCTCGACGGAGAGCCCGCCCCCGGGTCGACGGCGCCGACCTCAGAGCTCGCGCTGCACCTGGGCGCGATGAAGCGCCACGGTGCCGGGGCGGTCGTGCACACCCATTCGCCGATGGCGACCGCGGTCGGCTGCGTCGAAGCGCAGCTGCCCGTCGTTCACTACAACATGCTCCTGCTCGGCGGCGAGATCCGCGTCGCGCCCTACCACACCTTCGGCACCCCGCAGCTCGCGGCGGCTGTCCTCGACGCGCTCGAGGATCGCCGGGCGGCGCTGATGGGCAGCCACGGTGTGGTGGTGCAGGCGGACGGGGTGGAGGAGGCCGTGGATCTGGCGCTGCTGCTCGAGTGGTGCTGCGAGGTCTACGTGCACGCCAAGGCGCTGGGCGAGCCCCGGGTGCTCGACGAAGCGCAGCAACGCGCCGCGCGCGCCGCGCTGTTGGGTCAGGTCGCGACCTAGGCCTTCAGCACCTCCCGGGCGGCGCGCTCGCCCGAGCGCACGGCGCCGTCCATGTAGCCATTCCAGTACGTCGACGTCTCGGTTCCCGCCCAGTGGATGCGCCCGACGGGCCGGCGAATCGCCGGGCCGTAGTCGAGCAGCACCCCCGGCGCCATGAAGGCGACCGGGCACCCTCGCGTCCACTCCTCCTTGGACCAGTCCTTCTCGACGTAGTCGCGCGGCGTGCGTGCCTTGTCGCCGAAGTACTCGGCGAACTGGCGCAGGATGCGCTTGCGGCGCTCGGCCGGTGAGAGCTGGCCGAAGGCACGCGCATCTGAGCCGCCGACGAAGCCGAACAGGATCCCCGGCCGGCCGTCGGGCGGACTGTTGTCGAACGTGGTGCGTGCCGGGCCTATGTCGCTTACCGCCTGCCCGGAGAGGCCCTTGTCGCGCCAGAAGGGGCGGTCGTAGACCGCCTCGCACTTGATCAGCGAGCCCTGGGGCATGCGCTGCACGAGCTGCGCGCGTAGTGCCGGCAGCGCCGGGCGGTACTCGATCTGTGCGGTGAGCGACGGCGGGATGGCGACGATCGCGTGCTGCGCGATCACCGAGATCCCGTCGCTGTCGATCTGCACCTCCCCGTTGCGCTGGATGATGCGGCGCACCGGAGCCTCGAGCCGGACCCTCGAGCCCAGCGCGCGGGCGACGCGCTGGGCGATCACCTGCGAGCCCCCGCGCAGGCGGCGCTCCTGCGCTCCTCCGCCCGTGCTGATCAGGCCCACGAGCCCGCTCGGCGCCTTCTCGCTGCGAGCAGCGGCGATGTAGAACAGCACGAAGAGCAGCGACAGGTCGCGCGGCTCGGCGCCGAAGAGCGAGGTGACAGCGGCCTGGAACGCCGCCTTGCCGGCCTTCGTCTTGGCCGTCGCCTGAATCCAGGTATCGAGGGTCTGCGAGTCCCATTCGACAGCGCGCGGGGCGCGCCAGGGCGCGTCGACGGGCACCTCGTCGGCCAGGGCCTGAAGGCCGAGCAGGCGGGGGATGTCCGCCGCGACGTCGGCCTGCGTCGGCAGGCCGGTGGCCGGATAAGTGCCGCGTACTCCGTCGAAGATCTGGACGTTGTCGCCCAGGTTGTAGGTGGGGAACGTCTTGACCCCGACCGCCTTGGCCAGCGCGAGGATACGATCCTGGGTCGGGCCGACGTACTCCCCGCCGAGCTCGGTGATCTCCTTGCCGCCGACGCTCGTGTTCAGCGTGCGCCCGCCGACGCGATCGCGCGCCTCGAGGACGATGACCGACCGCCCGGCCTTGCGCAGCGCGCGGGCCGCGGTGAGGCCGGCGAGCCCGGCGCCCACGACCGCCACGTCGACGCGGCGCACCCGGCTGCGCCCTGCTGCAGCGCCGGGGGCGACCCCGGCCGCCGTGCCCGCCGCTCCGACCGCCGCAGCCCCGATCAGCCGCCTGCGCGTGATCTCCGCCATGCCTATGCTCCTCCTCCTCGCCGTTGCGACAAGGCTATTGCAGCCCGGCGGCAGGAGGGCCGCTCGGATCAGGCCGTGGCCTCGGGCGTCAGCACGAGCGCGCGGAAAAGCCGCTCGAGCGCCGCTGCGGGGTCCTCGCACACGCCGGTATGGACCTCACCGGGCTGAAGCACGGTGCTTGACGGCGCAACCAGGACTCCGAAGCGCTCGGAGGGGGGAAGGGAGGCGAGCGGGCCTGCCGACGGATCGCCGGCGGCTATGCGCTCCAGGGCCACGAGGTGGGCGCGCAGCTCTGCGGGATCCGCGCCCGGCGCGAGCGCGGCCAGGCGCGCCTCGTCGAGGTGCGTGCGCGCGCCCAGGAACCCTCCCTGGGTGCGGGCGAAGAGGACGACTCCCGCGTTGAAGCGCTCACCGCGCTCCACGCGCGGGACGACGCGCACCACCGCGTAGGAGAACGCGTCACGCCCGGGCACGCTCGGCCTCCTTCGCGAAGCTCCGTGGCGGCTGCAGGCGAGCCGCCAGCTCCTGCGCGTACGTGCTCGCGTCCACGCCCCAATCCTCGGGCACGAGGCCGGCGAGCCGCGCAAGCAGCTCATCCGACACCCGCGGCGCGAGCCGCTCGTCGGCCTCGAGCACCGACCCGGCGCGGCCGAGCAGGACGTGCTCGACGATCGGCCCGAACGGCTCGCGGGCGCGCGCGACCGCGCTCTCGCCGTGCTGGCGGTAGAGGGCCGCGCCGTGGTCGATGAGCCACACGCGCCCGTGCCACACCAGCAGGTTGGGGTTGCGCGGCGTTCGGTCGACGTTGGTGGTAAACGCGTCGAGCCACACGACGTCCGCCGCGAGCTCGGGCGATGGCTGTAGGCCCGCGCCGGGCGAGTAGGGGAGCGCACCCGGGAGGAAGTCGACTCCGAGGTTGACCCCGGCGCTTGCGTTCAGCAGGTCCTGGATCTCGGGATCGGGCTCGGCCCGGCCGATCGCCGCGTCGAGCCCGAGGGCCACCAGCTCGGGGACCGGAAGGCCGAGCGAGCGCGCAAGCTCGCCGACGATCACCTCGGCGACGAGCGCGCGCGGCCCCTGGCCCGCGCCGCGGAACTTCGCGACGTAGAGGCCGTCGTCGTCGCCCTCGACGAGCCCGGGCAACGATCCGCCCTCGCGCAGCGGCGTGACGTAGCGGGTGGCGGCCACTGCGCGCAGGGACACGCGCGGATCTTGGCGCAACGTCACGAGGACCTGACCACTCCCGCCGCCGCGGCGGTCACCAGCGCGAGCACGGCGGTGAGGGACAGCGCGAGCCGAAGGCTCGTCGCCTGGGCGAGCCAGCCGATGACGATCGGCCCGGTGACCGAGCCCGCGTAGCCGATGGTCGCCACGCGGCCGACGTTGCGTCCGGTCGCCTGCCGGCTCACCGCGCCGGCGGCGCTGAAGGCGATCGGGACGATCGGGGCGAGGCCGGCGCCGAGCAGCGCAAAGCCCGCGATGGCCGCGCCCGGCCGATGCACGAGCAGCGCCAAGGCCAGGCCGCAGGCGGCCAGCAGGCTGGAGGCGCGCACGAGCAGGCCGGCCCCGAACCGCACGCGGAGGGGGTCGGTCGCGAAGCGGGCGGCGGCCATCGCCACCGAGAAGGCGGCGAACGCGGTGGCGGCGAGCGCCGGCCCGGCGTCGAGCTCGTCGGTGAGGTAGACCGCGCTCCAGTCCGAGGCCGACCCCTCGCCGAAGAACGAGCAGAAGGCGATCACGCCCAGCAGCACGAGCGCGAGAGTCCACGGGGCGGCTGCGCCGGCGGGCTGGTCGCGGCGGTCGCGCCGCGCCGGCGCCGGCAACAGGTTGCGCAGGAGAGGGAGCGATGCGGCGGCCAGCACCGCGCCCACCAACGCGAAGTGAGCCAGCGGATCGATGCCCGCACCCGCCGCCAGCGCCGCGGCTCCGGCCCCGAGGCCCAGGCCGATGCTCCAGAGGCCGTGCAGGCCGCCGAGCAGCGGGCGCCCGAGGCGCCGCTCGACCTCGATCCCCTGCGCATGGATGGCCACGTCGAGCAACCCGCTGAGGACGCCGAGGGCGAACAGGGCGAGTGCGAGGGTGGGCAGGCTGCGCGCCAGGGCGGGCAGGACGAGCACCGCGCACAGGATCGGGATCCCGGCGCGCAGCACCGGCCTGCTGCCGAACCGGTCCACCGGAGCGCCGGCCAGCCGCGTGCCCACCAGCAGGCCGACGGCCATTCCGACCAGCGCCGTGCCGAGCTCTCCATGGCTCAGGCCCGCGGCCGAGCGGATCGCCGGCAGCCGCGCTGCCCAGGTGCCCGACACCGCCGCGTGGATGAGAAAGGCCGCCGAGACCGCGATGCGAGCGGTTTGGGGGGAGGGAGGCATCGACGCCGGACACGCGCCGTCAGTAGGCGCGGGCAACGATCGCCTCGACCTCGGGCGCGCCGGGGTCGGTAACCGTTGCGCCGTCCTCGCGCAGCAGACAGCGCACGGTGACGCCGTCGCGGGCGAGCGTCGCCTCGCCGTCTGGCCCGAGCTCTCGCCACGGCACGCGGGCGAAGCCCTCCCTGCCGAGCTCGGCCGCCTCCTTCAGGTTCGCCGCCGGCCGCGTCAGACCGTCGCGCAGCTCAGTGGCCTGGCGTAGGAGCTCGGCCTGGTCCTGGTCGAGGATCGCCGGGACCTGCGCCGCGAGGTCGGCGAGCGCGAGCTGCTCCTTGGCAGCGCGGACCCGCCGCGCGACGACGGCGACACCGGCCGCAAGGTCGCGCGGCCCGAGCTCCACCCGCACGGGCACCCCCCGCAGCTCCCAGTCGGTGATGCGCCGCCCGAGCGAGACCTCGAGCGCGTCGTCGAGCTCCGCGCGT
>JBBQNQ010000136.1:0-5848 GCA_038330095.1 Solirubrobacterales bacterium
GCTTCAGACGTCGTGGCTCTCGGAGGCGTCGCGAGCTGCGATCGGCCTCCGCGCGTGTGGGCTCGCGATATGCCTGCGCAAGCTTGCCCGGGCGTGGCTCCGTTGGGGGCGGTAGGCGTCGGCGCGGTGCTCGATGCGCACCACCGATCACTTCCGCGCGTGGCTGCTCGTTAGAGGCGGTAGAGGATCCGGTAGGTCCTGCGCCGACCAGACCCCGGCGTTGGCCTCGTAGCGGCAATCACCGCTGCGGCCACCGCTTTCGAAGGCACCGGTCGACCGGAGATCGCGACAGGCGTGTAAACGAGTGGTTGACGCGCTAAAGCGGTCAGATTCTGCGCTGAGACTCACTGTCATCCAGTGCGGTCTTTTTGGCGCGTAGGCACTATGAACACGTTGTGTCTCTGTAGAGCCGCCCCTACGGTCCGCGATGGAAGGAGCTTTCGACAACAAGAGGAGGAGGCGGCCTCATGGCCATCACATCGTCCCCGAAAAAGCGTGTTTCCGCGCTCCAAAGAAAAGTGTTCGCCCCGACGGGCACTCGTCGCAAGGTGCACCGGCGGTTCACAGCCGTAGCAGCTGCGGTTGCGTTGACCGCAAGCGTCGCCCCGGCGGTCGCGTCGGCCGGAGTAGATCACTGGTTCTCAGGTGGTCTCGGCGGCGCTCAGGCCTACTCCAGCGGCCAGGTGCACACGTGGTCGCGCATCGAAGGTGACACGTCGACTGGCAGTAGCGGCTGGTGCGTCGCGCGACTGTCCGGCGCCGGCGGGTTGATCACCAGCCCGGGCTCATCCTTTTGCGATGCCTACCCGTCGTTCGGGCAGGCCATCGCGTACTACGGCGGCGGGACCTATCACGCACTCGCGAACGATTACGGCGCGTTCTCGCAGATCTGGACCACCGCAACCCACGGGACGTTCTGAACATGTCTATCTCCAAGACCACCATGGGGCGCACCGCGCTCCTTGTCCTGCTCGCGATCGCCGCAGCGGCGCTCGTCCTGCGCCTCACACTCAACGAAGGGACAGCAGCCGCTGCTCCGCCGGTCGCGGCGTTTGCCGTGCTGCAGTCCCCGGCCGCGGCAGGCGTGGAGGCCAATGCCCCTATCCAACAGGCGGCTCAGGAAGACACCAGCCTAAACGTGCCTGGCGCTCGACGCGTCGGGCAGGTCGGCATCGGCAGCTTGTGGCTCATTCCGACGTCCGACGGCCGGACCTGTCTTGGAATTGAGCCGGACCCTTCGGCTTTCGCGCCAGTGAGCACAACGGTCGACGGTAAGACCGTCTCGCTTGGCGGGCCGCCGACGCTCACTTACAACTGCGTTTCCAACGCCACCGCGGCGTCGCAGGGCCTGCTCACCGGACTGCGCGGTCGCATCGCCGGCTACACGCCAGACGGCGCCAAGGCGGCGACCGCGACCCGGGAGGACGGCACGAGCGTCGCCGTCGACGCATCCAAGCAGGTGTTTACGGTGCCTGCCCGATCGGTGGCCATCAGTGTCGGCGCGGCGCCACCTGAGCGCTTCGGCTTCACCACCGCCGGCTAGAACAGGGGCCGCGCCGCGTATGTGCCGAGATAATGTCTCGGCACATACGACCCGCGGCGGGGCGCTGCGCAGCAGAGAGTGCCGTGGAGCGTCATGCGCCGCGTCATCCACATCCCCCTGCAGTCGGAATAGCACTCGGTAAGGAGAGACCTACGCCGCTTCGGGCGACCGGCCGCGCTTCGGGCCGGTGCCTGCACGTGCGGCGTGCCCTTGTGTGACGAGGACGGCCCGGACGCTGGCGGGGTACCATCGCGCCCCGCCCTGCCCGGTGGCCACGCCGCCGCCCTCGAGGTCCCGGGCGATCGCGGCGAGCGTGTGGCCGGCCTGATGGGCGGCCACGATCCGCTCTGCCACGTCGGTCGGGAGCGTGGAGCGCCGGCCGAGCTTGACCCCGGCCGCCTTCTTCGCCGCGAGGCCGTCGCGGGTGCGCTGTCCGATGATGCGTCGCTCGTACTGCGCGAAGGAGGCCAGGACGTTGGCCATCATCTCTCCACCCGGGGTGGCGGTGTCGACGCCGAGGTCGAGCGCGACGAGCGCCCACCCCTCGCGCTGGGCGGTGGCCATCGTCTGGGCGAAGTCGATCAGCGACCGGGAGAGCCGGTCGAGCTTGGACACCACCAGCACGTCCGCCTCACCGCGGGCCATCTGCTCGAGCACGGCGATGATGCCGGGCCGGCGCAGGTCCTTGGCGGAGTAGCCGGCGTCCTCGACGATCTCCTCAAGCACCCACCCGCGGCGCTGGGCCTCACCGCGGATGGCGTGGCGTTGGGCGTCCATGCCGGCGCCGGAGTCGGCCTGCTCGGCGGTGCTGACTCGCGCGTACCCGACCGCTTTCATTGGCCGGACGGTATAGCAATCGGTCCATTGCTATACGAAGCGCGGCGGCGTTGTTCCCCGCGAGACGCCCCACTGACGCGTCTCCTCCATCTAGGAACCGCTACAGGCGCCACCAGCTCCGACCTCCAGCGCGCCCCACGCCGACTTGCCCGCGCTCCCAAGCGCCAAGCGCCCGCCGCGTCCGCATCGCCACCTGGACCAGGCTTCACGCGGCACACGCCCCGTCAGCTCCGCTGGGCTCCACCACAACCGACGCACAGAGTTGCACCGGCCTGGTGCGGACCCCTCGAGGGCCCTACGCGGCGTCTACGGCCTTGCGGCGGGTGCGTGCGAGCTTCCATGCTCGAATTGGACCGGCGGCCCGTAGATCGGCCTCCAGGGCGCGAAGCTCGTCGCTGGCGGCGATCGCCTCGACTGCAGTTTGCTCGGCCTGCTTGGCGGCCGCCTCGCGCTCGTAGAGCGCGGCTTCCACGCGCTCGCGTGCTTCGCGCTCGGCCGCGGCCGCGCGTTCGGTAGAGACCACTAGCTGTCGGGAAGCTGCGAGCTCGTCGATAAGCTGTCCGACCCGCCGGCGGAGCTCGTGCAGTTCGGCGTCGGGCAACAGGCCTGCGCGCTCGAGCTCGGCGAGCGGGACGCGGCGCTCCCCGTCGGTGAGCGTGGTCTGAATGGTCCCGCGGTCAGCGCGTCGGCGCATGGTGATCAGCGAGACGCCGCAGAGCTCGGCGGCCTCGCGAAGTGAGTAGGAGGTAGTGCTCATGCTTGTGGTTTTCGCTGTCGAGACGCTAACCCCTACACCGCCGGTGCAGCGGGGTGATCAAGCGGTGTAGCCGACGGAGCTGCACCGTGTGATGAGGGCCCTACACCAGCGGTATAGCCCTGCCCCGTTGGGTGCAAGGGGATGATCAGGCGGTACAGCCGGGCTCAGGCGCCGGCGTTAGCGGTGGCCAGTGATTGAGCGATGAGCGCACGGACTTCGGCGTGGCTTTCGGTGTCGACGCGGGAGCGACGTACGGCGACGAGCGCCCATCCGCCGGCTCGTCGCTCGCACTTGACGGATGCGTAGCGCGGGTCGACACGGACGATTCGTCGGCCAGCGCGGTCCAGGGCAGCGCGGGCATCGCGGTGTCGGGCGTAGGTGTCGGCTCCGAGCGAGGAGAGTGCGGGACGGCCGAGCCCGACCCAGGTTGCGGCCTGGCCGTCGCCGGTCGGCTTGAAGCGTTCGGCGGCGAGGTAAACCGCGGCGCGCTTGGCCAGGCCGTCGAGCTGGCGCAGGGTGCGCCAGTCGAGGTAGGTGAATGCGCCGGCCGTCAAACGCTCGCGGAGCCATGGAGCGAGCACGACGCGGAAGCTGGTTCCGCGGAGCGCCCCGACCTTGCGCGCATCGCCGTCGAGTGTGTCGAGGTCGCTGACGATGCGTTCGACGAGGCGGTCCATCGACATGAAGGCGCCGGGGCGGGCGTCGATGGAGTCGTAGCCCGTGAACGCGATCTCGACGCGGTAGAGGCGTCTGAGGCTGGCTCGCAGTGCTGCGCGATCACGTCCGTTGGGGCGGCGCTCGTAGAGATCGGTGGCGAGGTCGTAGAGCGTGAAGCCGGCTATGCCGTCGAGATCGAGCGGGCGGGTGCTCAGCCAGCGTTCGCAGAGCCACGCGAACACGTCGAGATCAGGAGTCAGCTTCAGGCGGCCGGAGGCGCGGATGGCGGCGTTCGGGCCGCGGGCGTCGAACGGGAGCTCGAGCTGCGTTGGGCCTACCGCCCAAAGGCCGGGTGCACGGCACAGTTCGGTATCGGTGCGCACCTGGCGGGGGGCCATTGGTGGGCACCTTGACGGGCGGCTCGGACGTGATTGAACCGGGCGCCGTGAAATAGGGGGTACCTGGGACTCGCGCCCATAGGGGGTACCTGGGACTCGCGCTTGGGTCCAAATAGGGGGTACCTGGGACTCGCACAGGAACGTCAACAGCTTTGAACGTCTAAAAGCAGAAACGTCCCGCGTGCGCGGGACCCCCTTCCTAAGGGGAGAAAACGGCCAAGGACATACTCCGCCGCCTACGGCGTCGATCAGGGACTGCACAACGACCGGACCTTTGGCCCCGAACGAACATGTCTTGGAGTGCGTCTAGTCGCGGTAGGCGCGTCCGCGCGGCAGCACGCGCAGAACGATCAGCAGCTCGGCCTTGGTGTCGAGCTCGTAGCGCACGCGCCAGTCCCCGACGCGCAAGCGGAACTCGCCCGGGCTGCCGGTCAGGGCCCGCACGTCCCCGGTTGGCACCGGCGCCACCAGGCGCTCCAGGGCCTGCAGCACCCGCTCCCGAACCGGACGATCCAGCCGACGCAGATCACGGAGAGCCGGACGTGTCAGCTCAAGGCTAAAGCCAGCCGGCGCAGGAGGGGGAGTGCTCACGCTTACGGACTTTCCAACTGTTGGCGAAACAGCTACGCGCCGAAGAGCTCGCGGCGCGCATCGGCCAGCGAGACCGTCTCACCGCGACGGGCCTGCGCCCGGGCCTCGACGAGCTCGTTGGGCTCGTCCTCGGCCTCGTCGTCAACGGGGGCGGCCTGGTGCAAGGCAATCAGCCGGCGCGAGGCAAGCACGCCCAGCACGTCGCGGGCCTGCTCCTCCGAGAGACCCTCCACCTGCTCCCGCAACTGCTCACGCGCCGTCACCCCCCAAAGGCTACGCCCGTCGGGAAGACGAACCTTCGAGGCCGCCCAGCGCCAAACTGCCTCACCGAGGGAGGAGCCGGGCCTGCTGCTCTCACCGGAACGGCGGAAATCCGGCACTGCGTCCTGCGGAGCGAGCTATGCAGTTACCTGTGGTAAATGCCCATCGGCCCCGCGGGCCGCATCCCTAAAAGGGGTCGCGGCGCTGGCCAGAGCAACAAGCAGCAGGCAGGTTGCCCGCCGATGCCGCCGCGAGTCCTTGACCGGCGGCGGCGCAAGCTCGCGGCATGGTCCGCGGAGCTGCCCGCGGGGCCTCGGGCGGGGGTGCTGGGCCCTGGGAGCAGTCCTCGCAGGGCGCCAGGAGACGATTTACGGGTCGTACACCTGTTCGCTTTGCCGGTGCGGAGCGTTGTAGGGGACCTTCTGGCCCCAACGCCGTCAATTCGAAGGACTGCCCGCCCCGAGAGCGCCCCGTCGCTTCGCCTTATGCGGCCCCGCGTCCGCTGAGCGCCCCGTTCCCGGCCTCCTGCCGTCCTGCCGCCACCACACCAACCCTCTTCCCACTTCTTGCCGCCCGTACGGCGGAGACGCCGGTGAGGACCCCGACTGCGCTCGCCGTGCAGCGAAGCACGCACGTAGAAGCGGACCTTGTAGGCGACGCCGGGCTTCAGACGTCGTGGCTCTCGGAGGCGTCGCGAGCTGCGATCGGCCTCCGCGCGTGTGGGCTCGCGATATGCCTGCGCAAGCTTGCCCGGGCGTGGCTCCGTTGGGGGCGGTAGGCGTCGGCGCGGTGCTCGATGCGCAC
>JBBQNQ010000137.1:0-5824 GCA_038330095.1 Solirubrobacterales bacterium
CCTTCTCAAACCAGGCGTCGAGCTGCAGCTGGAAGTCGAGCTCGTTAGCGAACGACCGGCCCGGCTCGAAGTTAGTCTCAAGATAGTCCTGCAGCCGCTCGACGACGCCCTTGGTCTGCGGATCGGCGGGCTCGCAGAAGAACCAGTCGACGCGCAGCTGCCCGCAAAACGCGGCGAACGCGTCGGTCGGCCTCCCCTCGCGCGCATGCAAGCCCGCCTGGCGGTCCCACACCAGCAGCTTCGGCAACGCCCCGAGCGACCACAGGCAGCGGCTGATCCCCCAGAGCAAGTCGGGGGCTTCCTTTGAGAACACAAGCGCGCCGACGCCAGCACGCGAATAGCCCAGGCAGGCAACGACGACGTAGCCGCGCCGCGTCTGGCCGTGACCGACCGGCACCTCGCGCGATGGTTCCCAGAGATCGAATTGGCAGATCTCGCCGGGCCGATAGACGGTCCGCTGAAACGTCCTTGGCGGCGGCGCGACCAGCGGCCGCAGCTCGCGCAGATAGTCATCGACGATCGTCTTGCCGCCATCGAAGCCCAGCGGCGCGATCAGCTCCCGAACGCGCACCCCAGGCAGCTTCGGATCCGCGCGCAACAGCCGATGGATCTCGTCCCTGAACGGATCGAGCTTCGACCCCATCGGCGACCGCCGATAGCTCGGCGGGCCCTCCGAGCGCAGCGCTCGCCGCACCGTGTTGCGATCAACGCCAAAGCGCCGCGACAGCTCCTTGATCGACACGCCCCGGACGAAGTGCTCCCGGCGCAGCTCGGCCCACCGCTCCACGTCCAACACCCGCTTCCTCCCGGCTCGACCACGCAAACCGAGCCAGGCTCAACCGACCCCCGGACGCCTCCGCCACCGCCCAGAAGGGGTGCATTTTCAACCGGCGAAGGGGGGTGAGTATTCACCCGGCGCCGACACCCCGCGCACGACCTTCGCGGTCGGCGTCGTGCTGACGCTGCCCGGCGCCTCCTACCTCGCGGACCTCACCAGCATCAGCAAGCTGCACGCCGCGACCGCTGCGACCGTCCTCTTGGTCCTGATGGTCAACGTCATCATGCTGGCGCTGCTCGAGGCGCCCCTTATCGCCTTCGCGCTCGCACCGGAACGGACACCAACGGCGATCGACCGGACAAAGGCCTGGTTCGGCCGTCACGCGCGCCGGATCGCCATCATCGCGGCGGCGGCCCTGGGCGCCGCGTTCATCCTCCGGGGCCTGATCACGCTGCTGAGCTGAGGCGTTGCCCTGACGCGGCCGAACGAGGGACCCAAAACGGCGTCGGGCGAGGGAGAGGGAGGTCGGAGCGGGAGAGGGGGAGGAGGGTTGGAGCGTGTGGTCGATCGCCCACTCGCGCCCGCTCATCGCTCGAGAGGCGAGTTGGCGCCGCTATACGTGCCCCGAGTGACCGTTCGGCGCCGGATTTGCGCCGAGTGGTCATCACCCACACGGCAGCGACCCCCTTCGGGCGGGTGCACGCGCTGTCGGCAACGACGCGCGGCGGTCCTGCGAACTCGCCTGGTTGCGGGCAGTTCGAAGATGCCGGAGGAGGGACTCGAACCCCCGACACGCGGATTATGATTCCGCTGCTCTAACCGACTGAGCTACTCCGGCGGGGGTGGGCAGTTTAGTCGGCGTCCGGGGTCTATCCTTACCAGGGGCAGGCGATGTTCTTCTTGGTGGACACTCGTGATCGTGAGCGGCCTGAGCGGCCCGCGCCCAAGCGGTTGCCGCGGTGGCTCGCGGTGGTGGTGATCCTTTTGGTGGCGGGGCTCGCCTTCGGTGGCATCGTCGGCGTGATCGCCCTCTTCACCGCGGTGTGCCTGCTCGTCGACCGGGTGCTTCCCAGCGCGGAGTGGAGCGGGCTTCGCGACTACCGCCAGTAGCGCTCCGCTTGCCGCTGCTGGCCATCCCGAACGTCTCCGAGGGCCGTAGTCGCCCGGTGCTGGACGCCGTCGGCGCGGCGTTCACTGACGACGGCGGCGCCAGGCTGCTCGATGTTCACGCCGACCCCGACCACCACCGGTCGGTATTCACGCTCGCCGGCGAGCAGGGGAGGCTCGCGCAAGCGCTCCTCGCGGGCGCGCGCGCGACGCTCGCGCGCGTGGATCTGGTCACCAACGACGGCCTGCATCCTCACGTCGGGGCGATCGACGTCGTCCCGGTGGTGCACCTGACCGACGAGCAGCGCGGGCCGGCGTGCGCCGAAGCGCTCCTGACCGCCGACCTGCTAGCGCGCGAGCTCGGGCTTCCGGTCTTCCTTTACGGCGAGCTGGCCGGCGGGCGCTCTCGGGCGCAGATCCGTGGCGGAGGACTTGCGCGGCTCGCTGAGCGGATGCGCGACGGCGAGCTCAGGCCCGACTTCGGGCCAGCGCGCGCGCGGCCGTCGGCGGGTGCTGTGCTCGTCGCCGCGCGCCCGCCGCTGGTCGCCTTCAACCTCGAGCTCGCGCCCACCGCGACGCTCGACGACGCGCGCCGGATCGCCGCGCTGGTCCGTGAGGGCGGCGAGGAGGGGCTGCCAGGGGTGCGGGCCATCGGGCTGCACCTGGCCGCCGGCGGAGCCGCGCAGGTCTCCACCAACGTCGAGGACCACGTGCGCGTCCCGCTCGCCCGCCTGCTGGATGCCGTACGCCGCCACGCCCTCGTCGTGGAGGCGGAGCTGGTCGGGCTCGCCCCGCGCGCGGCCTTCGCCGGCTGGCCCGAGGGCGTCGCCGTGCGCAACCGGCGCACCGTGGAGGACGCGCTCGGGCTCGAATGAGGGCCAAGGCCAAGGCGGCGAGCGGCCCCCGCACTAGACTCACCCTCGCCAGATGGCCCAGACCAAGCGCAAGCGCAGATCCAAGCATCGAGGGACCCCGGTCGGGACCATCGAGTCGCGTGGGCGCACGGGTCGCAAGCCGACCGGCGCGGAGCGTAAGAGCTCCGCCAAGCCCGGGTCCAAGGAGGCCGCGCGCGAGCGGCGCCTCGCGCGCATCGACCAGCCGCCGACCTGGCGCAGCGCCGCGCCACGGGCGGTCATCGCGGCGGTCGTCCTCTTCGCCTTCCTGCTGCTGGCCTTCAAGCGCAGCGCCGGCGAGGCGCTCGTCCTGACCGCCTTCGCGCTGGTCGTCTACATCCCGATGGGCTACTACACCGACCTGATGGTCTACCGACGGCGCCAGCGCAAGAAGCAGCGCGAGAAGGAGGCCGCGAAGAAGTGATCGACGTGCGCTCGTTCACCGTCGGCCCCGTTCAGGAGAACTGCTTCGTGGCGCGCCGCAAGGGCGCGACCGAGGCGATCGTCGTCGACCCCGGCGACGAGCCCGACCGCATCCTCGCCGCGATCGACGGCCTCGGGCTCGAGGTCAAGGGGATCCTCCTGACCCACACGCACTTCGACCATGTCGGCGCCGTCGCCCCCGTCGCGCGCGCCACCGGGGCGCCCGTGTGGTGTCCAGAGCTCGAGGTCGGAGTACTCGCGGACATCATGAGCTACGTGCCGTGGCCGGGCTTCGGCCCCTTCGAGAGCTACGACGCCGACCACACGGTGACCGGCGGCGAGCGCCTCGAGCTGGCTGGAATGGAGATCGACGTGCTCTTCACCCCGGGCCACAGCCCGGGGCACGTGACCTACGCGGTCGCCGGCGAGGACGCGCTGTTCTCGGGCGACGTCCTGTTCCAGGGCTCGATCGGGCGCACCGACCTGCCGGGCGGCGACACGCCGACGCTCATGGCCTCCATCGCCACGCTGCTCGACCGCTTCGAAGACGAGACAACGGTCTACCCCGGGCACATGGGCGTCACGACGCTCGGTCGCGAACGGGCCACCAACCCCTTCCTCGCCGAGCTCTCCAGCACACGCCGCTAGTGGCCGGCGGCCGGATCCAGGTGCCGCGTGGCACGTTCGACGTGCTGCCCGAGGACGCCGCACAGCGGGAGCGGGTGGAGGTGGAGGCGCGCAGGGTGCTGGAAGCGGCGGGCTACCGGCGCATCGAGACGCCGACCTTCGAGGCGACCGAGCTGTTCGCGCGCGGCGTCGGCGCCTCCACCGACATCGTCCAGAAGGAGATGTACTCCTTCGACGACGGGGGCAGCCGCTCGCTGACCCTGCGCCCGGAGGGGACGGCGCCCGTGTGCCGCTCCTACCTCGAGCACGGGATGCACAAGCTGGCCCAGCCCGTGAAGCTCTGGTACCTGTCGTCGTTCTACCGCAGCGAGGCGCCGCAGGCCGGTCGCTATCGCCAGTTCTGGCAGGTCGGGGCGGAGGCGATCGGCACGGACGATCCCGCGACCGACGCCGAGCTGATCGTGCTGCTCACCGAGCTGCTCGAGGCGCTGCAGGTCCGCGACGTGGCGCTCAGGCTCTCGAGCCTCGGCAGGCCCGAGACACGGCGCGCCTACCGCGAGGAGCTCGCCGCCCACCTGCGCGCCAACGAGGCCCGTCTCTCCAGCGAGGTGCGCGAGCGCATCGACCTCAACCCCCTGCGCGCCTTCGACAGCGATCACCCGGGCACGCGCGAGGTCATGGCCGATGCGCCGCGACTACTCGATCGCCTCGACGAGGAAGACCGCGAGCACTTCGCCCACGTCCGCGAGCTGCTCGACGCCGCCGATGTCGCCTACGAGGTCGACCCCACGCTCGTGCGCGGCCTGGACTACTACACGCGCACGGTGTTCGAGGTCGAGAGTCGCGCGCTGGGCGCGCAGAGCGGCGTCGGCGGGGGCGGGCGCTACGACGGGCTGATCGAGCAGCTCGGCGGCGCCCCGACGCCCGGCTGCGGCTGGGCGGCGGGGGTCGAGCGGATGCTGCTCGCCTCGCGCGCCATGCCCGTCGCTGAGACGCCGGTCGAGCTCTACGTGGCCTACGCCAAGCACGACCGGCGCGCGGAGGCCTTTCGCCTGACGACCGAGGCGCGGCACGCGGGCATGCGCGCCCAGGTCGAGCTCGCGGGCCGCTCGCTGAAGGGGCAGCTCAAGCAGGCGGGCCGGCTCGGCGCGCGCTGGACCGCGATCCTCGGCGACGAGGGCGCTTCTCTGCGCGACATGGAATCCGGCGAGCAGCGGGTCATGGAGCCCGGGACGGTGATCGCCGCGGTGCAGCGAGGAGAGCGGCTGTGAAACCGCCGCGCCCCAACGCTTATCGCGACACCTGGTGCGGCGCACCGGATGCGCAGATGGCCGGCCGCACCGTCCGCGTCGCGGGCTGGGTGCACCGCCGGCGCGACCATGGAGGCCTGATCTTCATCGACCTGCGCGATCGCACCGGGCTGCTGCAGCTCGTCTTTCATCCCGACGCGGCGCCCGAGGCCTTCGAGCGCGCGCACCGCCTGCGTTCCGAGCACGTCGTGTCGGTCGCCGGCGAGGTCGTGCGCCGTGACCCGGCGAACGTCAACCCGGGCCTTCCCACCGGCGAGGTCGAGCTGGCCGTGGCCGAGCTCGAGTCGCTGGCCGAGAGTGAGACGCCGCCGTTTGCGATCGACGAGGACGGCCCGCTCGACGAGGGACTGCGCCTGCGCCACCGCATGCTCGACTTGCGCCGTGCCGGTACGGCCCATGGGATCGAGCTGCGCCACCAGGTCGCGACGGTCATGCGCGAGGAGCTCAACGCAAGCGACTTCCTGGAGATTGAGACCCCGCTGCTGACGCGCTCCACCCCCGAGGGGGCGCGCGACTACCTCGTTCCCGCCCGGATCTCGCCCGGGCGCTTCTACGCCCTGCCCCAGTCGCCCCAGCTCTTCAAGCAGCTGCTGATGATGGCCGGCTTCGAGCGCTACTACCAGATCGCCCGCTGCTTCCGCGACGAGGACCCGCGCGCCGACCGCCAGCCCGACTTCACCCAGCTC
>JBBQNQ010000138.1:0-5779 GCA_038330095.1 Solirubrobacterales bacterium
TCGCAGGTAGGGGTGATAGTCGATCAGGTTGAGCCCGATGCGAACTCTGCCGTTGCAGCTGGCGAAGATCGCCTCGGGCCCGAACTGCTGGTGGGCGGCCGGCCAGTCGTAGCGGACCATGCGACCGGGCAGCTCGTCGCGATCGGTCAGTCCGGCCCGCAGACGGTAGAAGTCGGTGTAGGCGGCGACGTCGACCAGGAATGGGTCACTGCGCGGGCGGCGGAGCAGCCGCCGCGGACGCAGGGGCCGGCCGTTGGGACGCAGGTAGGGCACCTGGGTGCCGCCCCGGGCGAGCTGGTTGATGGCCATCCAGTTGCCCGCTCCATCGACCGTGAGGGCGTCCTGGTAGACGCCGCGCGTGCTTTCCGGGTCGCGGTTGAAGCCCTCCGCGATGAACGTGTCGACGAAGAACGCCCCCCGGCTGACTCCGGCGAGCACGCGGCGCGGATAGCGCCGCGCGAGCCTGCGGCCGAAGTCGCGCACGATCGCCTCGCCGGCGCCCTGGGCGCTCTCGGGGACATCGGCCGCGATCCCCGTCTGCCACTGCACGCGCGCGTACGACAGGCCCTGGCCGCGTAGGAAGCCCTTGGCGGTGCCGGACTGATACCGGGCCGCCGCCGGCGGCCCGGCGACGAGCGGATCGAGGCTCAGCAGCGCGTCGAGCAACAACGGGGAGCCGCGGTTCTCTGCCTCCACCAGCACGGTTCGCGAGCGCGGCGATCCCTGGGCCGGGCGGATGAGCTCGAACTGGACGGCGTAGCGCAAGCCCGCGGCGGGCAGGCCGGCGATGCGTCCGCGCTCGCTCCCGGCCACCACTCCCCGGACGACCCCGGACACCCGCTCATAGCCGCCGGACAGTGCCTGGCGGCCGTTGACCTTGAGGCGCGTCACGCGCGACGCGGCGCAGGCCGGCGCGGCGGCCATCAGAGCCGTGAGCACGCCCAGGAGAATGACCTGCACCATTCGCTTGCCCATCGCGGCAGCCCATACTCACCGGCCCCGGGAACAAGCGCAAGCGCGCGGTTAGCATCAGGCCGTGCGCTTCACGCTTCCTGACGGCACCCCGCTCCAGCTGCCCGACGACGCCACCGGTGCCGACGCGGCCGCGGCCATCGGACCCGGGCTCGCGCGCGCCGCCGTCGCCGTGAAGCTCGACGGCGAGGTCCGCGACCTGGCGCGGCCGCTCGACGGAGACGACGGCGAGCCGCTCGCCGTCCTCACGCGGCGCGACCCCGAGGCGCTCGAGGTCATCCGCCACGACGCCGCGCACGTGCTGGCCACTGCCGTCATGGAGCTGTATCCCGGCGTGAAGATCTCCATCGGGCCACCGATCGAGGGTGGCTTCTACTACGATTTCGAGTTCCCGGAGGGTGTCTCGGTCTCCGAAGCCGACCTCGAGCGCATCGAGGCGCGCATGCGCGAGCACATCGCGGCCGGCGAGCCGTTCGTGCGCACCGAGGTGACCGTGGATGAGGCGCTCGAGCGCTTCCGCTCAGAGGGGCAGGACTACAAGGTCGAGCTGATCGAGGACCTCGTCCGCGACCAGGGCGTCGAGACCGTCTCCCTCTATGCCAACGGCCCCTTTATCGATCTGTGCGCGGGACCGCACGCGCCGACCACCAGGGGGATCAAGGCCTTCGGGCTGGACTCGCTCGCGGGCGCGTACTGGCGCGGGGACTCCTCGCGGACCATGCTGACGCGAATCTACGGGACCGCCTTCTTCTCCAAGGACGAGCTCGCCGAGCATTACCGGCGTCTCGAGGAGGCCCGCGCTCGCGACCATCGCAAGCTCGGCCGCGAGCTCGGCCTGTTCCTCTTCTCAGAGCTCTCACCCGGCTCGCCGTTCTGGCTGCCTGCCGGGACGGCGGTCTGGAACGAGCTGACCACGCTGTGGCGCGAGGAGAACGGGCGCCGCGGCTACCGCGAGGTGCGCACGCCGATCCTCTACGACGTCGAGCTCTGGAAGCAGTCGGGCCACTGGCACGTCTACCGCGACCACATGTACTTCACCGACGTGGAAGAGCGGGCCATGGGCCTCAAGCCCATGAACTGCCCGGCCCACGTTCAGATCTACAAGAGCGAGCGGCGCTCCTACCGCGACCTTCCGATCCGCTACAGCGAGCAGGGGCTCGTGCATCGCCACGAGCCCAGCGGCACACTGCACGGCCTGCTGCGCGTGCGCTCGATCACCCAGGACGACGCCCACGTCTTCTGCTCCGAGGAGCAGCTCGAGGAGGAGATCGTGCGCTGTCTGGATTTTGGCCTCGACATCTACGACCTGTTCGGCTTCGCGCCCCGGCTGGAGCTCTCGACCCGCCCTGAGAAGCGCGTCGGCAGCGAGGAGGCGTGGGACCGCGCCGAGGCGGTGCTCAAGCGCACGCTGGTCAACCGCGGCCTGGAGTACGAGCTCAACGAGGGCGACGGCGCCTTCTACGGGCCGAAGATCGACCTGCACATGACCGACTCGATCGGGCGCTCGTGGCAGCTGGGTACCGTCCAGCTCGACTACTACATGCCCGAGCGCTTCGGGCTGGAGTTCACCGGCGCCGACAACGCCGAGCACCGGCCGGTGATGATCCACCGCGCGCTGATGGGCTCCTTCGAGCGCTTCATCGGGATCCTGATCGAGCACTATGCCGGCGAGTTCCCGGTGTGGCTTGCGCCGGTGCAGGCGATCGTGCTGCCAATCGCCGACCGCCACGCCGCCTACGCGAGCGAGGTCGCCGAGCGCCTGCGGGCCGACGGAGCGCGGGTGGAGGTCGACGCGCGCTCGGAGTCGATCGGGCGCCGGATCCGCGAGGCCGAGCTGCGCAAGGTGCCCTACATGCTCATCGTGGGCGACCGCGAGGCGGAGGCCGGGGCCGTCGCCCTGCGCGAGCACGGCCGGGGCGACGCGGGAACGCTCGGGCTGGACGAGCTCGCGGAGCGGCTGGCCCGCGAGCGGCGCGAGCGCACTCCGCGTTGATGCGTCGCCGTAGAGCGCCGGTAAAACGAGAAGCCGCGACCTTCGTGCCCGTGAGGCGTTCAAGCAGGCATGGGTAGGGGCCATGGCCTGTGCAGGGGGCGGCTCGCGCTTGCGCTGGCCTGCATGGCCGTGGTTGCGCTCACCTCGGCCGCGGCCGCGGCCGCGAGCGCGGCGGGTCGCTCGGTCCCGCAGGGGTTCGTGGGGGTGAACTGGAACGGGCCGCTGGACGGCACGGCCCTCGACGGGGACAGCGAGACCCGGCTGATGGTCCGCAGCGGGATCGAGTCGGCGCGTTTCCCGATCTATTGGAACCTGGCCCAGCCCTACGCCTCCTGGACCGACGTACCAGCCGGCCAGAGGGGCCGCTTCGTGGACGTCGGCGGGGTGCCGACCGACTTCTCGGGCTCTGATCGCACCGTCGCGCTGGCGGCGGCACGGCGGGTCAACGCCCTCCCCGTGGTGCTGCTGAGCCCGTCCTGGGCGGCGCGCGATCGCACCCAGCGGTGGTCTCCGCCGAGCGACCCGGCCACCTACGCCCGCTTCCTCGGCGCGCTCGTGCGCCGCTACGGGCCGAACGGATCGTTCTGGGCCGCGCGTCCCGATCTGCCGCGGCGACCCTTGCGCGACTGGCAGGTCTGGAACGAGCCGGGGCAGCGCTTCTTCTGGGCGCCAAAGCCCTCGGCGAAGGGCTACGTCACGCTGCTGCGCGCGTCACGGAAGGCGATCAGGAAGGCGGATCCCAAAGCGCGCGTGGTACTGGCCGGGCTCAACGCGCTGGCCTGGAAGGCGCTCTCGGGCCTGTACGCCGCGGCCGCGCGCGGGCTGTTCGACGTCGCCGCCGTGCACCCCTATTCGCTGAAGGTCGGCAACGTCGTTCGCATCATCGAGCTCTTCCGGCGGGTGATGGTCAAGCACGGCGACAGGTCGCTGCCGATCGTCGTGACGGAGTTCGGGTGGCCCTCCTCGTTCTCGACCACGGGCCGCATCTACGGCTTCGAGATGACCGAGCGCGGTCAGGCCAAACGGGCGACCGAGGTGCTCCCGCGCCTGGCGGCCGAGCGCCGGCGCCTGGGGATCAGGCGCGTGCTGTGGGAGACGTGGATCTCCAACGACCGGGTCAAGGACTACCCTTCGACTGGTCGGGACTGCGCAAGATGACCGCCGCCGGGCCCACGAGCAAGCCTGCGCTCGCGGCCTTCGCGGCGGCCGCGCGCAGCCTGGAGGGTTGCAAGAAGCTGGACCGTGCGGACCGCTGCGCGTCGCGCTGAACAGCGCTTCCCCGGCCCGCCAAGAAGCCCCGTGCCGGTGACCTTGGCCGTCGCTATACTCGCCTGCGTTGATGCAGCAGCCTTCCATCGCGCCAGCTTGACGCGGCGCACCGCCAGCTAGTGCCGGTCCCGAAGCGGTTCGACCGGCGCCCCCCCGAGCGGGACCCCACAAGAATCAACGAGCGCATCCGTGTGCCCGAGGTGCGCCTGATCGGCGACGACGGCAACCAGATCGGCGTGGTCAAGACGCCTGAGGCGCTCAGCTACGCCCAGGAGCGCAACCTCGACCTCGTCGAGGTCGCCCCCGACGCGCGGCCGCCCGTCTGCCGGGTGCTCGACTACTCCAAGTACAAGTACGAGCAGGAGCAGAAGCTCAAGCAGGCGCGCAAGCACCAGCAGAGCATCAACGTGCGCGAGATCAAGTTCCGCCCGAAGATCGCCCAGCACGACTACGACACCAAGAAGGGCCACGTCGAGCGCTTCCTGCGCGACCGCAACAAGGTGAAGATCACGATCATGTTCCGCGGGCGCGAGGTCACCCACCCCGAGCGCGGGACGATGATCCTCGAGCGCCTCGCCGAGGACCTGGGTGAGCTCGCGGTCGTCGAGCAGCGGCCCATCCAGGACGGGCGCAACATGACCATGCTCCTGGGCCCGTCCAAGTCGCTGGCCCCGGTCGAACAGCCTCAGCCCGCAGCCGGCTAGCAGGCACGACCTCGCGCGCGAGGGCGTCTGCTTTACTAGGCGCGCCCATGCCGAAGATGAAGTCCCACTCGGGCGCCAAGAAGCGCTTCCGCACGACCGCCACAGGCAAGCTGCGCGGCCGGCGTGCGTTCTCGAGCCACATCCTCGAGAAGAAGTCGCCCAAGCGCAAGCGGCGCATGTCGCGGCCGTCGGAGATCTCCGGCAACGACGCCAAGCGGGTCCGCAAGCTGCTCGGGACGAACGGATGACGCGCGTCAAGCGGTCCGTCCACGCGCGCAAGAAGCGCCGCGCGACGCTCGAGCTCGCCAAGGGCTACCGCGGCGAGGCGCACTCCAACTACAAGCGCGCCAAGGAAGCGGTCCTCAAGGCCGACCAGTACGCCTACCGCGACCGGCGCAACCGCAAGCGCGACTTCCGACGGCTGTGGATCACGCGCATCAACGCCGCCGCGCGCCAGAACGACATGAGCTACTCGACCTTCATGCACGGCCTGGGCAAGGCCGGCATCGAGCTCGACCGCAAGGTGCTTGCCGACATCGCCGTTCACGACCCGGAGGCCTTCCGCCGATTCGCCGACAGCGCCCGCGAGGCGTCGGCGGCCTGAACCCGGACCCGTCGACTTCCAAGCCTCGTCAGGGCGCCGCTCCGATTCCGGGGGGCGCCTTTTTTAATGCCCACGATCGAATCCCCACACAACTCGAAGCTCAAGGAGGCTCGCGCGCTCCAGCGCCGGCGCGCGCGCGAGAAGGAGGGCCGCTTCGTCGCCGAGGGCGAGGACCTGCTCGCCGCGGCGCAGGCGGCCGGCTGGCCGGCGGTCGAGCGGCTGGTGGCGGCGGGGGAG
>JBBQNQ010000139.1:0-5683 GCA_038330095.1 Solirubrobacterales bacterium
AGCCGCCAGTAGCGCGTCGGGGCCACGCGCTCGGCGAGGCGCGTCGTCGACCACGCGAGGACGTACGCGCCGGCGAGATTGACGCTGAAGGTCGCCCACGGCCACGATCCGCCGTGGTGTGGCAGCGCCTGGCCCACGCCACCTCGAGCGATCGCTCCCGCGGCGCCGCCCGCAAGGATCGACAAGAGCCGCACTCGCGCGACGTCGAGCCCGCGACGCCCCACCTCGGCCGCCGGACGCCGGTTGGCCTCAGCGCCCGCCAAGGGCACGGGGCCTGGCTGTTCTGACCCCTTGAGCTGTGGGTCGACGTTCACTGGGGTCCGTCGGCGCATGCGGCGGGGACGAGCCGGGGTGATATCCGCTCCACGGCGATCGGCGGCTGCGGCCCGAAGCAGAGCGAGTGACTCGTCGAGCCGCGGGAGCGGTACGACGCGACGGGCCGCCGCCTCTCGAGGAGGCCGCACCCAGGGGCCGCGATCACATCGCCCACTTCCGCGGGTAGGCCGTCCGAGCGCTGGGACACCGCCGAGACGAAGGACTCGGCGACGGCGCCGCCAGCCATCGTCACCTCAGGGCGTCGGCACGCTCGGGGCGTCGGCCGGAGCGGTCCGGCGCCACTACGAGCGCTCACGAGCGCCTCAGCCCGGGAGGCGGCGTCTACGGCTTGCGCACCGATGACCCGCAGACGCGTCAGGCCCGGGCCGTTGACCGCTCGCGGCAGGTTATCCGCCTCCTCCGCGACGACGACCAACTTGTGTGACGGCCAGATTTCGAGCATTCCGCTGTGTGGGCGTCCGATGTGAAGAAAAGGAGGAAGTCGGGATAGATGAAGAACTTCTCGCCACGCATCGTAGAGGGCGATGGCGGCATAAAGGCTCGAAAACGCTCACGCCGACCGCTCGGCAGGACCGACGAATGACGACGCCGAACCAGTCGTGCTCGCTGACGCCGGGAAGAGGGCGGCCAGGCGGCCGCTTCCACCCGCTACAGCGATCGAGTACGAGCAGCTTGACAGCTCCCCTGTCAAAAGCATGGCGCCAGCGTGGGAGATCGGTGTCGGACGAGACGCTAGGCAAGCGCTCGCCGGTCAACGCAGCCGGTCGACGAGGCCGCCCAACAGGCTGAGCAGCCGTTCCGCCTGGGCAGGCTCGCCACCAGCCAGCAGCGCATGCTGCTCGTGCTCCACTCGCTCGCCCGACCTGCGGTGCGGCGCGCGCCCGCGCCGGGTCAGATGAACGAGGACGCGCCGGCGGTCGCGCTCGTCGGCCATGCGGTGGACGAGCCCGTCGGTGACCATGCGGTCGATCTGCCGCGTCAGGCTCGGTGCGGGAACTAGCGCGAACTCTGCGATCTCGCTCATCGGGTGCCCTCTACCGTCAGCCAGCAGCAGGAGGATCCGCCACTGCTCGATGGTGCTGCCCTCTGCCTCCAGAGCGCGGGCGAGCTGACGCGTCACAGACCGCTCGCGGGCACCTGAGCGCTTGGGCGAGCTCCTGCATCAGCGTGGGCGGGGTTGGCTTGGGCACAGCCTCCGCCGCAAGAGTATGCAGGCGCTGGACTTCGAGCGCATCCCGTCCGACGAATCGTGAAGGAGCGGATCGGCACCTGCCCGGGCACCGCCATCCGGACGACGACGCTGTTGACGTCGCGCTCCTGATTCCGCTGCATGGCTCAGGCGGAATCTATGGTCCCTCCTGCGAGCTTTGCGCAGAGCTGGCGGTCGAGGAGGCGAACGCCGCGGACGGTATGCTCGGACGGCCGCTGCGACTGCGCGTGGTCGACGCCTTCGCGCGCCCCCGCGCGCGTCGCTGACCACATCGATGCGCTCGTGACCGCGGGCCGCGTTGACGCCGTCGTGGGGTGGCATGTCTCCGCCGTGCGGACTGCGGTCGCACCACGGCATCGCGGGCCGGGTGCCGTACGTCTACACCGCGCTGTACGAGGGCGGGGAGCACCACCCCGGAGTCTTCCTCGTCGGGGAGACCCCGTCGCGCCAGCTGCTCCCGGCCATGAGCTGGCTGCGGGCCGAGCGCGGCGTGCGGCGCTGGTGCATCGTGGGTAACGACTACATCTGGCCGCGCGGGACGGCGGCCGCCGCGCAGCTCTACGCGCCGCTCTGCGATGGGCGAATCTGCGCGGAGGTCTTCGTTCCACTTGGCAGCACCGCCTTCGCTGAGGTGGTGAGGCGCGTCGAACGCCACCGCGCGGACGCTGTCGTGATGCTCCTGGTCGGCCAGGATGCCGTTGAGTTCAACCGCGCCTTTGCCAAGGCCGGTCTCAACCACTCCTGCCGCCGGCTGGGCACGCTGATGGAGGAGAACACGCTGCTGGCCAGCGGGGCCGAGAGCACCCGTGGCATCTGCCGCGGCCGCCCCTCGTCACGCGCGAGAGTCTGGACTTCGGTGGCCGCTACGCCCGGCGATTCGGCGCCACGCGCCGACTCTCAACAGTCCGGCGGAGTCCTGCTACGAGGGCATCCTCCTTCTCGCGGCACTCGCCCGGCGGCGCGAACCCTCGACGTGCGGGCGCTGTGTGGGGTCGCCGATTCCGTGTGCTACGCCGGACCACGAGGCGAGGTGCGCATTGCGCGCGCGGCATCTCGATCAACGCGTCTACTTGGCTGAGGCTGACGCCCTCGATTTCGGTGTTGTCGCCGAGTTTTCCCCGACCGTCGGGACTTGACAGCGCGCTGCTTGAAATAGTTTCAATGAAAGTGAGGGTCGCTGGTAGGGTCCTCGGATTACCCGAGGAGAGCCACCGTGACGGCGCGACCAGTGACGGCAACGGACCAGCGCTTCGACACTGCCCGCCGGCTCACGGATGGCGGCCCAGACGCTCTTGGCCCCCTCGCCTGGCTCGTCCACCTAGCCGTTGAGAGCGTCGACTCGGCACGGTTCATCACAGCGGCGGGACGCGAACTCGGTCAGCCGCTCGGCCTCGTCGCGGTCACCGGCGAGACGCTGGGCCACACCCCCAATAACACTCACGGGCGGCGAGCGCTGGCCGTCGCCGCCGCCGCGGCCAGGACGCCAGTGAAGGCGCCGCCGGGATGGCGCGTCATGCCCATCACGCATGCGGGCTCCCATCTGGCGTTCCTCGCGATTGGCGACGAGGGCGATGGCAACGGCTCCGAGGGGCTCGAGGTGATCGCCGCGTTGCTGGGCGAGCAACTCACGCGAGCGGCGCTCCTGGGCGGTCAGACCGCCGCCTTCGTGCGCCGCCTGGTCAGCGATCCGGACATCGGAGCCGAGCGCGCGCGCCAGGAGGGCGCGGCGGTCGGCGTGGCCCTGGCCGACGCCTATTGGCCCGCCGTCCTGGCCTGGGCCACAGTATGCCCCCGGCCCGACCTCGCTGAGAGCATCGACCGGCAGGCCAAGCGCCTGGTCGGCGGCAGCCTGACTGCGATTGTCGAGGGGCACATCGTCCTCCTGTACCCGGGCGGGGAGGCCGCGTCGGAGGCCATCGCGTGGCTCGAGCAGCTCGTCGCGCGAGTCCGGAACCTGATGCCGTCCTCGCGCCCGCAAGCCATCGCCGCCGAAGAGGCCGTCGCGCTCGGCGAGCTCAGCGCACAAGTCACGCGCCTCCTGCGCCTCTGCGGCTTCGAACCGCGTGCGAAGCCGACTCAGCCGGTCGTGTGGGCGCGGCAGTACGCGCTCGATCGCCTGCTGTGGGACAACGTCGCCACGCCCGAGGCCCGCGACTTCGTCGAGGACCGCCTCGGCGCGTTGATCGCCTGGGACCGCGAGCATCGCTCCGACCTGCTGCGCGTCCTCGAGGCGGCGCTTGACTTTCCGCGCCATGACCATGCGGCCAGTCGGTGCTTCATGCATCGCAACACTTTCCGCCACCGGCTCAAGAGGGCGACTGACGTTCTCGGAGACGACATCGAGGACCCAGACGTGCGACTCGCTGTGCACGTCGCGCTGAAGTTGCGCCGCGGGCTCGCGAGACCCGCCTCCCGCGCCCAACGCCCAGCGCCCCGCAGACCCGCCGCAGACGCGCGGACCGGGTCATCGCCGGCGCCACCCTGACCCGCGGCAGCCAGGCGTCGCCGCCCTGGTGACAACCGCAGCCCCCGCCCCAACGCGGGAGTGACGGGCGCGTAGACACGGGCTTGCGCCGTCTGGTGGAGGAGGCGTATGAGGCGTATGGTCACGCCGACGCGGATCGTTGGACCCGCTTACACCCGACCGTGGGCCGCCAAACCGCTCGGTCCGCTATGAACGACCGGAAGGACGGTGTGTTGCGCGCCTATCCGATCAGTGCGTATCCGGTTGGCTCCATCCGGTGCCGTTCGTAGCTTGACGGGTGTCGCGGCCCGGGTTTCCTCGCTCGATCATGGAGTTCAAGATCGCTTCGCCAGCGCGGAGGGGTTTCGCGAGTATTTGTTCGCTTCGCGCTGGCCGGATGGGTTCGTCTGCCCCGGCTGCGGTGGGGATCGCTCTGGCGGTGTCCCGCGTCATGATTGTCCGCACAGTCGTTTCTTTGGTCCTGCGGGGTCGTGACGGCCGGCCAGGACACCATCCCCCAGCCGGCCGGGCTGCGCGCGGGCGACTCCACCCGCGCGAAGGTCGCGCGGCGCATCGCCTCCGGCCGCACGCCGAGCGACATCGCGGCCGAGCTCTGCCTCAGCAAGGCGACCGTCAGCTACCACCTCACGAAGCTCGGCATCGATCACTACAGCGGCTACGTCGGCCGCCGCGCGGTGATCGAGACGCTCGGCCGCAGCGGCGTCCGCGCAAGCGAGCTGTGCGACCTGCACCTGCGCGACATCAGGCTCCACGACCCCGACGGCGCGCGCTTCCAGATCCGCGACGCGAAAACCGACGCCGGCGTGCGCGAAGTGCAAATGACCCCCGACCTCGTCGAGGCATTCGTCGAGCACATCGACCGCATGCGCCGAGCCGGCCTACCGACCGGACCCGACGACTACGCGGTCCCGAACCGCCGCGGCAGCCGCATCAGCCGCCAGCGTGTCGCGCAGCTCGTCGCTGAGGCCGCCGCGCTCGCGACCGAGCGCCACGCCGCCCGCAGCCTGCCGCCGCTGCCGCATACCACGCCGCATGCGTTGCGCCGCACCTACATCTCGATCGCGCTGCTCGCCAACAACTTCGACGTCAAGTGGGTGATGAGCCAGGTCGGCCACGCCGATTCGAAGATGACGCTCGATGTCTACGCCCAGCTCGAGCAGCGCATCCAGCGCAACCACGGCACAGGCTTCGACCGGCTCGTGCGCCAAGCAAGGGCGCAACTCGGCAGCGACCGCGAGGAGCCCACCGCGCTCTTACGGAGTCGACCGTGAGGAACACTAGATCCTGCCGAGGAACTCGGCGAAGCTTGTGGGGTACGTAAAGTCGATCGCGCTGCAAATCAAGCACTTTCAAAGGTTTCTGCAAGACCTGCTCGATGACGCTCCAGTGACGTTTCCGGTCGTTACGTCCGGTGACCTCCATGCGTACTTCCGTCTCAATCTCGCTGTCGACGATGCCCCGGCCCCGGTTCACCGGACACTTGGGTGAACAAACGGATCATGCCATGGCTTCCGCGAGCAGCTGCTCGCGGGCTTCTTGCGGGGTGTGGTAGCGGTGGCGCTCGAGCAGCCAGTGTTCGTTGTAGGTGCGGGCGAAGCGGCGGACCGCGGCGCGCAGCTCCTCGAAGGTGGCGAAGCGCTCGATCCAGAGCA
>JBBQNQ010000140.1:0-5586 GCA_038330095.1 Solirubrobacterales bacterium
GCGGCTGCAGATGTTCCACATGCGCGAGCTGGTGCGCATCGGCGAGCCCGAGACCGTCGCCGCGTGGCGCGACGGGTGGCGCGACCGCGCGCTCGCGCTGCTGCGCGGGCTGGGCCTGGAGGCCGACTTCGACGTCGCCACGGACCCGTTCTTCGGGCGCTCAGGCCGGATGCTCGCCGCCGGACAGCGTGAGCAGGCGCTGAAGTTCGAGATCCTCGTCCAGATCGCCGGCCCCGAGCCGACGGCGATCGCGTCGTTCAACTACCACCAGAACCACTTCGCGGCGACCTACGGGATCGAGACCGCCACGGGCGAGGTCGCGCACACGGCCTGCCTGGGCTTCGGCCACGAGCGCGTCGTCCTCGCCCTGCTGGGCACCCATGGGCTGGACCTCGCGGCATGGCCCGAGGAGGTGTGCAGGCAGCTGTGGTGAGCCTGTTCGACCTCGACCCCGCGACCTACCGCCCGCACGCGGTGCACGCCGCCGAGCGGACCTACGTCGAGACCAACTGCTACTCGGACATCCTCATCGAGCTGCTGCACGCGCACGGCGACGAGCCGCTCGCGGCCATGGGCTTCACGGTGCGCATGGACTTCGAGGGCGACCAGTGGACGTTCTTCAAGCCCCCGCCCGGGGACCTCGAGGCACTGTTCGGTGTCGACGTGCACGAGATGCAGCCCTACCGACCGCTTACCGCCCAGATCGAGGAGCAGCTCGAGCGCGGGCGGACGATCGTCGTGGAGCTCGACTCGTGGTACCTGCCCGACACCGCGGCGACCAGCTACCGGACCGAGCACGTCAAGACCTCAGTCGCGGTGGAGGCGATCGATCTCGACGGCGAGCGCATGCGCTACTTCCACAACGCGGGCCTGCACGAGCTCGAGGGCGAGGACTATCGCGGCGCGCTGCGCTGCAACGGGCCGCTGCCCGGCGACGTGCTGCCTCCCTACGCCGAGCTCGTGCGCTTCGACGCCGGACCGCGGCTCGCCGGCGAGGACCTGCGCGTAGCCGCGCGCGGGTTGCTGCACCACCATCTCGACCGCCGCCCGCAAAGCAACCCGTTCCAGCGCTTCGGGACGCAGCTCGCGCTGGACCTCCCGGGTCTCCTGGAGGGAGAAGCCGCCCGCTATCACGCCTACGCATTCGCCACCGTGCGGATGGCCGGCTCCGCGTTCGAGATCTGCGCCTCGCACGTCGAGTGGCTGGCCGGCGAGGACGGGGCGGCCGCGGCGCGTGCCCTCGAGCGGATCGTCGAGGGCTGCAAGGCGCTGTCGTTCAAGCTCGCCCGCCGGCGGCCGTTCGACCCCGAGCCGGCGGTCGACGTGCTCGCCGGCGCCTGGGACGAGGCGATGGTCGCCCTCGACCAGTCCGCCGCGTGACGCGGTGCCCGCCCTGGACTCCGCGTGGGAGGTCGCCGCGACCGAGCCCGGCGCCCGGGCGGACCTCGACGCCCTGAGCTGGCTGCCGGCGCAGGTCCCCGGCACGGCCGCGGGCGCGCTGCGCGACGCGGGCCTGTTGCGAGCGGGCGAGCCAAGCGACTTCGATGCGCAGGACTGGTGGTTTCGCACGCGCTTCGAGGCGGCGCCGGGAGGGCCCGAGGTCCTGTGCCTCGACGGCATCGCGACCGTCGCGGAGGTATTCCTCAACGGCGAGCGCGTCCTGCAGAGCGAGTCGATGTACGCGGCGCACGAGCTCGACCTGGAGGGCCGGCTGGAGCGCGACAACGAGCTGGCGATCCGCTGCTGCGCGCTCGCGCCGTTGCTCGCGCAGCGCCGGCGCCCGCGAGCGCGCTGGCGAAGCCGAGTCGCGAGTGACGGGAACCTTCGCTGGATTCGGACGAGCCTTCTCGGCCGCGCGCCGGGGTTCGCCCCCGGGCCCGCCCCGGTCGGGCCCTGGCGGCCGGTGCGCCTCGAGCACCGCAGCCCCGCCGGAGAGCTCACGGTGCGCGCGCGCCTGGAGGGCGACGACGGCGTGCTCGCGGTGACGCTGGCGCTGCACGCGCCAGCGGCGGCCGAACTGGAGCTGACCGGGCCCTCCGGCACCCACCGGACGCCGCTCGCGCTCGACGGGCCGGTCGCGCGGGGCGAGCTGACCGTCCCCGGTGTCGCGCGCTGGTGGCCACACACCCACGGCACGCCCGTCCTGCACGATGTTCGCGTGCTGCTCGACGGCGTCGCGGTCGAGCGACGGCGGGTGGGGTTTCGCTCGCTGACCCCTGGTGGCGCGGCGGATCACGACATCCTGGTGGACGGGCTCGACCTGCACGTCAACGGAGTCCGGATCTTCGCGCGCGGCGCCGTGTGGACACCGGTGGACCCGATCGGCCTGGCGCCCTCGCGCGCCGAGCTGCGCACGGCGCTCGAGCAGGTAAGCGGCGCGGGCATGAACATGCTGCGCGTCCCCGGGGTCGGCGCCTATGAGTCGCCGGCCTTCCATGACCTCTGCGACGAGCTGGGGATCCTCGTCTGGCAGGACTTCATGTTCGCGAACCTCGACTACCCGGTGTGCGACGGGGGCTTCCGGGAGCAGGTCGAGAGCGAGGCGCGCGGCGTGGTCGCCGAGCTGGCAGCGCGGCCCAGCCTCGCCGTGCTGTGCGGCAACAGCGAGGTGGAGCAGCAGGTGGCGATGCTGGGACTGGATCCCGCGCTGGGGCGGGGCGAGCTGTTCGGCGAGCTGCTGCCTGGCCTCGTGCGTGCGGCCGGGTGCGACGCGGTCTATGTGCCCTCGGCGCCGTGCGGAGGGGACCGGCCCTTTCGCCCAGACCGCGGGGTCGCCAACTACTACGGGGTCGGCGGCTACCGCCGCGGGCTGCACGATGCTCGCCTGGCGGGAGTCCGTTTCGCCTCGGAGTGCCTGGGCTTCGCCAACGTCTCCGACGAGGCGGGCGCCGACGTCGACGCCGGCGTCCCGCGCGACGTGGGCAGCCCGTGGGACTTCGCCGACGTGCGCGACCACTACCTGGGGCTCCTGTTCGACGTCGATCCCGGCGAGCTGCGGCGAGCCGACCCCGAGCGTTACCTCGCGCTCTCGCGCGCCGTCACGGGCGAGGTGATGGCCGAGGTCTTCGGCGAGTGGCGCCGGGCGGGCTCGCCGTGCGGCGGCGGCCTGGTGCTGTGGCTGCGCGACGTCGTCCCCGGCTCGGGGTGGGGCGTCATCGACCATCGCGGCCGTGCCAAGGCCGCGCTGCACCACCTGCGCCGGGTGCTTGCCCCGGTGGCCGTCTGGACCACCGACGAGGGCCTCGCCGGCGTGGCCGTCCATGTGGCCAACGACCGGCCCGAGCCACTGATCGCCCGCCTGCGGATGGCGCTCTACCGCGACGGCGAGCTGCGCGTGGGCGAGGCCGAGGAGGAGCTCGAGCTCGCGCCCCACGGCGCGCTGGAGCGCAACGTCGAGGCGCTGCTGGGCCGCTTCGTCGACGCCGGCTACGCCTACCGCTTCGGCGCCCCCCAGCAGGACGCGATCGTCGTGAGCCTCGAGCGTGAGAGGCCGGGCGGACGCGAGCTTCTCTCGCAGGCTGTCCGCTTCCCCGCCGGTCGCCCGATCGCCGACGAGCCGGCCGAGCGCCTCGGCCTGGAGGCGCATGCCCGCCGGCGCGCCGAGGGAAGCATGGACCTCGTGGTGCGCAGCCGCCGCCTGGCCTACGGGGTGCGTGTGCGCGTGGAGGGGTTCTCGCCGGCCGACGACGCGTTCAGCGTCGAGCCTGGTGGGGAGCGAGTCGTCGCTCTGCATCCCGAGGGCGGCGGCGCCAGGTTCGCCGGCGGCGAGCTCACCGCCTTGAACCTCCGGGGCAGCGTGACCATCGCCGCGCCGCGGCGACGCGCGCCCCAGGGGTTGCCGACGGCCGTAGCATCCCGCCGATGAGCGGCGGACGCGGTCCGGCAGCCCTGGTGACCGGCGGCGCCGGCTTCATAGGGTCAAACCTCGTCGACGGGCTGGTCGGCGAGGGCCACGAGGTGCTCGTGCTCGACGACCTCTCGACGGGGCGGGCAGCGAACCTCGCGGGTGCCCTGGCGAGCGACGCGCGGCTCGAGGAGGTGGACATCGTCGACGCCGGCGCGGTGCGGCGCCTGATGCTCGACTTCCGGCCCGAAGTCGTCTTCCATCTCGCGGCCCAGATCGACGTACGCCGCTCGGTTGCCGAGCCGGCGTACGACTCCCGCGTCAACGTCCAGGGGACGCGCAGCGTGCTGGCCGCTGCCGCTGACGCCGGCGTCCGCCGTCTCGTCTACTCCTCTACGGGCGGTGCGATCTACGGCGAGGCCGACGTGCTTCCCACCTCCGAGGACGCGCCGCAGCGCCCACTGTCCCCCTACGGCGCCAACAAGGCGCTCGCGGAGGCTGAATGCGAGGCTCACAACTCCCGCAACGGCCTGTCGACCGTCTCGCTGCGCTACTCCAACGTCTACGGTCCGCGACAGGATCCGCTCGGCGAAGGCGGCGTCGTCGCAATCTTCTGCGCCAAGGCGCTGGCGGCCGAGCGGCCGACCGTCTACGGCGACGGGCGCCAGACGCGCGATTTCGTCTTCGTCGAGGACGTGGTCGCTGCGAACCAGGCCGCAGCCCGGCACGACGGCGGCGGACCGTTCAACATCGGCGCCGGGCGCGAGACCTCGGTCCTGGAGCTCTTTGAGGCCATGCGCTCGATGGGCTTCGAGGGCTTGGAGCCGGAGATGGCGCCGGCGCGAGAGGGAGAGGTGACGCGTAGCTGTCTGGACGCGCGACGCGCACGGGCGCAGCTCGGCTGGGAGCCGGCCGTCGAGCTCGGCGACGGACTCCGGAGGACGCTCGCGGCGGTGGGCGCGGAGCTGCGGGCAGGGCGGTGAGCGACGGACGACCCGGCCGCTTAATCAGCAGCCCCTACCATCATTCGGATGCCTCGAATCCCAAAAGGCAGGAAGATTGCCATTCGGCGCCGCTGCGCCGGCCATCGTCGCGTCCGAGCCATGGGAGGGATGCCATGATCGGCGACGTCCGCCGGATCCTCGCAGAGCACGGGAAGCTGGACGTCGACCCGTGGCAGCTCTCCCCGGAGGAGGACCTGTTCGCGGCCGGCCTGACCTCGCACTCGGCGGTCAACGTCATGCTGGCCATCGAGGACGGCTTCGACATCGAGTTTCCCGATCGCCTTATCAACCGCAGCGTGTTCGAGTCGATCACCGTCATCGCCGCGGCGCTGTCGGAGCTCACGAGCGAAGACGCCGCCGCACCCTCCGCCGCATCGCGGACGACATAGTCAAGGCCGTCTGATGGCGCAGTTCCGTCCGGGGACCCGCGACCAGGAGGCGCTCATGAACGAGCTCGTCGAGGCCGGGCTGCTCGTTCCCAGCGGCGTGCCGGGCGTCTACGGCCGTGGCGCTGCGTTCGAGGAGGTTCGCCTGCGCTTCGACGACCTCGTCTCGCGTGAGGTCACGGGCGAGGGGGCGGAGTCGCTGCGCTTTCCGCCCGTGCTGCCGCGCCGCCAGCTCGAGGCAGCGGGCTACCTGAAGTCCTTCCCGCATCTGGCCGGAACCGTCTTCGCCTTCGACGGCGACGAGGCGCAGGCGGCCGTGCAGCACGAGCGCGCGAGCCGTCACGAGGACTGG
>JBBQNQ010000141.1:0-5583 GCA_038330095.1 Solirubrobacterales bacterium
CGGCGACCCGCTCGCCGACGTCGGCTACCTCACCGCGACCTACGCAGAGCCCGGCGACGCCGAGGGCACCCTCTTCGCGCTCGGCGCGGTGACCTGCGAGCCCGGCTTCCCCAGCCGCGCCGAGCTGATCGCGCGCTACGAAGAGCGCTCGGGCCGCTCCATGTCCGACGTGCGCTGGTACCAGACGCTCGCCCTCTGGAAATCAGCGGTCTTCCTGGAGGGGTCCTACGGGCGCCTGCTTGCCGGCACTACACACGACCCGTTCTTCCGGCTCCTCGACGCCGGCGTGCCCGAGCTCGCCGAGCGCGCCTGGCGCACGGCGACCGGTTGAGGGGTGGGCGGCGCCGCAAACGACGAACGGCGTCGGGCTAGGGGAAGCGGGACAAGACGCGGGCCCTGCGCCGAGGGCGCGTTGACCGCACGGCCCGCCCCTCCCTCCTCCCTTAACCCGACGCCGTAGACGCTCGACCCGCGCTAACCCACCGCTCACCCCGCCGCGATCAGCGCCACGCCGCCCACCGCGAGGACGATTCCCGCCTCCTGGATGCGGCGCACGCGCTCGCCGAGGAACGCGCGGGCGAGCAGGACGGTGGTCACCGGGTAGAGCGAGCCGAGGACGCCGACGATGCTCAGCAGGCCCTCGGTCGTGGCCGCCGCGTACAGGCCGTTGGCACCCGCGTCGAGCACGCCGACTAGCGCCAGCGCCGGCAGGTCGGCACGGTGCGAAGGCCGCGGGCGGGCGGCGAGGACCGCAAGGCAGAGCAGGGGAAAGGACCCCGCGCGCGCCGCGAGCAGCGCCCAGCCCACGCCCGCGGAGTTGGCTGCCGGGTCCATCAAGGCGAGGAAGGTGCCGAAGCCCACCGCGGCGACCAGGGCCAGGAGCACGCTCCGGCGGGCGTCGGACGCCCGCCGTTCGTCCGCGTGACCCTCTTCGCGGGAGGCGAGCACGACGCCGACGAGCGCCGCGCCGATGCCCGCGACCTGTACCGCGCCGGGACGATCGCCGCCCGCGATGCCGGCGATGACCGGCACAGCGGCGCCCGTCGCCGAGATCGGCGCGACGATGCTCATCGTCCCGATCGACAGCGCGTGGTAGAAGCTCGCCAGCCCGACGACCCCGATCGCGCCTCCGATGAGCGCGGGTAGCACGTCGCCCAGTGCGGGCGACGGGTCACCCGTCGCGACCACGAGCAGGAGGACGGCCGGCAGGCCGGCCGCCTGACTCACGAGCATGACGCTCAGGAGCGCGAGGCGGCGGGCCTGAACTCCGCCCAGGAAGTCCGCGATCCCCCACGAGACCGCCGACCCGAAGGCCAGCACTACGGCGAGCAGACCGACCCGCGCCTAGTCGTCGTTAGACCGGGTCGTCCGCCCGCGCTGCCGCCAAGACGGCGGAGGCGGCCACCTCAGTCGCGCTTGCCGCGCCCGTAGAGCAAGCGCAGGCCGCGGCCGAGCAGCTTCGTCGTCCGCGCCTTGTACGGGAACATGTGGATGTCCTTCTTGGGCGCGAAGCGCGTCACCAGCAGAGTCTGCTGGCGCGTGTACTTGCGGATCCCGCCGGCGCCGTGGCGGCTGCCCATCCCCGAGAGCTTCCAGCCTCCCATGGGCAGCTCGAGCGCGACGTAGTTGATCTGCGCGTCGTTGACGCATACCGCTCCCGCCTCGACCCGCCGGGCCAGCGCCTCGCCGCGCTCCACGTCCTTGGTCCACACCGACGCCTGTAGCCCGTAGGGGGAGTCGTTGGCCATGCGCAGCGCCTCCTCGGCGTCGCCCACCTTCATGATCGGCAGCGTCGGCCCGAAGGTCTCCTCGGTCATGCACTTCATGGAGTGGTCGACGTCCACCAGCACTGTCGGCTCGAAGAACATCCCCTCTCCCTGCACCCTGCGGCCGCCGGTCAAGACCTTGGCGCCCTTGTCGACGGCGTCCTTGACGTGATCCTCGACGAGATCCATCTGGGGCGGATTGGTCATCGCACCGACGTCGACTACGCCCGCCTCGCCGGGCACTCCCTGGCGCAGGTTGCGGACCTTGTCGGTCACGCGCGAGACGAACTCGTCGTAGATCGGTTCCTCGACATACACGCGCTCGGTGGAGATGCACACCTGGCCGCCGTTGTTCATCGAGTAGAACGCGGCGGCGTTGGCCGCGCGCTCCACGTCGGCGTCGGAGAGGACGATCATCGGGTCCTTGCCGCCGAGCTCGAGGTACACCGGGGTGAGGGTCTCGGATGCCTGGCGCATGATCTGCTTGCCGACCTCCGTCGAGCCGGTGAACATCACGATGTCGACCTCGTCGATCAGGACCGGACCGATCTGCGAGCCCTTGCCGGTGACCACCTGGAAGACGCCCTCGGGGATCCCGCAGTCGCGCAGCATCTCCTCCATCAGCAGCGAGGTCAGCGGCGTGATCTCGGCGGGCTTCAGGACCGCGGTGTTGCCGGCGGCCAGCGCCGGGATGCAGTCGCCGAAGGAGTTGGTGAGCGGGAAGTTCCAGGGTCCGATCACGCCCACCACGCCGGCCGGCGCGTAGCGCACGACGAGCTTCTTGCCCTTCACGAACACCGACGCCGACTTGACCTTCTCGTCGGCGAGGAACTCGGGGGCGTTCTTGGCCCAGAAGCCGAAGGCGGACGCTGCGTAGGAGACCTCGGCGAGCTGGGCGTCCTCGTAGGTCTTGCCGGTCTCCGAGACGATCGTGTGGATGAGCCGATCGCTGTTGTCGAGGATCCACTTCTGGGCGCGCAGGAGGATTCGGCCGCGACCCTCGAAGCCGAGCGCCTCCCACCCGGGCTGCGCGGCGCGGGCGCGTGCCACGGCCTCGCGGACCTCCTCGGCCGTGCGCTGAGGCACGTGGCCCACGATCGCTCCGGTCGCCGGGTTGTGGACAGGCGTCTCGCCCGCGTCACCGTTGGTTGACCGCTCTGCGGCCGGGCGCTGCTCGACGGTCGCCATCGTCTCCCCTTCGCTCGTTCGCTCGTGCGCCGTGAAGCCTAGTCCTCACGACCGCCGGGGCGCCACCGGCGCCGGCGTGGTCACAGTAGACGCTGAGCCGTGTTGCTCCCGAGCGGCTGAGATGAGCCGGGGAACGCCCCCGGTGGCGACGCGTTGCCCACGAAGACGAGCGCGCCGCTCGCGTTCTTGATCGTCAGCTGGGCATAGTCCCGAGCCCCGCCCGTGCCGTTGTCGACGAACTGCCACTCCACCGTGCCCGGGCCACCGCTGGTCAACGTGCCCGTGCCCGTGCCCGTCTGCGTGTCGAACCCCGCAGGGGCCGGCGCGTTCGGGTCGTCGGTGCAGGTCACGTGCGTCACCTTTGCCAGCCGGAAGCGCTGGGCGCCGAACCGGACCTCGAAGGGCGGGGTCGAGCCCGCCGCGGGCGTGCATGGCAAGACGTAGGCGTAGGCGGCGGTCGCGCTCCCGCTCACGCTTCCCACGCTGCCCTTGCCCACCATGCGTGCGCGGTGGCTGACGTCGTTCAGCAGCACCGCGACGTTGCTGAACCGGAAGAAGTTCGCGATCGCGAGGTCGGGGTCCGAGTCGCGGTTGAAGTCCCCTACCGCCAGCGAGACGGGCGCGCCGCCGGTGGAGAAGCTGGCAGGGGCGCCGAACGTGCCGCCGGCCCCGCCGAGCAGGACCGAGACGGTGCCCCCGGTGGCATTGACGATCGCGAGGTCGGGGTCTGAGTCGCGGTTGAAGTCCCTCACCGCGACCGCGGATGCCAGCTCGCCGGGGGCGTAGCTGGTCGCCGGGCCGAACGTGCCGCCAGGCCCGCCGAGCAGCACGGCGACGTTGAACGGGAAAGCGGTGCCCACCGCGAGGTCGGGATCGGAGTCGCCGTTGAAGTCGCCCACCGCCAGCGGGCCCGCGAGCAGGCGCGGCCCGGACCCGGCGGCGAAGCTCGTCGGAGCGCCGAACGTGCCACCCGCCCCGCCGAGCAGGACGGAGACCTTGCCCCCCGCCACGCCGTCGGTCACCGCCAGGTCGAGATCGGAGTCCCCGTTGAAGTCCCCCACCGCCACCGCGGCCGCCCCGGCTCCGGCGGCAAAGCTCGTCGGCGGGCCGAACGTGCCACCCGCCCCGCCGAGCAGGACGGAGACCTTGCCTGCGGAGGCGTTGGTCACCGCCAGGTCGAGATCCGAGTCGCCGTTGAAGTCCCCGACCGCGACTTGCGCCGGCCCGGCTCCGGCGGCAAAGCTCGTCGGGGGGCCGAACGTGCCACCCGCCCCGCCGAGCAGGATCGAGACCTTGTTCCCCGAGCCGTTGACCACCACCAGGTCGGGATCGGAGTCCCGGTTGAAGTCCCCCACGGCCACGTGATCGGGGGCGTCACCGGCGGGAAAGCTCGTCGCCGCGCCGAAGGTGCCGCCGGCTCCGCCGAGCAGGACGAAGACGTCGTCGGTGTTGATATTGGCGACCGCCAGGTCGGGATCGGAGTCGCCGTTGAAGTCCCCGACCGCCACCGAGTCGCGCCCCAACTCGCCGGGGGCGTAGACGCTCGGGCCCGTGAAGCTGACCTGCGCCAGCGACGTCGCGGGTGCCATGAGGAGCAGCGCGGCCGCCCCCACCAGCAAGGCCATACGAGGCCTCATCGTGCGAGCCTCAGCTCACCTCGATGCGCTCGATCCGCGGCGGGTCCTTGGGGCGGTCGCCGGCGCCGGTGGGTGTTGCCTCGATCGCGTCGACCACATCCATCCCGCTCGCCACCTGCCCGAACGCGGTGTGCCTGCCGTCCAGCCACGGCGCCGCGTCGGCGGTCACCAGGAAGAACTGGGAGCCGTTGGTGTTCGGGCCGTGGTTGGCCATCGCCAGGGTGCCGCGAACGATCTTGTGCGGGTTGATCTCGTCCTCGAAGTTGTAGCCGGGACCCCCTGTACCCGTCCCCTCGGGACAGCCGCCCTGGATCATGAAGTCCTTGATCACGCGGTGGAAGATGATGCCGTCGTAGAAGCCGTCCTGGGAGAGCTTGCGAAAGTTCTCGACGGTCTTGGGCGCGTCCTCGTCGAAGAGCTCGATCTCGATCGGCCCCGCGGTGGTGTGCATGGTGACGGTGGAAGGCATGCGGCGACCCTACCGCCTGTCGGCCATCGCCCTCGCCACCCCGGCGAGGTCGGCTACGAGCTTGCCCATGGAGGCGTCGCGGGCTTGCGCGTCGGCGGCGCGCAGGATCGCGGACGGGTGCCAGGTCGCGCTGACGATCGAGACGCGAGCTCTGACTCCGTCAGCTCGCCGTGCTGCCTCGTGACCCTGAACGCCTGCCAAATCTGAGCCCTCGCCGAACCGCCTGGGTCGCGCTCCCACAGCCGGCAGGCGCGGCAATCAGGGACCGCCGCGCGCAGCGCGTCGAGCGAGCGCTCGGGTGGAACCGGGGCGGACACCGCGGCCTGGGCGATGGCGAGCGGCTACCCGAATGGCGGCCGCTCGACGCTCGCGTGAAGTGGAAGGCTGCGTGGGCGCCGAACGACGCGACGAAGGAGGGGAAGGGGCGGGCGAGAGTGGCGAGACTGCGGTTGTGCCCGTCATAGGGGCCGAATGTCAGTCTCGCGGACGAAGGGACCGGCGAGCCTGCAGTTGAACCGAATTA
>JBBQNQ010000142.1:0-5537 GCA_038330095.1 Solirubrobacterales bacterium
GCTGGGGGTCGACGAGCAGGGCTTCGAGGCGCTGATGGACGAGCAGCGCGAGCGTGCGCGTCAGGGCTCGGCGCGCAACCTCGACGACGGCCGGGTGCGCGAACGGGTGGTCGCCTTCGCCGGCGAGGCCGGGTTCGCGACACAGTTCGTGGGCTACGAGCGCACCGAGCAGCCGACGACGGTCGGGGCGGTGATGTCCGAGGGAGAGGACGGCCGCGTGGTGGCCAAGCTCGCGGAATCGCCCTTCTACGCGGCCGGGGGCGGCCAGGTGTCCGACGCAGGGGTCGTCGAGTGCGACGGCGGCGACTGCCTCGCGCGCGTGGAGGAGGTTTTCCGCCTCGGCGACGACCAGGCCGTCGCGCTCGAGGTCCAGCAAGGGTCGCTCGAGCCGGGCGAGCGCGTGGTGGCGCGCGTCGATCGCGCGGCCCGCCACGCGACCCAGTGCAACCACACCGCCACCCTCCTGCTGCACGCCGCGCTGCGGGAGCGCCTCGGCAACCAGGTGCGCCAGGCGGGCTCCTACGTCGGGCCGGACAAGCTGCGCTTCGACTTCACCCACGGCTCGGCGCTCAGCCCCGACGAGCGCAACGCGGTCGAGGCGCGGGTGAACGAGTGGATCTTCGCCAACCAGCCCGTGCGCGCGCTGACGACGACCCTGGACGAGGCGCGCTCGCTGGGAGCGATGGCGCTGTTCGGCGAGAAGTACGGCGACGTCGTGCGCATGGTCGAGGTGGGCGACGGGTCGTGGTCGCGGGAGCTGTGCGGCGGGACGCACGTGCGCTGCACCGCGGAGATCGGCTCCTTCCGCATCGTCTCCGAGGGCTCCAGCGCGGCCAACGTGCGCCGCATCGAGGCGCTCACCGGCCCGGCCGCCTTCGAGCTGCTCCGGCGCCACGACGAGTTGCTCGTCGACGCCGCGGGCACGCTGCGCACGCGGCCCGAGCACGTGCCCGAGGCCGTGGACGACCTGCGCACGAAGCTGCGCGAGACCGAGCGTGCCGCCCGCTCGTCGAGCTCGGGGGGGGATGGGGCCGACGTCGACGAGCTGCTCGCCCGAGCGGTACTGGTCGACGGGGTCAAGGTGCTCGCCGAGCCCGTGGCCGACACCGACGAGAAGGCGCTGCTCGCGCTCGCGGACAAGCTGAAGGGAAGGCTCGGCGAGGCCGCGGTGGTGCTCGGCTCAGGCGCCGGCGGAAAGGTTGCGCTGGTCGCGATGGTCGCTCCCTCCGTCGTGGAGCGGGGAGTGAAGGCGGGCGACGTCGTCAAGGCGGCGGCAAAGGTCGTCGGCGGCGGCGGCGGGGGCCGGCCCACGATGGCCCGCGCCGGAGGTCGCGATCCCGCCAAGCTTCCCGAGGCCATGAGCACCGCGCGCGAGGCGATCGAGCGGGCGCTGGCCTAGTGTGAGGGTCCTGGCGCTGGACTACGGCGCGGCTCGCTGCGGGGCTGCGCTGAGCGATCCGACGGGTGTGCTGGCCACGCCCGTCGAGGCCGTCGAGCGGCCCGGAACCCGGCGGGGCCTGCAGCGGATCGCTACCCTCGTTCGCGACCAGGGGGTCGAGCGGGTGGTGATCGGGTTGCCGCTGTCGCTGTCCGGCGGGGACTCGGCACAGACTCGAGAGGCGCGCGACTTCGCCCGCCGCCTGGCTGAAGTCCTCCAGGAGATTCCTGTGGAGCTGTACGACGAGCGATTCACGACACGCCTGGCCCAACGGGCGGGCGGCGCCGCGAGCGAGGACTCGCGCGCTGCGGCGATCCTGCTCAGCGAGTGGCTCGACGCCCGGAGTCGGGCGTCGTGAGCCTGTTCGGAGGGCGCACCGACCAGCCCGGTGAGCGCACGGCGCAGGAGCGTGAGCGCGCGCGCCTGGAGCGCGAGGCCCGCCGCGGGCTGACGGGGGAGCTGTCCGCGCCCGTCGAAGCCGAGCCCCACGACGAGGAGGACGCGGCGGTCGACCCGCAGGCCACCGAGGCCCACGACGTGCTCGTCGAAGAGGATCACGAGGAGCCCGACGACCCGGCGCCCGTAGCAGCGCCGCCGCCGCCCGCGGCCGTAACGCGCCTGCGGCGCGAGGGTCGGGTAGCGCCGGCCCTGGCGAGGCGAATGCCGGCCCTCCCGCCGCGCGGCCCGCGCAACAACGGTGCCGCCGCCGACGAGGCCGACGGTTCCCGGGAGCCCCGCCGCGCGCGGAGCTGGCCGCGGCGCATCGGCGCGGGCCTCGCGCTCCTCTTGATCCTGCTCGCGGGCTGGTTCCTGGTCTCCCTCTATCAGCCGTTCAAAGGCGACGGCGGCGACCCGGTTCGCGTCAAGGTCCCCTCCGGGCTGACCGCGCGCGAGATCGGCGACCTGCTCGCCGACCGCGGCGTCGTCTCCAGCGGCTTCTTCTTCGCGTTGCGCGCGCGTCTGGACGGCAAGCGCGAGCAGCTCAAGGCCGGCACCTACCGCTTCCGCAAGGACATGAAGTTCACCGGCGCGGAGGCCATACTCGTCAAGGGCCCGCCGCCGATCAGGACGGTCAAGCTCGTCCTCCCGGAGGGCAACACCGAGCGCGATTTCGCCGCCGCGGTCGACAAGTCGGGCAAGGTGCGCGGGGAGTACACGACCGCCGTGCGTCGCGCGCGCTTCAACCCGGGCCGCTACGGCGCCCCGGCGGGCTCGCCGCTCGAGGGCTTCCTGTTCCCGGCCACCTACGAGCTGCGCAAGGGCCGGCAGGCCACCGCCCAGGCGCTGGTCAACCAGCAACTCGCCGCCTTCAAGCGCAATCTCCGCGGCGTGTCGATGCGCAAGGCCCGCGCGGCCAAGCTGAGCACCTACGACGTGCTGATCATCGCCTCGATGATCGAGCGCGAGGCGTCGGTGGCCAAGGATCGCCCGCTCGTCGCCAGCGTCATCTACAACCGGCTCAAGCAGAGCATCCCGCTGGGAATCGACGCGACGATCCGCTACGCGACCAACAACTGGACGCGGCCGATCCGCCAGTCCGAGCTGCAGGCCCCGGGCCCCTACAACACGCGCCTCAACCAGGGTCTCCCGCCCACGCCGATCGGCAATCCCGGCCTTGCCTCGATCAGGGCGGCCGCCAACCCGGCGCGTACGGGCTACCTGTACTTCGTGGTCAAGCCGGGCGGCAAGGGCGAGCACGCCTTCTCGACCACCTACAACCAGTTCCTGCGCGACCAGGCCCGCTACAACCAGGCTCGCAACGCGCGCGGAGGAAGGGACCCGAGCACCCCGTAGTGCGCCGGCTCGGCGTCCTCGGCTGGCCGGTCGCCCACAGCCGCTCACCGGCGATGCAGGAGGCGGCGCTGCGCGCGCTGGGTCTGCACGACTGGAGCTATCAGCGCCTGCCCGTGCCGCCGGACCTGTTCGCGCAAACCGCGCGCGCCCTTCCGGCCAGCGGCTTCGCCGGGGCCAACGTCACCCTCCCGCACAAGGAGGCGGCGCTCGCGCTGGCCGACGACGCCGAACCCGCCGCCCGGGCGATCGGGGCGGCGAACACGCTGAGCTTCGAGGACGGTGAGATCTTCGCGGCGAACACCGATGCGCCGGGGCTGCTCGCCGCCCTGCGCGAGTCGCCGCACGGCCGCACGGCGCTCGTTCTGGGCGCCGGCGGAAGCGCTCGGGCGGCGGCCTGGGCCCTGCGCGAGGCGGGGGCCAGGGTCACCGTGTGGAACCGCTCGACGGGCCGGGCGGCAAAGCTCGCTGCGGACCTCGGCGTGACCGCGGTAAGGGACGTGGAAGAGGCGGAGTTGATCGTCAACTGCACCGCCGTGGGCCTCGGCGCGGACGATGATCCGTTCGCGCTGCTCCCCGTGACGCACGCCGTCCTCGCCGCCGCCGGTTGCGTGGTCGACCTCGCCTACGGCGACCGCGACACCCGCCTGCTGGCCGCCGCGCGCGAGGCGGGCGCGGCGACGGTGGACGGCCTGGAGGTTCTCGTCCGCCAGGGCGCACTGAGCCTCGAGCGCTGGACGGGCGCCACCGCTCCGCTCGAGGTGATGCGAGTCGCCGCGCGGAGGGGCTAGGTGGCTGATTCCGCGACCCGCCCAACGAGGAGCAGCGAGCGCCCGTCGAGGTGTGCGCCGGACCGCGCCGGCCGTGGTCGGTGCTGTGGCCGCGCCTGCACCACCTGGACGCCTGAGCTGCGATCAGCCCGTCGCCGGCGCCAGCACGTCGGGGCCGACAGTGTCCAGCGTGCTGTGCCCGCTGAGCGCCAGGGCGAGGTCGAGCTCGGCGAGGAAGGAGCGAATGACGCGCAGCACGCCCTGCTCGCCGTCCACCGCCAGGCCCCACATGTACGGGCGGCCGAGGAGCACCGCCTGCGCTCCGAGGGCCAGGGCCTTCAGGCCGTCGCTGCCCGAGCGCACGCCGCTGTCGAGCAGCACGGGCAGCTGATCGTCGAGCGCCTCGACCACGGCCGGCAGGGCGTCCAGTGCCGCGATCGCGCCGTCGACCTGGCGCCCGCCGTGGTTTGAGACCACGATCCCGTCGACCCCGTGCTCCACGGCGCGCAGCGCGTCGTCGGGGGACAGGACGCCCTTGAGGACGATCGGCAGCGATGTGGCCGAGCGCAGCCAGGCGAGGTCCTCCCAGGTCACCGCCGGGTTGGAGAAGACCTCGATGAAGTGGCCGACCGCGCCCTGGAGATCCTCTTCGGGAGGCTTGGGCAGCGCCTCCCTGAACACGGGGTCGGAGATGTAGTTGGCGATCCCGATGCCCTGCAGGAAGGGCAGATAGGCGAGCTGGAGGTCACGGGGGCGCCAGCCGAGCAGCCAGGTGTCCAGCGTGACGACGATCGCACCGTAGCCCGCGTCCTGGGCACGCGAGACCAGGCTGGCCGCGAGCTCCTGCCCGCGCGGCCAGTAGAGCTGGAACCACCGCGAGCCGTCGCCGCAGGCCTGGGCGATGTCCTCGAGCGTATGGGACGCCGCGGTGCTGGCGACGTAGGTCGTCCCGGCCGCGGCGGCGGCGCGCGCCGAGGCGAGCTCTCCGTCGGGGTGAACGATGGACTGCACCCCGATCGGCGCGAGCAGCACGGGTGCGGACATCGCGGTACCGAGGATCGTGCGCGACACGTCGCGCTCGGAGACGTCGTTGAGCATCCGCGGGACTATGCGGTGGCGACGGAACGCCTCGAGATTGGCCCGCATGGTGTCCTCGGTGCTCGCGCCCCCGAACAGGTAGCCCCTGGGCTCGGGCGCGAGAGCCTGCCGCGCCGCCTCTTCGAGCTCCGCCCAGCCGACCGGATGCTCGGGCCGCTCCCCGGCCATACCCCGCAGGTAGATCTCGTACTGGTAGTTGGCGAACGGCGTGCTCATGCGGTGACCCTAGTGCCGTTTGCCCTTCCAGGTCGCCGAGGGCTGGGATACAGTCAGGATCGACACCACGAAACCGACCCTGGGCGAGATGCGACGCACCGAACTCCTTTCCGCCTCACCTCAGATGTTCCGCTCGCGGTGGCTGGATCGCCTTTCGCGGGTGCACCCCGCGGTGCCCGTGGTCCTTTTCCTCCCGACGATCGTCCTCCTGACGGCCTACGCGG
>JBBQNQ010000143.1:0-5438 GCA_038330095.1 Solirubrobacterales bacterium
GATCGACCCGCTTGCCAGCGACGCATGCGCTCGGCGGCGCGAAGATCCTGTGCCTTACGCTCGGGACGCTGCGCGAGAGCCGTCATCGTGCGGCGCCGCGCCTCCCGCTGCTTCTCGCTGATCATCGGAAGCGTGATCAGCTCGTCGCCGATTCCCATGTCCCAGATCGGCTTGTAGCCCTCCGTCGTCAGCAGACGATGGTCGGAAGTCGCGCGGATCTGGCGGCCGCTCTTGCAGCGGACGCGGTAGACGAACTTGCGCCCAGTGCGGACGATGCTCTGCACGCGGTGAGGCGCGATCGTTCCATCCGGCCACATCGACATGAGCTCCTCCGGCTGCCTTCTGAACGCCTCTGAGAGTCGCATCCGTGTCCCATCGGGAAGGGTCACCCGGGTCTGACCAGAGACGCACTTGTTGAAGCTGTAGTCAGCCGACCGCTCATTCGACTGCCACAGCCACTCGATGACCGGCTCGGCCGTCCCCGAGCCGCGGCAACCCTCGACGAACTCGGGCTTGAGCGCGGCCATCTTCACGCGGTCCTTCTTGCCGATCGCCTTGCGCAGATCGTCCGCCCGCGCGCCCGAGAAGCCCGCGACATCCTTGGCGATCTGCATCGCCTGCTCCTGGTAGAGGATCACGCCCTTGGTCGACTCGAGGATCGAGCGCAGCCGCGGGTCGGGGTAGGTCACCGACTCCGGGGCGCGCTTGCCCTTCGCGTAGGCGGGGATCTGGTCCATCGCGCCCGGGCGGTAGAGCGCGACCAGCGCGATGAGGTCGTCGAACTCGGTCGGGCGCACCTTCTTGAGCGCCTCGCGCATGCCGTCCGACTCGAACTGGAAGACCCCGATCGAGTCCCCGGCGGCGAGCATCTCGTAGGCCTTGAGGTCGTCGAGCGGGAGCGAGGTCATGTCCTGGCGCTCCCCCGTGGACCGCTCGATGATGTCGAGCGCGTTCTCGATGACGTCGAGGTTGCGCAGCCCCAGAAAGTCCATCTTGAGCAGGCCGATCCTCTCGATCGGCCCCATCGAGAACTGCGTCACCGTCCGGTAGGCCTTCTGCCCGTTCTCGTCCACTCCGGCCTCCGCGAGCTGCAGCGGCACGATGTCGGTGAGCGGCCGGTCGGCGATCACCACTGCGGCGGCGTGGATCGAGGAGTTGCGGACGACGCCCTCGAGGCCCTCGGCCAGATCGACGACCTCCCTGGCGACCTGGTCGGAGTCGTAGACCGCCTTCAGCTGCTCGCCGGGTCGCAGGCACTCCTTGAAGGACGGAGCGCGGCCCATGATCGGCTCGGGAATGAGCTTGGCGAGGCGGTCGCCGACCGCATACTCGTGGTCGAGCACGCGGGCGGCGTCACGGGTCGCGGCGCGCGGGGCCATCTGGCCGAAGGTCACGATCTGGGCGACGCGGTCGCGGCCGTACTTGCTCGCCACGTAGCGCAGGACGCGCTCGCGGCCGCGAGGGGAGAAGTCGATGTCGATGTCGGGCATCGACACGCGCTCGGGGTTGAGAAAGCGCTCGAACAGCAGCCCGTAGGGAAGCGGGTCGACATCGGTGATCTGCAGGCAGTAGGCGACGATCGACCCCGCGGCCGAACCGCGGCCGGGGCCCACGGCGATCCCGCTGTCCTTGGCGAAGCGCACGAAGTCCCAGACGATCAGGAAGTAGGCGCTGAACCCCATGCGCTCGATGACCCCGAGCTCCATGTCGGCGCGCTGGAGCGCCTCGGCGGGCGCGGGGTCGCCGTAGCGCTCGCGCAGGCCGGCGTGCACGAGGTCGCGCAGGTACTCGCTCTCCGCGCGGCCGTCCGGGGTGGGGTAGCTGGGAATGAGCTGGCGCTTGAGCTCGAGCTCGACCGAGCAGCGCTCCGCGATCTCGAGGCTGGACGGCAGGGCCTCGGGCCACGCCGCGAAGGCCTCGGCCATCTCGGGCGAGGACTTCAGGAAGAACTCGTTGGTGTCGAAGCTCAGCTTCGGCGCGCGCAGGGTGCTCTTGGTCTGCACGCACAGCAGCGCGCCGTGATGGCGGTAGTCCTCGCGGCGCAGGTAGTGGACATCGGCCGTCCCGACCAGCGGGCGGCCGAGCTCACGGGCCAGCGCGACGACGCCCTCGTTGGCCTGCTCCTGCTCGGCGAGCCCGTTGCGCTGGACCTCGAAGTACACCTGCTCGGGGCCGAAGGCCTGGAGCAGCTCGTCCGCGTGGGCACGGGCCTCGGCCGGCCGGCCCTCGACGATCCGCCGTGCGAGCCGGCCCTGCAGGCAGCCCGTCAGGGCGATGACCCCTTCGGAGTGGGCGGCCAGCAGCGCCATGTCGACCGTCGGCTTGCCGCGGTGGAGCCCCTCGAGGAAGCCTGCGCTCGAGATCTTCACGAGGTTGCGGTAGCCCGCGTCGTTCTCGGCCAGCAGCGTCAGGTGGTTGCGCTCGAAGGCTCCGGTCGGGCGTGCCCGGCGATCCTCCACGAGGTAGGCCTCACAGCCGAAGATCGGCTTCACGCCGTGTTTGCGACACGCCTCGTAGAGCTCGACCGCGCCATTCATGACGCCGTGGTCGGTCAGCCCGAGGGCCGGCTGCTCGAAGGCCGCAGCCCGCTCGGCCAGCGCCTCGATCTTGCAGGCGCCGTCGAGCAGCGAGTACTCGGAATGGACATGTAGGTGCGCGCACGCCGGCGTGCTCATCGGACGGTGAGAATAGGCGCCGGGGCGGATGGCGCCGGGGCCTTCCGGCGCCGTTTCACGCAGGGTGCGGGATGGGCGCGGGCCGGCGATCAGGCGGCGCACCCGCCGGCTGACCGGGACGTCGCCTCAGGCTGGACCGCGCTGGGCTCGCGCCACCCACGTGCGCAGGAGCGCGATGGCGTCGACGTCGCCGCGAAGGGCCGCCTTCTCCCCGCGGGGAGGCGGCTCTCCAGTCAGCAGCGAGAGGAAGGCGACGTCCGAGCAGCGGACGGTCGCGGCGGGCTCCATGGGCGGGGTCGCCGTCACGGTCAGAGGCGCTGCACCGTCAACGCTGACGAACCAGCTGCCAGCGTGCTCGCCGGTCAGCTCGTGGGCGACGACGAAGCGGTGCTCGGCCGTCCATGCCGGCGAAATGGCCCGGGCGAGCGCGAGGTAGGCCAGGCCGGGGTCGAGCCACAGGCCCGCGCGCGAGGCGCTGCGCAGGTCGAGCGGCGTCGCCGCGATCGCCCGCAGGGTCCTGCGCCCCCGCCGGCGCGAGCCGCGCACGGCCAGCCGGCCGCGGCGGCGCGCATCACGAGGCCAGGCGCCCGAGAGAAGGGCAGCGAACGCCGCCACGTCAGCCTCCAGCCGGAACTTCGCCGCCCTCCCGCGGGGGCCCGGGAGCGGCGTTACCTCGGCAAGGCGTCCGGGCTCGGTCGAGGTGACCCGCCAGGCGGAGGTCTCGAGGACCAGGTCCCAGTCGGCGGCCTCACCCGAGTACAGCCCGTGGAGGGGGAGCAGGGCGAGGGCAAGGTCGGCGCCGGCCACCGGATCGCGCCGCACCAGCGCAACGAGCGCCCGCCCCAGCCACCCCTCGCCCGGAGCGACCGGGCGAACGGCCCGTGGAGCCCGGTTCGACCGCCCGGCGGGCGGCGAAGGGGCGAGCCGCGCGCCTCCGGCCGATCGCACCGTTGAGGAGCGGGCGAGGCGCGCCTCCTGCCCGAGGGTGGCGGTTCGGGCGCGCTCGGACCCGGTGCGGGCACGGAGCCGCTCTTCGGTGGCCAGAGCACCGCGCGCACTTGCAGAGAGGGGACGGATCCCGACCCACCTCGCCTCCAGCTCGCGCACCCGCGCGCCGCTCTGAGCAAGTGCGCGCATCAGCCGCTCTTCCGTGTGGCGAAGCTCACGCCGCTCACGGTCGAGCTGGGCGCGGGCCCCGGCCGCATCGCGCTGCGCAGCCTGCCGCGTCTCGGTCTCGCGGCCGGCTTCCTGCGCGAGCGCGCGGGCCGTCTCCTCCGCGGCCGCGAGGCGGGAGTCGGCCTGGGCGAGCGCGGTCGTTGCCGTGGCGACCAGCTCGCGGGTGACGCGCCGTGCGGCCAGCTCCCGGTCGGCGCCCGCGCGCGCCTCCTCGCGCGCCGCGGCGAGCTCCTCGCGCAGCGACGTGGCGCGCTCCTCTGCCGCCCGCAGCGCGAGCGCCCCGCGCTCGGCCTCCGCCCGCAGCGCACCTGACTCGCGCTCGTGGGCGAGGCGTGCCTCCTCGGCGCGGCGGGCGCCGAGCTCCGCGGTCCGGCGCCGCGCCTCGAGGACGGGAAGCTGCGAGTCAAGCTCGGACACCAGCGCGACGAGATCCTCGACGCGGTGGGCCGCGACCCGGCTGGCGCTCAGCGCCGCCTCGGCCGCCGTGCCGCGCGCCTCGGGCGGCGCGCCCGCCGGATCCGCCTCGCTCTCACCGCCGTCACCGCACTCGTCGGCGAGCTGGCGGCGCAGCGACGCGACCTCGGCCTCTGCTCTGCGGGCCCGCCGCTCGGAAAGCACGCCGGCGTCGACGACGCGCTCGCCCTCCTCGAGCCCGGAAGGCTCGTCAGGGCTGTCGGGAGATCCCGAGTCGGGCGCGATCATGGCGCGCCAAGGCTAGGTTCCGAGGCGGACGGCCCCGGCCGGCGCGATCAGGGGCGCCGGTGGGCCTTCAGGACGATTCGTCAGCGCGCGCCTGGCGCCCGGCGATCACGACGCCGGCTGCGATCGCGACGCCGACCACGCCGGCGGCCGCGATCTTCCGCGGCTTGTCGCCGTAGCGGCGGCGCAGGTACCACTTCGCGCCCTTCCAGACGGCGAATCCGAGCAGCTTGTAGCCCATGGGCGCCAGCCTACCCGTTCGCTCCAGCCAAAACGCACTGGGCGATCGCTAACGCGTCGGGTCTGCGCCCGAGCGTACGCTGTGCCCGCGCCATGGCGGACGCAGTAATTCAGAACCCGATCCTCAACTCGCCCTTCGAGGAACCGAGTCGCCACTTCCGCTTCGGCGACGAAGGCATCACCAGCGAGGTGATCGAGAAGCGCCGCGTCAGCTCCTACTTCATGCCCATCCCGGCGGCCAAGAAGCGGTCGCAGATGCACTTCGACACCGAATGGACGCGCGACCGCATCGAGGAGAACCGTTTCATCAACCGCGTGCGAGAGCGCGTGGGGCTCTGGCGCAAGGGCGGATGGCCAGGCGCGAGTCCCACGACTCGCCGCCTGCTCGAGCACTGGACGGCACCCGAGCGGCAGCGCCGGTTGTACTTCTGCCAGGTCGAGGCGGCTGAGACGGCGATCTACCTGACCGAGGCGGCCGGGAAGCACGGCGACGCCTGGATCGCCAACGACCTGCGGCGCTTCGCCGAGGACGCCAATCCCGGACTTCCGCGCGTCGCTCTCAAGATGGCCACGGGGACAGGCAAGACCGTCGTCATCGGGATGCTGATCGCCTGGCAGACCCTCAACAAGCTCGCCAACCCGCAGGAC
>JBBQNQ010000144.1:0-5397 GCA_038330095.1 Solirubrobacterales bacterium
GGCATCGAGCTGCGGGTTCTCCTCTACCGCGCTGGCTCTGCCAGCGCTTCGGTGGCAGGTTAGCGACGCGGCCCCGCACTGCCCAGCGACCCGCACGAAGACTGAGGACAAAGGGGCGAAGATCTGCCATACTGCCGCTAAGATTTTTTCCGCTCGCTCTCTAAGGTCGAGCGACTACCCCAGACAACGTCGTAGCAAGGAGCTTCACGAATGGCCAAGACCATCGGCATCGACCTCGGCACCACGAACTCGTGCATGGCCGTGCTCGAAGGCGGCGAGCCGACCGTGATCGACAACGCCGAGGGCGGTCGTACGACCCCGTCGGTGGTCGCGTTCACGGACGGCGGCGAGCGCCTCGTCGGCACCGTCGCCAAGCGCCAGGCCGTTACCAACCCCGAGAACACCATCTTCTCGATCAAGCGCTTCATGGGCCGCAAGGAGGGCGAGGTGCGCGAGGAGGAGTCCATCGTCCCCTACAAGGTCGTCGCCGGCCCCAACGGCGACGCTCGCGTCGAGGCGCAGGGCAAGCAGTACAACCCGCCGGAGATCTCGGCGATGATCCTGCAGAAGCTCAAGGCCGACGCCGAGGCCTACCTCGGCGAGACGGTCGACTCAGCGGTCATCACCGTCCCGGCGTACTTCAACGACGACCAGCGCCAGGCGACCAAGGATGCCGGCAAGGTCGCCGGCCTCGACGTCAAGCGCATCATCAACGAGCCGACCGCCGCGTCGCTGGCCTACGGCCTGGACAAGGAGTCAGACCAGACCATCCTCGTCTTCGACCTCGGCGGTGGCACCTTCGACGTCTCCGTGTTGGAGATCGGCGACGGCGTCTTCGAGGTGAAGGCCACCGCGGGCGACAACCACCTCGGCGGCGACAACTTCGACAAGGCGGTCGTGGACTGGCTCGTCGCCGAGTTCAAGCGCGACCAGGCGATCGACCTCTCCAAGGACAAGATGGCCCTCCAGCGCCTCTACGAGGCGGCCGAGAAGGCCAAGATCGAGCTCTCCACCACCCAGGAGACCCAGATCAACCTGCCGTTCATCACCGCCGACCAGGCGGGGCCCAAGCACCTCGACACCCGCCTCACGCGGGCCAAGCTCACCGAGCTGACGGCCGACCTGCTCAAGCGCGTCGAGGGCCCGGTCAAGCAGGCCCTCGCGGACGCCAAGGACAAGGGCGCGGCCAAGATCGACCACGTCGTGCTCGTCGGGGGCATGACCCGCATGCCCTCGGTCCAGGAGCGCGTCAAGCAGCTCACCGGCAAGGACCCGCACCGGGGCGTCAACCCCGACGAGGTCGTCGCCGTGGGCGCCGCCATCCAGGCCGGCGTGCTGGGCGGCGAGGTCAAGGACGTGCTGCTGCTCGACGTCACCCCGCTGACCCTCGGCATCGAGACCAAGGGCGGCGTGATGACCAAGCTCATCGAGCGCAACACGACGATCCCCACCCGCAAGTCGGAGATCTTCTCGACGGCCGAGGACAACCAGCCGTCGGTCGAGATCCACGTCCTGCAGGGCGAGCGCGAGATGGCGACCTACAACAAGTCGCTGGGCAAGTTCCAGCTCACGGGCATCCCGCCCGCCCCGCGTGGCATCCCGCAGATCGAGGTCGGCTTCGACATCGACGCCAACGGCATCCTCAGCGTGTCGGCCAAGGACCTGGGTACCGGCAAGGAGCAGAAGATCGAGATCAAGGCCGGCTCCGGACTCTCCGACCAGGAGATCAAGCGCATGGTCGGCGACGCGGAGGAGCACGCCGAGGACGACCGGCGCCAGCGGGAGGTGGCCGAGGCGCGCAATGAGGCGGAGAACGCCGCCTACCAGGCCGAGCGCCAGCTCGGCGAGCTGGGCGACAACGTCGACAGCGCGTCCAAGGAGCAGATCGAGGCGGCCATCAAGGATGTCCGCGAGTCGCTGACCTCTGAGGACGTCGCCGAGCTGCGCTCGAAGACCGAGGCGCTGCAGACCTCCTTCCACCACGTGTCCGAGCAGATGTACGAGCGCGCCCAGCAGCAGGCTGCCGCCTCCGGCGGAGACGGTGCCGGCGACGCAGCCGCGGGCGACGGCGCCGGCAACGGCGCGGGCCAGGACGAGGAGGACGTCGTGGACGCCGAGGTGGTCGACGAGGGCAAGTCGTAATGAGCAAGGAGCGCGACGGCACCCACGCGCAGCGGCCGGCGGCGAGCGAGGCGCCCGCCGCCGACGCCGCGGTCCCTGCCGGCGAGACGGCAACCGTCGACGCCTCGGAGGCGGCGACGCCGAGCGACGCGGCCGGTGACGGGGCTGCGCTGGAGGGATCCCCTCCGGCGGATGCTCGCTCCGAGACGGCGGCCGAGCCGGTCGAGCACGACATCGCCGAGCTGCTCGCCAAGGCGCGCGAGCGCGACGAGTACCTCGCGCTCGCCCAGCGCACCCAGGCCGACTTCGAGAACTTCCGCAAGCGCAAGTCGCGCGAGGTCGCAGACGCCGAGGGTCGCGGCGTGGCGAGGCTCGCCAAGGAGCTCCTCCCGGCGCTCGACAGCCTCGACCTCGCCCTCGGCCACATGCCCGAGGAGGCGGCGAAGGGGGTCAAGCTGGTCCAGGACGAGCTGGCGGCCGCGCTTGCGCGCACCGGCATCGAGGGCTTCTCGCCGCAGGGCGAGCGCTTTGACCCCAACGAGCACGAGGCGATGTCGCAGCGGCCCGTCGAGGGGACCAAGCCGGGCACGGTCGCCGAGGTCTTCCAGCGCGGCTACCGCCTGAACGGCACGGTCCTGCGGCCCGCCCGCGTCGTGGTCGCGGAGTAGCGATCGGCGATGGCTCCCGCGCGCAAGGACTACTACGGGGCGCTGGGCGTCGGCAAGGGCGCTTCGCAGGAGGAGATCAAGAAGGCCTACCGCAAGCTCGCCCGCCAGTACCACCCCGATCGCAACCCCGACGACCCGAAGGCCGAGGGGCGGTTCAAGGAGGTCTCCGAGGCCTACGACGCGCTCGGTGACCCCGAGAAGCGCAAGCAGTACGACCGCGGAACCGGTCCGTTCGCGACCGGCCCGGGCGGAGCCGGGGGCTTTGGCGGCTTCGACCCGAGCTCCTTCGGCGGAAGCGTCACGGACATCCTGTCCGACCTCTTCAACCGCGGCGGTGGCGGTGGCGGGGGTCCGGCCGGGGGTGGCGCGCGCGGCCGCGCCGGCCGCCCGCGCGCCCAGCAGGGCCGTGACCTGGAGACCGAGGTGACGCTGTCCTTCGACCAGGCGGTGCAGGGCGCGCAGGTGCCCCTCCAGGTGCCGACCTCCTCGCCCTGCCCGACCTGTCACGGCACCGGCGCCAAGCCGGGCACGTCGCCCAGGATCTGCCCCGTGTGCAACGGCCGCGGGGTGGAGACCGAGGGCCAGGGGCTGTTCTCGATCGCCCAGCCGTGCTCGCGTTGCGGGGGCTCGGGGACCGTGATCGAGGAGCCGTGCCCGACCTGCAACGGGCAGGGCCTCGTACGCACGGTCAAGCGCCTGCGCGTGAACATTCCCGCCGGCGTGCGCGACGGCAGCCGCATCCGCCTGGCGGGCAAGGGCGAGGCCGGCCTGCGCGGCGGCGAGCCCGGCGACCTCTACGTCGTCACACGGGTGACCGCGTCGCCTATCTTCAAGCGAGCGGGCGACAACCTCGAGGTCGAGGTGCCGCTGACCGTCCCCGAGGCGATCAGCGGCGCGACGGTCGAGGTCCCGACGCTGCACGGCAGCAAGCGGCTGCGCGTCCCCGGCGGCACCAAGCACGGCACCGTCCAGCGGCTGCGCAACGAGGGCCCGCCCAAGCTCGACGGCAGGGGACGAGGCGACATCCGCTACCGCTTCGTCATCGACGTGCCCTCCTCGCTGAGCAAGGAGCAGCGCCAGGCGGTCGATGAGCTCTCCAAGGTGATGAACGGCAACCCGCGCGAGCGGCTGTTCGCGGCCAGGAGCTCGTGATGGCCAGCCGGCGAACGCGCACCACGATCACGGTCTCCGCGGACCGCGGCGTGTTCATGATCTCGGTCGCCGCCGAGCTGGCCGAGATGCATCCGCAGACCCTGCGCATGTACGAGGCGCGCGGGCTCATAAATCCGATGCGCTCTCCCAAGGGCACGCGCCTGTACTCCCAGCACGACGTCGAGCGCCTGCGCCGCATCCAGGAGATGACCGCCGAGCTGGGGATGAACCTCGCGGGCGTCGAGCGCGTCTTCGAGCTCGAAGACCAGCTCGAGCGCATGGCCCGGCACGTCGACGCCGTCGAGCGCCGCGCCGAGCGCGTGCGCCAAGAGATGGAGGAGGAGCTCGAGAGGGTGCGCCGCTCCTTCCGCGCCGAGCTCGTGCCCTACCGCGCGCCGGGAGGGCTCATCCCGGTCTCCCGCGTGACCAGCGAGGGGCGTCGCAGGGATGGCCGGCGGGCTTGAAGATCTCAGTCTAAGCGACTAAGATCTGCGCCTCCATGAACGCCGACCGCTTCACGATCAAGTCACAGGAGGCTCTCCAGGCCGCCCAGCGCCTGGCCGACGACCGCCGCAACCCGCAGGTCACGCCCGAGCACCTGCTCGCGGTCCTGCTCGAGGCCGACGCGGGCCTCGTCGTGCCCGTGCTGCAGAAGCTGGGCGCGGCGCCCGAGCAGGTACGCGCGGAGGTCAACACGGCGCTGGACGCGCTCCCGACGGTCTCCGGCGACGGCGCCGACGCCACCAGCAGCTCGGGCGAGATCGTCGGAGTGCTGCGACGCGCCGAGCGCGCCGCCCGCGACCTCAAGGACGAATACGTCTCGACCGAGCACCTGCTGCTCGCGCTGGCCGATGCCAAGACCCCGGCCGGCGACGCACTGCGCGCGGTCGGCGCCAACAAGGAGCGCCTGCTCCAGGCGGTGGCCGAGGTGCGCGGTCCCCATCGCGTCACCGACCAGAACCCCGAGGACAAGTTCCAGGCGCTCGAGAAGTTCGGCAACGACCTCACCGAGCGCGCCGAGCGTGGCGAGCTCGATCCGGTCATCGGCCGCGACGACGAGATCCGCCGCGTGATCCAGGTCCTCTCGCGCCGCACCAAGAACAACCCGGTGCTAATCGGCGAGCCTGGCGTCGGCAAGACCGCCATCGTCGAGGGGCTCGCGCAGCGCATCGTGGCCGGGGACATCCCCGAGGGCCTGCGCGACAAGCGCGTCATCGCGCTGGACGTCGGCGCGCTGATCGCCGGCTCCAAGTACCGCGGCGAGTTCGAGGACCGCCTCAAGGCCGTGCTCAAGGAGATCGCCGACGCCCAGGGTGCGATCATCCTCTTCATCGACGAGCTGCACACGATCGTCGGGGCCGGCGGCGCCGAGGGCGCGGTAGACGCGGCGAACCTGCTCAAGCCCATGCTGGCCCGCGGCGAGCTGCGCGCGGTCGGCGCGACCACGCTGGACGAG
>JBBQNQ010000145.1:0-5325 GCA_038330095.1 Solirubrobacterales bacterium
TGGCCGCGTCGGAGAAGACGCCGGCGGCGTCGCGGCCCAGGGGGCCGTCGAGTAGCTCCACGATCTCCAGGACGGTGATCTCGCGGGGCGCGCGGGCGAAGGAGTAGCCGCCCTTGACCCCGCGCTGGGAGCGCAGGACCCCGGCGCGGCGCAGGCTCGCGAAGAGCTGCTCGAGGAACTGCACCGGGATCTCGCGGCGGCGGGCGAGCTCGCCGATCGGTACGGGCCGATCGTCGCCGGCACGGGCGAGCTCGGTCAGCGCCTGCAGCGCGTAGGGCGACTTGGAGGTGATCGAGATCATCGGACTCCTACGATGCCAAGCGTATGGCAGCCGCTCGTCGCTTCGCTCCCCCTATCCTCCTCATGGCGCTGATCTTCGCGCTCTCGGCGCAGCCGGACCTGAACTCGGGGCTGGGGACCGCGGACCTGATCCTGCGAAAGCTCGCCCACATGCTGGAGTACGGCGCGCTCTTCGTCCTGTGGTGGCGGGCATTGCGCTGGAAGGTCCCGCCGGCCGCCGCGGTGATCACATTGGCCTACGCCGCCACCGACGAGTACCACCAGCACTTCGTCTCGGGGCGAGTGGGCGCGCCACACGACGTCGCGATCGACGCCGCGGGCGTCTGCCTCGCCTACCTCGCCGTGAGGGCCCTGCGCAACCGCCGCGGGCGCCCCGCGCCGGCGTGAGCTAGTACTACTAGAGCCACCCGCGCTCGGTGGCCACCAAGACGGCCTGGGCGCGGTCGACGGCGCCGAGCTTGCCGTAGATGTTGTGCAGGTGGGTTCGGACGGTGCTAGTCGAGAGCTCGAGCTCGCGCGCTATCTGCTTGTAGACCTTGCCTTCGGCCAGCCGCTTGAGGACGTCGACCTCGCGCGCCGAGAGTGGGCACGGGTCGATCTGGCGGTGGCGCGTCATCGGCGGGAAGGGCAGGTCGTAGAGCACCCGGCGAAGCTCGGCGGTCCCGAGGCCGATGCGGCGCGCCGCCTTGAGCAGCTCGTTGGCCGATATGGGCGCGTCCTGGCCGTAGTGGGCGAGCATGTCGGACAGGCGAACGAACCCCGCCTCGCCGTCCTCGTCGTCGGAATGGTGTCGCTCGATCGCCGAGGCGACGCTGCGCGGCAGGCCCCAGCGGCGGGCGAGCACGCCGCCGACCAGCGCGTGGTCGACGCCCAGCTCGCGGCGCTCGCGGTGGATGCGCTCCTCGGGCGTGTGTGCCCCCTCGTGGACCTGCTCGGGATAGCCCTGAGAGGCATGCTGGAGCACGAGCTTGCCGATGTCGTGCAGCAGCGCGGTGACCATCAGACGGTTGCGGTGCTCGTAGCTGGTCTCGATCGCGACGCGCTCGGCCGCGCGCTGGGTGGCGACGGCGTGCAGACGGAAGCGCTCGGGCGCGCCCTCCCACACCGTTGCGCGCTCGAAGAAGTCGAAGGTGCGCGCGCGGCTGACGATCGACTGCACCGCGCTCGGCGACAAGACCTCGGTGGCCTGGACGATGTCCTCGACCTTGCCGCGCGTGGGCCCGTCGACGCGGTTGGCGAGCCGCAGCACGGCCGTGGCCAGAGCCGCGTCGGACTCGACCGCCGAGACGACCTTGCCGTTCGTCGGTTGATCCTGGGCGAGGAGGTGCAGCACGCGGTTGCGCGACTCCACGAGGGCGGGGAAGCCCTCGAGGGCCTCGAAGGCGGCGGTGAGCCTGCGCCCGTGGCCCTCGTTGTGGCGCCGGGCGATCGGGTCGGGCGCAGCGCGCACGACGCTTTCAATGGGCACGACGTTGGTTGCCATCTGCCTGGTCGCGATCCTTGTCGTTCCGAGGTGGTGGCGCCGCCCGCCGCCCCTTCTGAGGGCGGATCGTCGCGCGCGTTCACTCCCCTATCGGCAGGAGCCCGGCAACGGTTTAGCCGGATGATCGTAGATTTCCAAGGGCCGCGTCGATCCGGCTGAGGGTCTCCTCGCGGCCCAGCAGCGCGACCGACTCGAAGATCCCCGGGGAGACCGTCGTGCCCGCGATCGCCACCCGAACGGGCTGGAAGACCTCCTTGGGCTTCACCCCGAGGCGCTCGACGACCTCGCGCAGCGCGGCCTCGACCTGCTCCTCCTCCCACGGCTGAGCCGCCTCGAGCGCGGCGCGGGCCGCGGCGAGCCGGTCCCCCCCGCCGTCGGCCGCAATGACCCGCTGGTAGGCCTCGGCGTCCTGCGCCGGGCCGTCGAAGAGGAATCCGCACAGTGGCCAGAAGTCGGCGAGCGTCTGCAGCTTGTCCTGGGCGATCGAGACCGCCGCCTCGAGCCCTGTGCGCCCGCTGTAGGCCTCCAGGCGGCGGGCGAGGTCCGCCGGGTCGAGCGAGCGCAGGTAGCGACCGTTCATCCAGCGCAGCTTGCGCTCGTCGAAGCGCGCAGGGTTGCGCGACACCCGGTCGATGCGGAAGCGCTGCACGAGGTCCTCGGTCGAGATGATCGTCTCGTCGTCCTCGTCACCCCAGCCCAGCAGGGCGAGGTAGTTGCGCACCGCCTCGGGCAGGTAGCCCGCGTCGCGCAGGTCCTGGACCGAGGCCGCGCCGTGGCGCTTGGAGAGCTTGGAGCCATCCGGGCCGTGCAGCAGCGGCAGGTGCGCGTAGACCGGCTGGGGGGCGCCGAGGGCCTCGAGGACCAGCAGCTGCTTGGGCGTGTTGGAGAGGTGGTCCTCCCCGCGCACGACGTGGGTGATGCCGGCGTCGAGGTCGTCGACGGCGACCGCGAAGTTGTAGAGCACCGAGCCGTCCGCACGGGCGATCACCGGGTCGTCGAGGTGCTCGTGCTTGAACGTCGCGGTGCCGCGGATCTCGTCGTTGACGACGGTCTCGCCCTCGGCGGGGACACTCAGGCGGACTGCGCCATCGCCGTCGTCCTCGCCGCGAAAGCCGCGCTCGGCGCCGTGGCGCTCCTTGTAGGCCCTGACGTCCTGCGCGGTGGCCGTCGAGCGGTAGGCGTGGCCCTGCTCGAGCAGACGCTCGAGCACTTCCCGGTGGCGCTCCGATCGCGCACTCTGGAACACCGGCTCGCCGTCCCAATCGAGGTCCAGCCAGCGCAGGGCGTCGAAGATCTGCTCGACGTTCTCCGGGGTGGAGCGCTCGTGGTCGGTGTCCTCGATGCGCAGTACGAGCTCACCGCCGGCGCCGCGGGCGAGCAGCCAGTTGAACAGGGCGGTGCGAGCGCCTCCGACGTGCAGCGCGCCCGTCGGAGAGGGGGCGAAGCGGACCTTCATAGGATGCTCGCCATGCTAGTCGGAGCCCACGTCTCCCCCGCCGGCGGGCCCGCCAACGCGGTGCGCAACGGCGAGGAGCGCGGCTGTCAGGCGATCCAGTTCTTCAACCAGAGCCCGCGTGCGTGGCGGGCGCGGGTGTACACCGACGAGGAGATCGCGGCCTACCGCGACGCGCTGGAGGGCTCGCCGGTGCAGGCGACGCTGATCCACGCCGTCTACCTGCTCAACTGCGCCAGCGAGGACCGCGAGCTGCGGGACAAGTCGCTCAACGCGCTGACCATCGCGCTGCGCTCGGGCGACGCCCTGGGCGTGCAGGGCGTCGTGATCCACGCGGGCTCGGCGCTCAAGTCCGGCGTCGACGAGGCCATCGGCCGCGCGGCGGCGGTGATCCGCGAGGCGCTGGCCGAGTCAGAGCGCTGCCCGCTGCACCTCGAGAACACGGCGGGGTCCGGAGGGACGCTGGGGCGCTCGTTCCGCGAGCTCGCCGATCTGATCGACAAAGCGGGCGGCGACCAGCGCCTGGGCATGTGCCTGGACTCCTGCCACCTGTATGCCTCGGGCTTCGACGTGCGCACGCCCGAGTCGCTGACCGAGGTCATCGACGAATGCGCGACCGCAGTCGGCCTCGACCGCCTCGGCTCCCTGCACATCAACGACTCCAAGACCGGGCTGGGCTCGAACGTCGACCGTCACGCCCCGCTCGGCGAGGGCGACCTCGGCACGCAGGGCTGCGCGACCTTCCTGTCCGAGCCGCGCTTCGAGGGGCTGCCGGCGATCTTCGAGGGCCCCGGGGTGGGGGGCAAGGCGGCGACGCCCGAGGACGTGAAGATCCTCAAGCGCCTGCGCAAGCGCGGGCTGAAGGCACGCGCGAAGCAGCAGGCCTGAGGGCTCAGGCCGCCGTAAGCTCGGCTGGGCCCAGGAGTTGCGCCAGCTCGGCGCGGAGGCTGGCCGAGGGGTCGACGCGGTAGCCCTCGCCAAGGCGCAGCCGGCGGGGGCCGGCTGCGGTGCTCATCTCCAGCACGACCTCGGACGGGCCGGGGAAGGTCTCCAGGAGGTGCTTGAGGTCGGCTATCACCGTCGCCGGGAGCCGGGTCGCGTCAAGGCGCAGCCGCAGCGCGCGCGGGATCGCTGCGCGAGCCGCGTTCGCGTGTGCGGCCTCGACCTCCTCTGGGGTCGGGTCGAAGCGGGTTACGTCCTGGACGACGACGCAGGTCTTCGCGGCGTCCTTGTGATCGACCCGGCCGCGCACGACGACGACGCTGTCGACGGCGGCGGCGTCGCCCGCGGCGTCGAGCGCGCCGCCGAAGAGCAGCAGCTCGACCGACCCCTCGAGGTCGTCGAGGGTGGCGAACATCATCGGGTCGCCCTTCTTGGTGCGGATCCGCTTGGCCTCGACGATGATCCCCCCGACCGTGACCCAGTCGCCGTCGCGCCGGCCGTCGAGCTCGGCGAGGGCGCAGTCACAGCGCGCGCGCAGCGCCTCGCGGACCTGCTTGAGCGGATGGGCGGAGACGAACAGGCCGATCGACTCCTTCTCCACGGCCAGCAGTTGCGCCTGGTCGAACTCCTCGGCGGGGATCGGAGGATGGCTGGGCGCATAGACGGTGGCCGGCTCGGCCGGCCCGCCCATGTCGAAGATCGAGCCCTGGCCGACCTGGGCGTCCTGCTGGGCGCGCTGGCCCGATCCCTGCGCCTGCTCCAGCACCGCGAGCATGCCCTTGCGCGCCGCGCCGGTGGACCCGAACGCCCCGCACTTGATCAGCGCCTCGATCGCCTTCTTGTTCACCGCCCGGCAGTCGACGCGCGCGCAGAAGTCCCACAGCGACTCGAACGGCCCGCCCTCCTCGCGAGCGCGCTTGATCGCCTCCACCGCCTGGTAGCCGACGCCCTTCACGGCGTCAAGGCCGAAGCGGATGTTGCCCTCGACCACGACGAACTGGTGGTCGGACAGGTTCACGTCGGGCGGCAGGATCCCGATCCCCATCGCCTCCGTCTGGTTGGCGAAGAACGGCACCTTGTCCTTGGTGTCCATCACCGAGGAGATCAGCGCGGCCATGTACTCGGCCGGGTAGTTCGCCTTCAGCCA
>JBBQNQ010000146.1:0-4957 GCA_038330095.1 Solirubrobacterales bacterium
TCGTAGCGCGCGATCAGCTCGGCGCGGCTGGGGAAGCCGGGCTCGCAGGTCACCGCGCCGAGCGCGAAGAGGGTGCCCTCGGCGTCGCCGGGCTCTGCGTAGGTCGCGGTGAGGTAGCCGACGTCGGCGAGCGGGTCGCCGATCGTCGCGAGCTCCCAGTCGAAGATCGCCGCCAAGTGAGCGGGCAACCCGGCCTCGAACATGGTGTTGCCGAGGCGGTAGTCGCCGTGCACGATGGTCGCCGGCCCTGACCCCGGGAGGTGCTCGCCCAGCCACGCGGTCACGCGGTCGAGCACCGGTACCTCGCGCGTGCGGTTGTGCTCCCAGAGGCCCGAGAAGCGACGCAGCTGGCGTGCGAGGTAGCCCGTCGGCTTGCCGTAGCCCTCCAGGCCGCACGCGCGCCAGTCGACCGCGTGCACCTCTACCAGCGCATCGACGAGCTCCTCGCCGATGCGCCGGCGCTGCCGTGGGCCGTCGAGCGCTTCCGGCAGCGCGGTCGTGATCACGTCCCCGAGCACTTCGTCCATGACGTAGAACGGCGCGCCGATGACATGCTCGTCCTCACAGGTCACGACGATGCGCGGCGCGCGCACCTCGGTGTCCTGCACCGCGCGCAGAAGCCAGGCCTCGCGCAGGACGTCGTGCGCCGAAGGCGGAAGCGGCGGTCGCGGTGGACGCCGCAACACCCAGCGCTCCGCCCCGCGGGCGACCAGGAAAGTGACGTTGGAGTGCCCCTCGCCGATGGTGGTCGCGTCGATGGGGCCGGAGCCGAGCCCGTGCTCGTCGAGGAAGCGCTCGAGCGGCCGGCGGACGAGGAGCGGTGCGAGCGCGAGCTGCGCCGCCTCCTCCGGAGTGTCCACGATGGCGGGCGCTGCGGCCATGCGCGGGCCAGTATGTCGCGCCACGGTCACCGGGGGGCGCGCGATAGCGTCCCGCACCATGGCCAAGCAGCTCTGGTTCCTTCGCCACGGCGACGCCGAGCCCCATGGCGCCCGGCCCGACGCCGAGCGCCGGCTCACCGACAAGGGCGAACGCCAGTCGAAGGTCGTTGGAGCCGCGCTCGCCAAGCTCGGGACCGAGTTCGACGCGGTCCTCGCGAGCCCCCGCGTGCGCGCGCTGGACACCGCGAAGCTCGCCTGCAAGGAGATGGGCTGCGAGCCGATGGTCCACGAGCCGCTCTCGGGCGGCTTCGATCGCGACGACGCCGACGAGCTGCTGGCGGGCTTCGAGGAGGATGGGTGCGTGCTAATCGTCGGCCACGACCCCGACTTCTCGGAGACCATCCGCGATCTCACGGGCGCGCGGGTAGACATGAAGAAGGGTGGGATCGCCGGCGTGCGGGTCGAGCGGCGAACGGGCGAGCTGATCGCCCTCATGCGCCCGGGCGACCTGCGGCGCATCGCGGGCTAGCCACGCTGGGCGAACCCGGCAGCGCGCTACGGTCAATCCGTGCCCGAGCTGCCCGAGGTCCAGATCACCGCGCGGCGCATCGGCGAGGCGGTCGCCGGCGCTCACATCGAGTCCGCGCTGGCGCCGGGCATCAACGCCCTGCGCAGCTTCGACCCTCCCCTGCAGGCGCTCGACGGCGACGTACTGGCCGGCGTCCGGCGCCGCGGGAAGATGCTGGTGATCGACAGCGAGGGCGGCCTCTCCGCGCTCGTGCACCTCATGTCGGCCGGGCGCCTGCAGCTCTACGACACGCGCGCGAGCCTGCGCGACCGCACCTCCCGCCTGCTCCTGCGCCTCCAGGATGGACGTGAGCTGCGGCTGCGCGAGTTCGGAAAGAAGCAGGCGGCATGGGTCAAGCTGACTCGCACCGAGACGCTCGAAGAGGACGAGGTGCTCGCCGGCCTCGGACCAGAGGCCTGGCCCGACCCGCCGCCCTTCGAGGAGCTGCTGGACGGCGCGCGTCCCCTGCACGCCCTGCTGCGCGACCAGCGGGTGATAGCCGGTATCGGGCGCTCGTGGGTCGACGAGATCCTGTGGAGCGCGCAACTCTCGCCCTTCAAGCGCGGGGACGACCTCGTCGGCCTCGAGGCCCAGCGGCTGCGGGACGCGACCGTCGAGCGCTTGGGGGGCGCGCTCGAGCACTACGAGCAGGTCGTGCGCCTCCCGGTCTCCGACAAGCTCCCCATGCCGTTGCAGGTTCACCGCCACCAGGGCGAGCCGTGCCCGCGCTGCGGGACGACGCTCGAGGCGGTGCACTACGAGGACTACGTGATGAGCTACTGCCCGGCGTGCCAGACGGGCGGCAAGGTCCTCAAGGACCGCCGGCTCTCGCGGCTGCTCAAGTAGCGGGCTCGGGCTGCCAGACCTCGCGCAGCTTCTCGTGCGCGAGGCGCAGGCGGCTCTTCGCCGTGCCAAGCGGGACACCGGTGCGGCGGGCGACCTCCGCGCAGCTCATGCCCCCCCAGTAGCTCAGGACGATGACCTCGCGCTGGCGCGGGGGCAGGCGGCGCAGAGCGGCGATCATGCGCCGGCGGGTGTCGCTTCGCTCGGCAGCCTGCGCGGGGCTGTCGTCCTCGGGAGCCTCGTCGCGCAGGCTGAGGGCCTGCAGGCGATCGCCGGCGCGCGTGGCCGCGCCGTCGGCGCGCCAGGCGTCCAGCGCACGGCTGCGGGCGACCAGCTGAAGGTAGGGGCCGAGCTCGCCGCGGCCGGGGTCGAAGCGGCCCGGGTCGGTCCACAGGCGCTCGAAGACCTCCTGGGCCACGTCCTCGGCGCGTCCGGTGTCCTTGAGCACCCGCAGCGCGGAGGCGCGCACACGACCCGCGTGGTCGCGGTAGGCACGGGCGAACGACGCCGGGTCAGCCAACCCACCCGCCCTGTCGCGACGCTCCCGCACTCCTGGCACGGTACGGGGGACCCGGGCGCACCGGTAGGCCTCGTCGCGACCCTCCGGGCATAACCGCAGGTTATGGCGCCACCGGGGCGGCGAGTGCTCGTCCGGTATGCGGCTGCCGGGCCGCAGCGCGATCTGGCGGCGGGTCACTGGGCGGTGGACCCGGGATCGCCCGGTACGTGCGATTTGAACTCCTTCAGCGGTTGTGCGTATGGTGAGGGTGTCGTGAGGAGGAGGGTCACAGCAATGCTGGCTGGCTGCGGGGTGATTGCCGCGCTGCTCGTGCCTGCGATCGGATCGGCGGCGGACTCGGCGACGTCGACCGGTCCTGCGACGACCACCGGCGGGGAAGCGCCCAATCAGCCACCGCGGGCGCTGCTCTACGCACCGAACCCGGCGATGGTCGGTCAGCCCGTCCCGTTCGAGGCCTTCGCCTCGTCGGACGCCGACGGCAAGGTCGTGCGCTACGAGTGGGACTTCGACGGCGACGGGACCTACGAGACCGACGGCAAGGACAGCGCCGCCGCGAAACACGCATACGAGAAGCCTGGCACCTACTCGGTCGGCCTGCGCGTGACCGACGACAAGGGCGCCACGGCTGAAGGCACCATGTCGCTGGAGGTCCAGCCCGCTCCAGAGGTCACGCCGCCGGCGCAGGCCCCGAGTGAAAACGCCGGTCCAGCGGACGGGGAGCCGGACGCCGGCGCGAGCCCGGACAGTGCGGGCGCCGACGCGCGCTCCGACGCTTCGAGCGGCGACGAGGGCAGCCTCAAAGCGTTTCCCGAGGTCATCGGCTCTCATTCCGCGAGCCACGAGTCGCGCTCAAAGAGCAACCGGGACTCCTCGAGCAGCCGTGGCGACGATCCCTCCAGCACCCCCGACGACTCGGCGGTGGCCGCGAGGGAGTCCACGACCACGGCGACCACGACTCCTGCGGCCGGTGACGGCTCCCTCGCCGCCCGCGCGGCCGCGACCACCTCGGTGACGATCAGCGACTTCAGGTTCGGTCCCGCCTCGATCACCGTGAACGTGGGCGACACCGTCCGCTGGACCAACGACGGGCCCACGGGCCACTCGGCGACCTCGTCGAGCGGTGGCTTCGACACGGGCATCCTGGCCAAGGGTGCGAGCGGCTCGGCGACGTTCGACACGGCGGGCACCTACTCCTACATCTGCACGCCCCATCCGTTCATGAAGGGCACGGTCCGCGTGGTCGCCGCGGGCAGCGGCGGCTCCTCGGGGTCCAGCGGGGCCTCCGGGTCGGCAGCCTCCTCCGGCTCGAGCGACTCGAGCGGCTCGGCCTCCGGCTCGGGGTCGGGCTCCGGCGCGACCGACACCGGCACGGCGGCGACGGACAGCGGCGGTAACTTGCCGAACACGGGCACCAACACGCTGCTCGTCGCCGCGATCGGCCTCGCTCTGGTGGGCGCCGGGGTGGCAATGCGGATGGTCGCCGGCCTGGTCGGCCGGCGCGCGGCCTAGAGGCGCCCGGCCGTCGACTGCAGGTGGTGCAGCAGCGCCCGGGCGGAGCCCGTGAGGTTGCCCTCGTCGCCAAGCAGGAACACGAAGCGGCGGGCGAAGCGCAGGCCGGCGATGCGCACCGGCACCAGCGGATCGCGTGAGCGGCCCACGGCCAGCCGGGAGAGCAGCACCGGCGCCCCTTCCGAGAGCGCGGCGTCGCGCGCCGCGCTGGTGCTGCCCACCTCCGCGAGCGATGGCGCGAGCGCGAGGCCGCGCTCGTCGAGCGTACGCTCGACCACCCGGCGGGTGTTCGCGCTGGGGTCACGCATGACCATGGGGGTGGCGACGAACGCGTCGAGCGGGACCTCGTGCAGCTGGGCCCACGGGTGGTCGCGCGGAACGGCGACTGCGACCTCGTCTTCGACGAAGGGCAGCGCGCGCAGCGGTGGCTCGGGATCGCGGCCCTCCAGCGCGGCGATTCCGAACTCGGCGCGACCCTGGAGGACCAGCTCGCGCACGAGGGTCGAGTTGCCCACCACGAGCTCGACGGACAGATGGCGCTCGCCCCTGCGCTCGAACTCGACCAGCGGGCCCGGGAGCACGAACTCGGCGATCGTGTGACTGGCGGCGAGGCGGATGGGCGCGTCCTCGCGCCCG
>JBBQNQ010000147.1:0-4944 GCA_038330095.1 Solirubrobacterales bacterium
CGCTCGTAGCCGTCGCGCTGGAACGACGCCAGCCGGACCGGAACCTCGCCGGGCGGCGCCGTGCCGAGCTCGTCGCCGTAGAGCTCGAGCAGCGCGCGCAGGTAGACGGTCTCGGGGTCCACGAGCCCGACCGCCGGGAACAGCAGCTCGCGCAGCTCGTCCGTGAAGGGAGCGGCGTCCTCCCACAACCGCTCGAACCACTCCAGCGCCGAGCGCGAGGGGCCGACGTTGTAGTCCACGAGCCCGAGCTCCAGGTTGGCGATCATCCCGGCACCGGTGAGGTTGGCGGAGGTCACGAGCGCAGCGCGGGGATCCTGGACGTCGCCGAACAGGTAGGCCTTGCCGTGCAGGAAGCGGCGCAGGTAGCGGCGGACCTCGACTTCCGGGCGCCCCAGCCAGTGCTCGACCGCCTGAAGGCGCTCCGCCGCGCGGGAGGGAGGGAAACGGGAGAGGTCGCGCTCTCCGCGCAGGATCGCCATCTGGTGTTCGAAGCTCAGCGCCGGCAGCTCGGCGCCGAGGCCGGCCTCGGGCTGGGCGCCGAGCAGCACCCTCGTGGGCCTGCCCGGCTCAACGATCGTCGCGACGTGGTGGAGGCCGCCGAGGTTGACGTAGCCGGTCGCAATCGCGATCGGGTGGCGAGCCGGGATGTCGTCGACGAGGAAGGCGAGCGCGTCGGAGTGGCGCGTGCCGTCGGAGAGATTGTCGAGCAGGTCGGGGCGGCCGGGCATCGGTCAGGAGGGGGCGAGCTGCGACAGCTGGTCACGCAGGCGATCCCGGTAATGCTCAGGCACCGCGTCGAGTGTGAAATCCTCGAGGATCACCTCGAGGTCGTCGCGGTTCAGGCCGTAGGCACGTGCGACGCGCGCGTCGATCTCGACTCGCAGGCGATCGCGCTCGTCGGACTCGAGGGGGCCGACCTCGACGCCCGTCGCGGCGCCGAAGGCGCCGAAGCGATCGTCGGGGCAGGAGAGGCGCGCGGCGGCCTGCGCGATCGCGGTGTAGTCGTCGTCGGACAGGTCTGGAACGCGCAGGCCCTCGAGGATGAAGAAGTTGACGCTGGTCTCCACGAAGCGGCGGGCCTGCCAGTCGAACGGGATGGAGTTCATCAGCCCGAGGCAGCACGCGCGATCGCGGTCGCTCGCGTCGACGAAGGAAAGGTAGGGCGCCTTGTTGGTGAGAAAGGTCTGGGACGGGACGAGCGCGGCGACGAGGGTGCGCGAGTCGGTCGCGCGACTGACGTCGCGGAACGCCACGCGCGATCGGTCGAGCTCGACGGCCACCGCCTCGGCGCGCTGCTCGAGGGACGTTTCCGCGGAAACGCGCGACCCGGCGCCCGGGCGGGGCTTGCGCGCCTTCTTGAGCGCCGCCTCACTCGGGGGGCAGAGCCGCGCGTCGGCCCCATGTGGGTCGTACTGGTAGAAGCTGCCGCCCTTCCACAGCTCGCGGCCCTCGGTGGCGCCCTCCCAGAGCTGGCGGTCGGTCGTCTCGTTGAAGTCACCCTGGACCGGAAAGCACCGCCAGCGCCGCGCGCCGAGGGCGAAGGGCGAGCCGCGACGCTGCTTGGCGAGCACGTCCGCCGCCCGCTGACCGGGCACCAGCGGAACCTCGAGCACGGGCCCGAGCGCCGAGGGATCGAGGGCGATCCCACACGCCGCGATCTGCCGGTCGAAGTCTGCCGCCGAGGCGGCGACCCCGGCCGCTTCGATGGCGTGACCCTCTGGCGGCTTCGCCGCGTCGGCCAGTAGCAGCGCGACGGTGTACTGCCCGTGCGTGTCGAACATCCACAGCCCCCGGTTGAGCAGGAAGTCCAGCCGTTGGACGGTCGTGCTCTCGAACAGCCAGCGCCGGAAGTCCTCCGACCCCTTCGCCGAGAAGGCGCTCCGGGGCAGCACGACCCCAAGGGCTCCGCTCTCGGCGAGCAGGACCCGGTAGCGCTGGCAGAAGAGCTTGTAGAGATCGGCGTTCCCGGGTGTCGCGCCGTAGCCGGTGTCCGGCCCGAAGTAGCGGCGCACGCGGCCGACGCGCTCCCGCTCGTCGGCCAGCCGCTCCGGCAGCTCCGGCCTCTCCTCGATCAGCCGTTCGAGCGCATCGCGACGCGCGGCCTCCGGCAAGCCGCGGAGCCCGGGGCGGTAGCCCGCGTAGAAGGTCATCTCGTCGACGTTGACCTCCTCCCACGGCGGGTTCCCCACCACCGCGTCGAACCCCCGCGCCCCACCCGCGAAGACCTCCGGGAATGCGAGCGGCCAGTGCAGGACCCGCATCTCCCGCGCCGTCTCCTGCGCGCGGTCGGCCAGCTCCGAGCCGCCTCCCGCGACGATCTCCTGCGCTCGCATCCACAGCTCTGCGCGCGCGCCCGCCACGCCGAGCGGCTCCGCAACCCACAGGTCGAGCAGGCGCTGTGCGCTGGCCACCGCCGCGCCGCGCGCCTCGTCGGCCTCCGCGCTGGAGGCGACCTCGTCGGGAGTGCGGTCGGGCATGGCCTGGAGGGTCGCGGCCTCCTGCGCTCCCTTCTCGACAGCATCGCGGACGAGCTGGGCGATCATGCTCACCTGCCCGTGCGCCTCGCCCGGGTCGCGGACCTGGTCGGGCGCCGCGACCCCGATGAGCGAGTTGCCGACCACGACGTTGTGGTCGAGGTAGGACAGCGCCAGACCCGGCACGAAGGACCCCAGCCACAGCGAGACCTTGGCGATCTCCGCCCCCATCTCGGACAGGTCCACTCCGTAGACGCAGCGCTTGAGCACCAGGCGGCGCAGCAGCGCGACGTCGTCGATCGCGACACCGTAGGTCTCTGCCGCCCCCGCACGCAGGTCGTCGAGCTGGCGCTGCACCTGGGGCAGCGGGTGCTCGGCGAGGAAGCGAGCTACGCGGTCGGCGAGCACGTCGACGACGACGACCAGGAAGTGCGCGCTGCCGCACGCGGGATCGACCACTCGGAACTCGAACAGGCGGCGTGCCGCCCCCGCGGGGTCGGCCCGGGCAAGAGCGCTCACCTCCTCCAGGTGGCGCTCGAAGCGCTGCGCCACGCTCCCGCGCACGAGGTAGCGGACGAGGGCCTCGGGCGTGTAGTAGACGCCGCCGCCCTTGCGCCCGCCCTCGTTGGTGAGCCACAGCAGCTCCCCCGGGACGATCTCCGCCTCGTCCGGTTCCTCGGGCTGATAGCGGTCGCGGCGCGCGTCGTAGCGGTAGGGGCGGTCGGCGACCGACAGACGAAGCGAGAGCAGGCCCTCGTAGATGTGGCCAAGGTGGCCGATGGCCAGCCCCGAAAAGTCAACGCCCCCGCCGGTTTCGCGGTCGGCGCCGAGGGCGACAAGGGCCGGGCCAAGTGCCGCATCGGGGATCGACGCCCGCTCGAGCACCTCGGCGCCTGCGAAGCCGTCGGCGGCGAACAGAGCGCCGTTATAGGGGGGGATCGCCATTGCCGGATCGCCCGTGCGCATCGCCTCGACCAGCAATCCGATTCGCCTCCACAGCGAGGTGGAACGCGCGCCCAGCCGGTCGCGCTGCTCGGCGGCGTCGCGGACGATCTGCGACAGCGAGTGGGGTCGGTAAGCCTCTTGGCCGATGGGCAGGTGCCCTGCGCTCTCCGCGTAGAGCAGGAACAGCGCGCGGAAGACGAAGGTGAGGGAGGCGGCCTCCAGCTCGTCGCGACGAGCGTCGTCGGCGAGGTCCCAGCCCTCGGACTGCGCCCAGCGCCCCAACTCGCGGCCGAGCGTCGGCAGCACGTCCTGGCGGATCGCGCGGTCGACGCGCTCGCGCAGCGCGGCGCCGAACGCCCGCGCCTCGCCCATGAGCGCGGGGAAGCCGTCGCCCGCGAGATACGGCGGCGAGAGCAGCCCCAGCAGCGGGCGATCCTCGTCGGCGAGCGCGCCGACATCGATCTCCAGGTAGCGCCCGACCGCGGGCCCCTCGCGGGGGTCGGTGTCGAAGAGGCGAACGCGCGAGCCCGAAGCGAGCATCCCGTAGCGGGCGTTCTCCTGCACGCAGGCGTTGAGCAGCAGGCCCTCCGGCGGACGGCCCTCGGCGTCGAGGCGCGCGAAGGCCCCCGGGTCGCCGAAGGGCAGGACGACGGCGACCGGGCGCTCCTCGTGGCGCAGCAGGTAGCCCTGCTGGCGGCGGCGCTCGATGCGGTAGCCGAGGGCGGCGAGCAGGTCGCGCCAACTGCCCGCGCCGACGGCCGCCGGCTCGGCGAGTCGAGCCAGCCGCTCCCACTCCGGCCGCTCTCGCAGGCGACTCTCGTAGAGGTGCTCGGTACCAAGCCCGCGGACGACCAGGCCGGCGACGCCGGTGCGGTCGAGGCGATCGAGCTCCTCGGCGAGATCGCGCACCGCCCGAAGCTCGCTCAGTTCGGTCAGCCGCTCGAGCACGCGCAACAGCTCGTCGGCGGCCACCACCCTGACCGGGCCGCCCGGATTCGTCGGGCCGAGCGCCCTCACGGTGCCCTCCTGCGGCGAGTCGTCGGAGAGCAGGAGCAGCGGGATCTCGCCGCCGTTTGCCCGGCCGCGCCAGGTGCTGCGCAGCGTGCGCTCGTCAGGCGCCGCGGTGCGCGCGACCTCGACTCCGGCCACCATCCGACTCTGCTCTATCCCGCGCGTTGAAGCCCGCGTCGCGCGGCTCCCGGGTAGCGCAGCGAGAGCGTTCAGTAGCTCGCTTGCGTTCACCGGCGACAGCGTCCAGCGGCAGGCACGCGCCGAGGCTAGAGGATGCTGCGGTCGGCTGGCCACGTGGTTGCCCACACTTGGCTTCAGGCGCCGGAGCAACGGTTCTCGCCCCCCTCGAAGCCACCGCGAGCCTGCTCCTTCTCAGCTCCCGCGGTCGGCCTGCTGACGGGCGGCGCGGGACAGAAGGAGCTCCGTCGCTAGGCCCGCGTCGAGGCGATCTCCGTTCCAGCCCGGTATCGCGGTGCCGGAGTCGATCCTCACCCTACGGCGGCGATTGCCTCGC
>JBBQNQ010000148.1:0-4839 GCA_038330095.1 Solirubrobacterales bacterium
GAGTCCCAGGAGCACGCTCAGGCGGTCGGCGCTGCGGTCGGATTGGCGAGCTCCCAGCGTTGCCCGGCGCCCCGCCGCGCGCACCTCGTCGCCTGCGCGCGCGACGCGGTCGCCCACCAGCGGGACGGACGCGAGCGCCGCACCTCCCGAGTGGTACCCCGCGTCCCGTCCCGCCACGTCAACCGAGGCCGGTAGGTCAGACGGCGGACCTCTTGCCTCATGACGCGGCGGGGCGCCAGGCCGCTTAGCGCGGGGGCGCAAGGGGCATTGGACGCGGGATGGCCGTGAGGGAAAGGGGAGCGCTGATGCGGAGGTGGGCCCGGCTGATCGTGCGACTGCGCCTACTGGTGATTGCCTCGTGGATCGCCTTCGCCGTGCTGGCGACCGTCGCCCTGCCCGATATCCGCCAGGCCCAGGTCGGCGCTCTCGGCGACCTCGTGCCGCGCGACGCCGCGGCGATCGACGTCGAGCGGCGATCAAACGAGCTGTTCGGCTTTCCCTTGCTCAGCCGCACGCTGGTCGTGGAGCGGCGACCGGCCGGGCTGGGAGCCCGGCGCCAGATCGATGCGGTCCGGCGGACGGTCGCGCTGAACCGCGGGCGCTTCCGGGACGTCGGCTTGATCGCCGGTGGGCTGCCGGTGAGCAACACGCTCGGTCGACCGCCCTTCTCGCGCGAGAGCTCGACCACCTTCATCACCTACCTGTTCTTCCCTCCCGACGTCGGACAGATCGGCCGCACCACGCTGGCCCGTCGCTTCGTTGCCGGGCATGTCGACCCGCTCCCCGGCGGCTTCGTCGGGATCACTGGCGCCATACCCGCGCGCTACGAGCAGGCGCGAGTCATCGGGCATTCGCTGCCGACCGTCGAGATCGCGACCGTGGTCGTGGTCGCGCTCGCCGTGGGCCTCTACTTCGGCGCGCTCGGAGTACCGCTGGTCAACCTGCTCACCATCGGGGTCGCCTACCTCGTCTCGATCCGCGTGATCGCGTGGATCGGCGAGCACGTCGGGGTCTCGGTGCCCAGCGAGGTCCAGCCTGTCATCGTCGCCCTGCTCTTCGGCGTCGTAACCGACTACACGATCTTCTTCGCCTCGCGCTTTCGTCGCCACGTCGAGGACGGGACCCCGCGTCGTGAGGCGGCCGAGCGCACGACCGCGGAGCTGACCCCGATCGTGCTCGCCTGCGGACTGACCGTGGTCGGCGGCAGCGCCGCGCTGGCCGTCGCCAAGGTGGGCTTCCTGCAGGCGTTCGGGCCCGGCATGGCGATGGCCGTCGCCATCGCCCTGCTCGCGGCGCTGACCGTGGTCCCCGCGGCCCTGGCGCTGGCCGGACCCCTGCTCTACTGGCCGCGATCGCCGCGGCGCGGCTCGAAGACCATGATGGCCCGGGAGTCGAGCCGCAAGCCGCTGCGGCGGCGCGTGCTCGAGGGCGCCGTCGACCACCCGTTGCCGGTGGCGGCGGCCTGCCTCGCGTTGCTGCTCGCCGCCGCCGCCGGGATGCTGCGCCTGGACCTCGGCAACGGGCTGATCCGGGGACTGCCGGACGACTCGCAGCCCAGGCGCGCGTACGACCAGGCCGCGCAGGGATTCGCCCCGGGCATCCTCTCGCCCACCGTGCTCGTCGTCGAGGGGCGCGGAGTCGTGCGGCGGCGGGCGGCGCTCGACCGCCTGCAGCGCGTGCTCGAACGCCAGCCGGGCGTGGCTGAGGTGGTGGGGCCCTCCGCGAACCCGGCGCGCGCCCCCTTCGGGGCCATCCTGTCGCGCACCGGCGACGCCGCCCGCTACGTGCTGGTGCTGAGAGCCGACCCGCTGGGCAGCGTCGCCATCGCCCGCCTGCGCGCCCTGCGCGCCCGCATGCCGACCCTGCTAGACCGGTCCGGGCTGGCCGGCGCGCGCTTCGGCTTCGCCGGCGACACCGCGCTGTCGGAGGAGACCATCGACGAGTCGGTCGCCGACCTCCTGCGCGTGCTGCCGGCTGTGCTCGCCGCGATCCTGCTCGTGCTGGTCGTGTTCCTCCGCAGCCTCGTGGCCCCGCTCTATCTCGTCGCGGTGTCGCTGCTCGCCCCGCTCGCCGCGCTGGGCCTCGGAGCCGCGGCGTTCGGCGGCGAGCTCACCTACTTCGTGCCCATCGCCGCCACCGTGCTGCTCGTCGCGCTGGGCTCCGACTACAACGTGTTCCTCGCGGGCCGCGTCTGGCACGAGGCGCGCGACCGCCCGCTGCGCGAGGCGGTAGTCCTCGCCGGAACGGCCGCGGCGCGGGCGATCGCCGCCGCCGGCGTGGTGCTCGCGGCGTCCTTCGCGCTGCTTGCGCTGGTGCCGCTGCGCTCGTTCCACGAGCTCGCCTTCGTCATGGTGGCGGGACTGCTCATAGACGCGTTCCTGGTCCGGACGGTCCTCGTGCCCGCGCTCATCTCGCTGGTCGGCGAGCGCAGCGGCTGGCCGTGGCGCTCGCTCAGGACGGCGCCTGCGCCGTGAGGCGGCTCTCCGGCGAACGCTGATGCGGCGCCCTTCGGCGGCACATCGCGCAGACACCGCCCTGGTGAGCTGTCAGCGGCGCCGCGAGGAGCGCAGCGAGGGAGCAAGCTCGCCGGACTCTCGGCGCTGGCGCGTGCGCATGGTCACCGCCAGCCCGGCGCTCGCCACCGAGAAGAACACCGCGGTGACCGCGAACCCAGCGCCCGGCCACACGATCGCACTGTGCATCGCCGAGAGGGCCAGCGCGACGGCGACCGACGCGCCGACTGCAACGAGCTGGGAGACGCCGGTGACCAGCATGTCGGGTCCCTTGGGTGAGGGGACCGAGGAATGGCGCCCGCGGGAGAGCACCCCCATCGCGGCGAAGGCGACCGTGGCGCCGGCCACGAAGAGGAACACGTCGGCCACGCGCGGACGCGACGACCGCGAGGCGACGAGCGCGGTCGAGCCCCACACGGTCAGCGTGTAGCCGTAGGGCACAGCGGCGCTGTGGAGCAGGGCGGCCACCGCTCCCCTGTAGGGAACGGGCTGGTCGGGCTCGGGCGTGCGGCGCTCGCCGGATGAGGGTGCGCTCACGCCGGCACCCCCTCGCCACGCAGCAGGGAGAGCTGGCGGTCGGCCTCCACGCTCGGGGTCCCCGCCGACTGGGCCGCGCGAGCGACCTGCTCGGCGAGCTCCGCGAGGCGAGCGACCATGACGGGCTGGTCGCGAGCCGCGTGGCGGACCTGCTCGAAGCCCAGGTGCACGAGCTCGTCGAGGGATGTGGGGCACGCGCACAGGCGCGGCTCTCCCTCGCCGTCCACCCGCACGGCGCCGACGGGCTCGTCGGCGGCGACCCGCACGAGCGTGTCGGCGAGCGAGCCCATGGCGTTCTCCGCGGTCGTCGGATCGTTGATCCCCGGCGACAGAGCGCGAAGCGCGATGTCGGCCAGCTGGCGGACCGGAAAGGCCACGTCGGCGGCGAGCGTCCGCTCGTCGCCGAGCTTGAACGCGGCCCGCAGCGCGTCCAGCGGGGGGGCGTCGCCGCCGCACCCCACGACCTCGGCGACGCGCTGACCGGTGACCAGGAAGTCGCCGACCGCGGCCTGCTGGACGACGAGCCCATCGGCCCGGGCGGCCTGCTCGACGAGCTCGGTCTCCACGTGGGTCAGGTACCCGGCGCGCTCCGTGCACAGGTCCCACCGGCGGCCCGACGCGAGCCGGTCGCGCGCGCGCCGCTGCGCCGCGGCGGCGTCGTCCGGCGCCGCCCCGACGTGACGCGGGTGGCGTCCGGCGATCGACTGGTGGGCGTCCGCGGCGATCCGGCGTATCACCGTCGACGCCTGGAGCGCCACGACGATGTCCCCGATGAAGGCCACGAACCCCCCGAAGGCCGCCAGCGCGAAGACGATGGCCAAGCCGACCGAGAGCTCGGGCACGCGCGACCCGGAGACCTGGCCGAGGCGGGCGAGCACGACAAGGGCGTACGCGAAGGTCGCCAGGAAGCCCGCGAGCGTGCCCTGCGCGATGCGATCGCTGCGGAAGGTGCGCAGCACCCGAGGCGAGAGCTGCTGGGCGGCGAGCGTCAGGGCCACGAGCGTCACCGAGAAGGACAGGCCCGCGACTGACACCGTCGCGGTCGCGATGGTCTGAAGCACTGCGCGGGCCGACGCCTGGTCGGCCAGGCCGAAGAGGCCGAGCTCCAGCTTCGTACCCCGCTCGACCTGCGTGAGCAGGAAGGCGAGCCCGATCGCCACCGGCACCGCGACAGCCGAGGGCAGCCAGAAAGAGCTGCGCAGAGCCTCCCGCCGGATCCTCATCGGCGGCGACTCCTGCGATGCCGGATCGCAGCCGATGCCCGGGAGCAGATGGACATCCCGCCTAGCTACCCGGCTCTCGCCCCTACCACCCGCCTGAACAACCTCCTCGGGTCCTACAGCTAGGCCTCGATCAGCCTCTGGCGGATCGCGTAGCGGGTGAGCTCGACCCGGTCGCGCAGGCCGAGCTTCTCGAGGATGTTCTCACGGTGGCGATCGACCGTTCGGGTGCTTATGACGAGGCCCGCTGCGACCTCGCGGGCGGTCTGGCCCTCGCCGATGAGCTTGAGCACCTCCAGCTCGCGCGGCGTGAGCCCCCCGGCTGCGGTGCCTGGCCGCGCTCGATGGGGTCTGCGTAATCGCGCACGATCGCGGCCGCCGCCGCCGCCGCCGGATGGATGAAGGGCTCGCCCCGCAGCGCAGCGCGGCGCGGCAGGCCTCGCCGACGTCCTCGGCGGCCGCGCGCTTGAGCACTTAGCCGCTCGCCCCCACGTCGAGCGCATCGAAGAAGTACTGCTCGTTGTCATAGATCGAGCGCCTGCTCGATCGGCTAATCGGGCGGATGATCG
>JBBQNQ010000149.1:0-4625 GCA_038330095.1 Solirubrobacterales bacterium
CGGCGAAGTGCATGGCCGCATCGAACCCGTCTGCGAGCGCGTCGTGGACAGCGGCCGCGTCGAGCAGGTTCACCCGCGCGAGGCGTGCCTCCGCGGGCAGCGCCTGCTCGTGGCCGCGTGAGAGGTCGTCGAGGATCACGACCTCGTGGCCCTCGGCGAGCAGCTGCGCGGACACGACGCTGCCGATGTAGCCGGCGCCGCCGGTGACCAGGAGCTTCATGGCGCGCTATACAAGCACGACGCGGGACGCCGAATCGGCGCAGCGCTGGCGTGTCGACCGTTGGACGTGCCTAATATCCGCCGTCCTTGGACGAATCTACGGACCAGATGGACAGACCCGAGGAGCCCCCCGCAGGCGGGGCGGCTGCGCCAGAGCCCTCCGACCCGCCGGCCGGCGACGAGGCCCCCACGCGCAAGCCCTCGGGTTCCGGCGACCTGCGCGCGCGGCTCCTCGAGGAGGTCGCTGCTCGCGACGAGGCCGACCGCCAGCGAGAGGCGAGCGAAGGGCAGCGGCTCCGGCTCGCCCGGCAGGTGGACGAGCTGCAGAAGGGGCTCGAGGAGGCGCGCCGCGAGCGCCAGGCCCTCCTGGCGCGGATCGAGGAACGCGACCAGGTGCTCGAGGACGTGCAGGGCGAAGTGAACCGCACCGCGGCCGACCTGCAGCGCGCGCTCTCCCAGCGCGACGCGGTCGAGCGGTCGATGGAGGCGGCGCAGCACCACCGCACGGAGGCCGACCGGATCGCCGAGGAGGCTCGGGTCGAGCGGCGCCAGTTCGAGCAGACCACGGTCGAGGTGCGCGACGAGCTCGCGCAGGTCCGCGAGCGCCACGCCTCCGAGGTCGAGGCACTCCGCGCGGACCAGGAGGCGGCGCGTCTGCAGAGCGAGAAGGAGCTCACGGCGAACCGCGCGGCCGCCGAGGCCCAGCTCGCGGCCATCGCCGACGAGCTCGCGCGCGCCCGAGCGCGTGCCCTTGCCCTCGAGCGCGAGCTCGCCGTGGCGCGGGGCTCGGTCGCGGGGCTGGTCGAGGGCGAGCGCTCGGAGCTCTCGCGCCTGCAGGCGGCGATGACCGCGCTGCGCGCCGCGGAGGAGGAGCAGCGCTCGGCGCTCGCGCTGGAGCGCTACGCACGGGCGCAGGACGTCGCGCGCCTCGAGCAGGCGGTCGCCGAGGCCGAGGCCGCGACGCGCCAGGCGCTCGCGCGCGACAAGGAGGCCCGGGCGCAGGCGGAGCGGGTGCAGGGCGAGGCGCGGGAGGCCTGGGCGCGGATCGAAGCGCAGGCGGGCGAGCGCGAGGCGACGGCGCTGGCAGAGCTTCGGGCGACCAACGAGGCGGCGGAGCAGCGGATGACGGAGTTGCGCTCGGCCCGCGAGGAGGTCGAGCGGCGACTGGCCGACGAGGCCGGTGCGCGGGTGCAGGCCGAACGGCAGGCGGCGGAGGCGGGAGAGGCGCTCGACGCCGCGGAGCGGCGAGCCGAAGAGGCGAGGCGAGAGGCGCGCCGGCTCGCGGATGAGATCGCGGCCGCGGGGGCCGGACGGGAGGCAGACGACGCCGCCGCCACCCAGCGGCTCGGCGGGCTGGCCGATCAGCCCACGCAGTCGTTCGAGCGCCTCCCGCAGGGCCCGGCGCCCGAGGCCGAGCCGCGCCCGGCGACGCCGGCCGCGTCACTGCGGGTGCGCGAGCTCGAAGCCCGGCTGGCGGAGGCCGAGCAACGCGCGGAGGGGGCCGACCGCCGCGTCCAGGACGCCGAGCAGCGCGCCGAGGAGGCCGAGGCGCAGGCTGAGGAAGCTCAGCGGCGGGCCCGCCAGGCGCCCGACCGGGGCCGGCACCGCGTCCCGCCCGCTCCCCCGCGGCGCCCCGGAGCCGGCACACAGGCGCCCGCCACCCGTAAGCGGGGCGCAGGCCGCAGCCCCGAGCTGATCTTCGGCCTCATCCTCTTCGCCCTGGGCGTTCTCATCGCGATCCTCATCCTCTCGGGAGTGGCCGGCATCGGCTGAGCGAGACTTCGAGCGCCCTCCTCCCCCCGAACGGCGTCGGGCGAGGGAGAGGGAGGGGGTCTCCTCGAGGGCTTCGCTACCGAACTGCGTCGACGAGGAAGAGGGGGGTCTCCTCCAGCGCATCGGAGGTTCTGCGACGAGTTATGCGGACTGAATCCGCTTAAGTCGTCGCAGAACGCCCGAGGCCTCCCTCCCCCTTCCCCTAGTCGATGCCGTTGACAGAAGCTCGGAACGCCGGGCAGGGGCGCCGGTACCATGGCCCGTCCCATGCCACGCCGGTCCGCCCTGCCGATCCTCGTCCTGCTGCTCGCGCTCGGCCTGCAGACCGCGCCCGCGGCTCATGCCGGCGCGGCGTTCGACAAGGTGCTCAAGGACTACCAGTCGGACGGCAAGATCGACGCCTGCAAGCACTCTGAGGCGACGCTGCGCGACGCCGCCGACCAGGTGCCGTCCAACATCGAGCAGTACGCGCCCGACTTCCCCACCGCGCTCGGGAAGGCGGTCGACAAGCGCGCCCAGGGCGGCTGCGGCGGCAAGAGCGCGACGACGCCGCCGGCGACCACGACGCCCGGTGGCGCCGTGCCACCCGCGGCGACGCCCCCTCCGGCCACCACCTCGCCGCCGCCAGTCACGCCGCCCGCCCGCGGGCTGCCGGGAGCGACTCCCAAGGGCGCCCCCTCCAGCGACTCGGGCTCTGGCTTCCCGTTGTGGGTGATCATCGCCGGGGGAGCGCTGCTGCTCCTCGGCGCGCTGGCGGTCGTGTTCACCCGTTGGATGGGCTGGGACGGCCGGCGCCTGGCCGGCGCGCGCCACGCGACGGGGGAGGCCACCTTCCGCGCCGGAGGCACCTGGGGCGACTTTCGCGACTGGCTTCGCCTGGGGCGGTAGCCCCCGTGACCTCCGAGGAGTGGACCAGCGCCGAGCACGTCGGTCGCTATCTCGGCCGGGCGGATGAGTACCCGCGCCGCGCAGAGGGGGAGAGCGTCCTGCTCGAGCACGTGCCTCGCGACGCTCGGCGCATCCTCGATCTCGGAACGGGGGACGGCCGCCTGCTCGGCCTTCTCCAGGCCGATCGCCGCGAGATGCTCGGTGTGGGTCTCGACTTCTCAGAGCTCATGCTCACGGCGGCACGCGAGCGCTTCGCCGGCGACGCGCACATCGAGCTCGTGGAGCACGACCTCGCCGAGCCGCTGCCAGCGCTCGGGCGCTTTGACGCGGTCGTCTCGTCGATGGCCATCCACCACCTCGAGCACGAGCGAAAGCGCGCGCTCTACGGCGAGGTCGTCGACCTGCTCGAACCCGGCGGCGTGTTCGCGAACTTCGAGCACGTGGCCTCGCCGAGCCAGCGCCTGCACCTGGCGTTCTTCGCGGCGATCGGGGAGCCGCTCGAGGATGAGGATCCGTCTGACCGCCTGCTGGACGTGGAGAGCCAGCTCGTGTGGCTGCGCGAGCTCGGTCTCGACGATGTCGACTGCTACTGGAAGTGGCTCGAGATGGCGCTGCTGGTCGGCGTGGCGCCAGCCGAGGTCGGTTAGCCGCACAACACCCCCACACCGCCCCGGCAGCACCGATAAAATCCCTGCTGCGAGCGGAGATGGGCCACTCGTTTCGGCACCGACCCTCGTACACTGTTGGTAGGGCCTGACCCCGCTCGGACGACTCCATTCCGTCCGACCGCGAGGCGAAGATTCTCTGTTACCCCCATTCAACGGAACAGGGCATCACAGAGGCCGCAAAGTGCGGCGAAACGGAGGAGAAGCGGTATGGATCAGGCCCCGGAGACCACGACGATGACGCAGCCGAACACAGGCGAGGCCCTCACCGTCCGGCGCCTTTTCACGACGCCGGACACCCACCCGTTCGACACGGTCGAGTGGGAGCTGCGCGATGCGCGCATCGGGCACGGCGACAAGGTCTCCTTCGAGCAGCGCGACGTCGAGTTTCCCGTGACCTGGTCGCAGAACGCGACCAACATCGTCGCCCAGAAGTACTTCCGCGGCCAGCCCTCCTCGCCGGCTCGCGAGCGCTCGGTCAAGCAGATGATCGGCCGCGTGGCCGGGACGATCGCGACCTGGGGCCGCGAGCGCGGCTACTTCGCCAGCGACCAGGACGCGCAGACCTTCGAGGCCGAGCTGTCCCACATCCTGCTCCACCAGATGGCGGCCTTTAATTCACCGGTCTGGTTCAACGTCGGCTGGCACCCGCAGGGCGACCCCAAGTGCCAGGCCTCGGCCTGCTTCATCCTCTCCGTCGAGGACGACATCCGCTCGATCCTCGCGTGGAATACCAAGGAGGGGATGATCTTCCGCGGCGGCTCGGGCTCGGGGATCAACCTCTCGAAGATCCGCGGCTCGATGGAGCCGCTGAGCAAGGGCGGCACCGCCTCGGGGCCGGTTTCCTTCATGCGCGGGGCCGACGCGTGGGCGGGCTCGATCAAGTCCGGCGGCGGCACCCGGCGCGCGGCCAAGATGGTCGTCCTCGACGTCGACCATCCCGACATCCGCGACTTCATCTGGTGCAAGGCGCGCGAGGAGGAGAAGGCCAACGCGCTGCGCGACGCCGGCTTCGACATGTCGATCGACGGCGAGGGCTTCCACTCGATCCAGTACCAGAACGCCAACAACTCGGTCCGC
>JBBQNQ010000150.1:0-4347 GCA_038330095.1 Solirubrobacterales bacterium
GGAACTCCCACCCCGGGGCGGCCGAGAGCAGCACGTCGCCGGCCGTCTGGCAGCTCAGCGCCGCCCACAGGCGCGCCAGCGCGTGCGGGTAGTCGACGCTCGTGAACACCCCGTCGCGCACCCGGGCGCCCAGCGCGCTCAGCTCCCCCTCGGCCGACCAGCGCCCGCCGCGCAGGTCGCTGAAGTCCTCGCCGGGCGAGAAGCGCAGCTCACCCCGGGCGCTCCAGACCACGGCCTCGTCGCCTCGGCGATGGATGACGAGGTCGACTCCCTCCACAGCCTGCGCGGCCTGCGCGGCCTGCGCGGTGAGCTCGTCGCGGCGCTCCTCGTCGAGGACGTAGACCATCGCTGCGCGCTGGGCCGGGCACACCGCGAGCTGAGCCTCGTCGGCCCGCCGGTCGGCCGGCTGGAGCACCCGCAGCTCGGCGAACGCGCCCTCGAGCTCGATGTGGGCCTCGACCATGCTGTGGGAGTGATCGGAGACCACGACCACTGCGTGGTCCTCCAGGAACGCGTCGGCGCCGCCCGCCGCGTGCATGAGGCGCTCTAGCTGGCGGTCGGCCAGCGAAAGGGACGCCACCTGGGCGTGGGGTCCGCGCTTGTGGGAGTGCGTGTCGTTGTCGGGCAGCGAGAAGAGCATGAAGTCGAAGAGGTCGTTCTCGATCATGTAGGCGCCCACGCAGCCGGTCTGCTCGTCGCGCGCCCCCGGCATCCCCAGGGCGCCTCGGCAGCCCGTGCGGCGGCTGGCGAAGAGGTCGGCGTAGAACAGCTCGCGCGGGCCCCACACGCCGTGGGGCAGGAGCGTCGCGGTGACCAGCCGGCCGAGCGCGCGCTCGCTGGCCGCCTCGTGGCGGTGGCGGCCGCGGTAGATCAGATAGGTGGTGCCCGCCGTGCGGAAGTCCGCGTCGTCGAGCTCCTCGAAGACCGTCTTGACGTCCCGGGACAGGTGGGAGAGGTTGAGGTTGTAGACGGTGTCGGTTAGCGATCGCTGGATGCCGAAGGCTCGCGACGCGCTGAAGCTCGACCCGTATTCGACGTAGCGCTCGTCGCCTCGGTCGTACCAGTTCATGGACGGGATCAGGTGACGGTCGACCGAGGCTCCGGTCGAGATCGTCGCGGCGCACACCGGCGTGACCGAGGGAAAGGCCGATACGCAGTCGTCCATGTAGACGCCGTCCTGCATCAGCCGCTTGATGGCCGGGGCGCGGTCGGTGGCGACCGCGCGGTCGAGCATCGCGGTCCGCACCCCGTCGATCACGGCGAGGACCAGCTTCTTGGGCTTGCCGGCCACTACCGCAGTATGCGAAGGCCCGCGTACTTCTCGCCGGCGCGCTTGCGGCCGGAGAGCAGCAGCCAGATCAGCAGGCCCAGCGCGACGACCGAGATCGGTGGCGCCAGGATCGAGAGGGCGGCGAGCACCAGCGCAACGCCGTTGGCGTACAGCGGCAGCGCGGCGCGCGCGGCATCGTCGAGGCGCTTGCGGGTGCGGCTGAACAGTGCCCGCACGGTCGCGCCGGCCAGCGCGGCCGCGGCGATGCCGGCGATCAGCCCCGGCCAGGCCGGGCCCTCGTCGGCGATCGAGCCAGCGAAGAGCAGCCCGCCCACGCCGATCGCGATGCCGGCCAGCGCAGCCCCCAACGGGCCCGTCTCCACGCGCTCCTCGCCCACGTGGCGCTCGAGCAGCACGACCGCGACCAGCAGCAGCGTCACGGCGAGCAGGAACAGGGGCAGCTCGAGGAACTCGAAGCCCGTGCCGTCGAAGTCGATCAGCACGTTCGCGCTCGCGGCCGCTCCCGCGACCAGGGCGGGCAGGAACGGACGGATGCCGGCGGCGAGGGCGAGCCCGAGCCCCTGGCAGATGGCGAGCAGGAGGTCCACGTCGACTGTGCGCTAGCTTGGACGGCGCATGACGATAGACCACGGCTCCTCGAGGGGGAGGTCGAGGCGCGGCGGCGAAAAGGGGGCCATGCGGGGCCGGTCCACCCGGCGCGACCTCGAGCGTTACGCGGGCCTCTTCGCCCAGCGCACCAAGGTCATGAAGTCCTCGGCGATGCGCGACCTCATGTCGCTCACCGAGCGCGAGGACGTGATCTCGTTGGCGGGCGGCCTGCCCGACACCTCGACCTTTCCGGCGGCCAGCTACGCCTCGATCATGCAGCGAGTCGCGGCGGACTCGTGTGCGCGCGCGCTGCAGTACGGGCCGACCGAGGGGCTCGCGTCCGCCAAGCGCTGCATCGCCGAGGTCATGGCCGCCGAGGACATGGCGGTCGACCCCGACGACCTCCTGGTGACGACGGGCGGGCAGCAGGTGATCGACCTCGTCTGCAAGACGCTGATCGACCCCGGCGACGTGATCGTCGCCGAGGCGCCGACCTACCCGGGGGCGGTGCCCACCTTCAGCTCCTACCAGGCAGACGTCGTGCAGATCGCGATGGACTCCGACGGGATGCGCATCGACGAGCTCGAGGCGATGCTCGAGCGCCTGGAGAAGGAGGGACGCCGGCCCAAGTTCATCTACACGATCCCCAACTTCCAGAACCCCGCCGGGGTGACGATGGCCGAGGACCGCCGGCGGCGCCTGGTCGCCATCGCGCGCGAGCGCGAGCTGCTGATCCTCGAGGACAACCCCTACGGCCTGCTGCGCTACGAGGGCGAGCCGCGCTCGTGCCTGTACGAGCTGGACGGCGACAACACCTGGGTCATCTACCTCGGGACGTTCTCCAAGATCCTTTCCCCGGGGATCCGCATCGGATGGGCCGCCGCGCCGCGGCCGGTGCTCGAGAAGCTCAACATGGGCAAGCAGGCCGCCGACCTGTGCACCTCCTCGATGACCCAGCACTTCGTGGCCGCCTACTTCGAGGGCGCGCGCTGGCAGGACTACGTGCGGTCGGTGGGCGAGATCTACCGGCGGCGACGCGACGTGATGCTCGACGCGCTGGCCGAGCACCTCCCGCGCGAGGCCGAGTGGACCTATCCGCAGGGCGGCCTGTTCATCTGGGCGACGTTGCCCGACTACATCGACACCACCGACCTGCTGGCGCGCGCGCTGCGCGAGCACGTCGCCTTCGTGCCCGGCCGCGGCGCCTACCTGGACGGCCGCGGGGGCTCCTCGCTGCGGCTCAACTTCTCGGGCGTCGGCGACGACGACATCCGCGAAGGCATCCGGCGCATCGGCAAGGTCGTTCGCGAGCAGGTCGCGCTCTACGGGACGCTGACCGGCAGCTCGTCGGCGCCGCGACCGGCGCGCGGAGAGCCCGCGCCGCGCGAGGCCGACCCCGAGCTCGCGCAGGTCCTCGAGCTGCGGCGCCGGCAGGCGCGGTGAGGCGGATCGCCGTCCTGCAGGGTGGGCGCTCGCTGGAGCGCCAGGTCTCCCTGCGTTCGGGTGCGCGGGTGCAGGACGCGCTGGAGCGGCTCGGGCACGACGTCGTGATGATCGACGTGGGGGACGACTTCGTCGCCCGCCTGCGCGAGACCGAGCTCGACGCGGCGTTCGTCGCGCTCCACGGCCGCGACGGCGAGGACGGCACCGTGCAGGAGCTGCTGGAGGTGCTCGGCATCCCCTACACGGGCTCGGGGATCAACGCGTGCATACGCAGCTGGGACAAGGTGCTCGCCAAGCACGAGCTGCGCGCGGCGGGGATCCCGACGCCCGACTTCTACGCGTTCGGCGAGACCGCGTTCAAGGAGCTGGGCGCGGCGGCGGTGCTCGGGGCGATCGAGGACCGGCTGCACTTCCCGATCGTCGTCAAGCCCGCCGCCCAGGGCTCGGCGCTGGGCATCAAGTTCGCGAGCACCGCGGCCGACGTCCCCACGGCACTCATCTCCGCGTTCTCCTACGACACCAAGGTGCTGCTCGAGCGCCACGTGGCGGGACGCGACCTCGCGGTATCGATCGTCGAGGACGGGGGCGAGCCGCGGGTGCTGCCGGTCGTCGAGGCGCTCCCTCGCGACGCGGAGTTCTACGGGTTCGAGGCCCGCTACGAGATCGGGCGCACCGAGTTCGCCTGCCCGGCGCGGATCGGCGACGAGCTCACCGCGCAGGCCCAGGCGATCGGGCTGGAGGTCTGGCGGCTGTTCGGCTGCGCGGGCTTCGGACGCGTGGACCTCATGCTCGAGGAGGCGACCCAGGAGCTGTTCGTGCTGGAGACCAATCCGATTCCCGGCCTGACCGAGACTTCGCTCCTGCCGCAGGCGGCCGAGGCCGACGGGCTGGCCTTCGACGAGCTGATCCAGAAGATCCTCGAGCCGGCGCTGGCGCGGGCGGCGGCCTGACGGCGGCAACGAGGGAGGGGCTCTGGGGGGTGGGGCAGATTCCGGTCGCTATGTGGCCGCTTTCGGCCACACCCC
>JBBQNQ010000151.1:0-4347 GCA_038330095.1 Solirubrobacterales bacterium
ATCCTTGGGGGTCCTGCGAGCCGAGCTCGAAGTGACGGATCGCGGCGTCCGCGAGGTGGCCAGACGTGCCCTCGGCGAGCACGGTCGCCCGTCCGATCAGGTCGGAGCCCGCCTCGAAGTTCGACAGCTCCTCGCCAGCGCGGCCGCGGCCCTTTGCGCCGGTGCGCACTCCGCGCACAACGCCGTCCTTTACGAGCAGCTGGTAGGCGGTGGTCTCCGGGAGGATGTAGACGCCGGCTTCCTCCGCGCGCTGGCCGAGCCAGCGCCCGAGCTGCGCGATCGATGTGACGTGGTTGCCGTGGTTGCGGAATGGCGGCGGAACGCGCGGGAGCCTGATCGCGCGCCGCCTCGTCATCAGGTAGACCGAGTCCTTCTCGACCGTCCCGTAGGTCGGCCATGCGCTCTCGTCGAGGTCCGGGAACAGCCGGCGCATCGCCGACGGCTCCATCATCGCCCCCGACAGCAGATGCGACCCCGTGGTCCTGCCCTTCTCGACGAGCGCGACCGGGACATCACCGAGCGATCCGGCAAGCGCTGGGTCAGACTCGAGGAGCTGCATCAGCCGGATCGCGCAAGTGAGGCCCGCCGGTCCGCCTCCGACGATCACGACGCCGACCTCGATGCGCTCGCCCTCGGGATCGGTCGGCTCGGCCACGAACTCCCTATCGACGTCGACGGGTGGCGGATAGTCCGCGGGTCTAACAGCCATCACCGGCAAGGGGCCGCTTCGGCACCCTATACACCGCGCACGTTGACGATCACAGGGCCCTGGACGATGTGCAGGACAGTGCGCCCGAGACTGGCAACACTTCGTTGAAAGCGATCGCGGTGCAGGTAGATTCCGGTCTCCTCCACGTCGCCAGGCTCGCCTTCGCTGGCGGCGCGGACCGGCCAAAACACGGTCGGGCGCTTTCCGTGCGTCGCTGCTCCAAGGAGGCCGCGGAAGACCGCCACCAGCGTCTCCGGGTCGCTGCGCTCGACCACCCGCACCGCCACGCGCGAGCCTTCGAGCGCTGTCAGCGCTTCGATGGTCTCGTCCCAGCTCAGCTCGATGACCTGAGCCTCGTCGAGACCCTCCGGCGCGGGGGTGGCCTCCATGTCTTTCCGAGGGCGCCCTGGGATCGTCAGGGGCGCAGCCAGGCGGGCAGGTCGACGCTTCGCCGCCCCTCTCAACGCTCGGGTCGCTGCCGCGATCATCCGAGAGCGACGGCCCTGGGCGGCCTGGTAACGCGGGCGGTCGACGACCGCCATGTTGTCCTGGGCCGTCTCGTCGATGTGACGGACGCCTCGCGGATTAGTCTCGGGATCACGCAGCGGCCGGTGATGAGGAGGATCGAACGCGCCGCGCTCAGGATCGATGCTGCGAGCCTTATCGGCGTCGCGCTTGTCGTCTTCAGTCACTTGGGGCCTCCAGGATAGATACCTCTCTAGCGTTGCTTCATCCCGCATTCTTACGCTCGGGCGCCGCCTCACCGGCGTCGCCAGGCCCGGTGATCAGCCTCGCGCCGCGCCCGCGGTTTACGAAGCTGAACGCCCAGCGGGTGAGCACGAGCAGGCGGTTCTGAAAGCCGATGAGGTAGAAGATGTGGACCGTCACCCAGGTCAGCCAGGCGGGCGTGCCGCTGAGCTGGACGCCCTTGACGTCCGCGACTGCGCGGGCCCGGCCGATCGTGGCGAGGTTGCCCTTGTCGACGTAGCGGAAGGGCTGAGTCCGCGCGCCCCGCATGCGCGCACGGACGGATCTGGCGGCGTAGCGACCCTGCTGCATCGCGACCGACGCGAGGCCGGGCAGCGGGATTTCCTTGCCGGCGGCGTCGTGCACGCTGACCATGTCGCCGAGCGCGACCACCTCGGGCCGCCCCTGGATCGTCAGGTCTTCTCCCACCGCCACCCGTCCCCCGGTGTCGGGCTCAGTCCCGCTGGCGGCGGCGAGCGCGGCGGCGAGCTCGGAGGCGACCACGCCGGCAGCCCACACGATGGTTCGCGTCGGCACGCACCCGGTCGTGCCGTCAGAACGTCGAGTCGAGACCGACTGCTCGTCGAGGTCGACGACTTCGGTGTCGAGCAGGGGTGTGACCCCGAGCCGCTCGAGTGCGCTGGCGGCTCTCGTCGAGAGCCGCGGCGGGAACGCCGGCAGGATGCGCCCGGATGCCTCTACGAGCAGGATCCGGGCGCGCCGCGAATCGATCGCGTGGAAGTCGCGGGGCAACGTATCGCGCGCGAGCTCCGCGATCTGCCCGGCCATCTCGACGCCGGTCGGCCCGCCACCAACCACCACAAAGGTCAACCAGGCCTCGCGCCGCTCCGCGTCCTGTTCGATCTCGGCGGCCTCGAACGCGGTGAAGATCCGCCGTCTGACCGCGAGCGCGCTCTCCAGCGACTTGACCTCGAACGCGAAGCGCTGCCACTCGTCGTGTCCAAAGTAGGAGTAGCGCGAGCCGCCGGCGACGATCAGCGTGTCGTATTCGATCGCGACGCCCCGATCGCCGTTTGGGAGCGCGTCGATCACGACGCTTCGCCGGTCGAGGTCGAACCGGCGCACCTCGCCCATCACAACGCGAACGTTGCGCTGGCGCTTGAGGATGGCGCGCAGGGGCGCGGCGATCTCCTCCGGCGCGAGGGCACCCGTTCCGACCTGATAGAGCAGCGGTTGGAAGAGGTGGAAGTTGCGGCGATCGATCAGTGTCACCTCGACCGCCGACCGGCGAAGCCTGCGGACGGCCTGGAGGCCGCCAAAGCCTCCTCCCACGACGACGACCCGATGCCGCGCTTCGGGCTTGCTCATGGGTGAGATCGGCGCGCCCGCCCGGCCTTGCGCCCTGGAAGCAGGCATCGGCCCCTCCCGCGCCCAGGGGGTTCGCCCGACGTCACCGAGGCCAAAGGTGGCCGCACAGCTCAGGCCGTCGAGCGCGCGCCGATGAGCGCTCGCGCCGCACGCACGATGTGCTCGCGGTCGATGCCGGCGTGCTCGAGCAGCTGCGCTGGCGTCCCTGACGTCGGCATCTCACGCACGGCGAGCGTGACGATCCGTGGCCGCGGCGCAATGTCAGCGAAGACCTCCAAAACGGCGTCGCCGATCCCCCCTTCGGGATGGTGGTCCTCGACGGTCACGATCGCGCCGGTCGCCTCGGCCGCTTCGAGAAGGGTTGGCTCGTCGATCGGCTTGACCGAGTAAAGGTCGACGACCCGAGTGGGCACTCCCTCCTTCGCGAGCTCATCGGCGGCGGCGAGCGCCTCGTGGAGCGTGATCCCGCCCGCGACGAGCGTGACCTCGTCGCTATCCGAGGAACGAACGACCCGCGAGCTGCCGATCTCGAAGCTCTCGTCAGGCCCGTAGAGCACCGGCGTCGCGGCGCGCGTCGTCCGCATGTAGACGATGCCAGGCCGCTCGACCATCGCAGAGACGAGCCGTGCAGTCTGGTTCGCGCAGGAGGGGTAGAGGACCGTACTGCCCTGAACGGCGCGCAGCGCCGCGATGTCCTCAAGCGCCATCTGCGACGGCCCGTCCTCGCCGATCGAGACGCCACAGTGCGAGCCGATGAGCCGGATGTCGGCGCGACTCACCGCCGCCATCCGGATGAAGTCATAGGCGCGCGAGAAGAAGGCCGCGAAGGTCGCGGCGAACGGGACCCAGCCACGTACCTGAAGGCCCACGGCGGCGGCGACCAGCTGCTGCTCGGCAATGTACATCTCAAAGTAGCGCTCGGGATCTACGTCGGCGAACAGCCCGGCGTAGGTCGAGTTGCCCACCTCGCCGTCAAGAACGACGATGCGCCCGTCCGAAGCGCCAAGAGCGGCAAGCGCCTCGCCGAACCCTCTGCGCGTAGCGATCTTCTCGCCCACCTCCCAGGTTGCTGCCGGCACGTCGTCGGTCGCGAACCGGTGCGCCTCGGCATCGCGCGCCGGCGGGGTGGGTGACACGATCAAATTGCGCCGTCCGCCGAGCTCGCGGACCGCCGCTTCGGGATCCTCGAGCGGCTTGCCGTGAAAGCCGTTGCGGTTCTCGACGGCGCTGACTCCCTTGCCCTTGATCGTCCGTGCCACGATCGCGACGGGTTGGCCATCGCTGGCCAGCGCCTGCTCGTAGGCGCGGTCGATCTCCTCCACGTCGTGGCCGTCGATCTCAAGCGCCCGCCAGCCGAACGCCTCGGCCCGCCGAACGTAGGCGGCGGTGTTCCAGCCGAGCATCGTCTCGCCCCGCTGGCCGAGGCGGTTGACGTCGATGATCGCGATCAGGTTGTCGAGCGCCTCGTGGCTTGCGTGGTCGAAGGCCTCCCAGATCGACCCCTCCGCCATCTCGCTGTCGCCGCAGAGCACCCAGGTGCGGTAGGAGAGCCGCTCGAGGCG
>JBBQNQ010000152.1:0-4300 GCA_038330095.1 Solirubrobacterales bacterium
CAAGCAGCGCGTGCCGCGGTTGCTGCCGTGGCTGGATCAGCGCCAGCCGGACGTGGTCTGCCTCCAGGAGACCAAGCTCGCCGACGACTCGTTCCTCGATCTGCTGGGCGGCGAGCTCGCCGACCGCGGGTACGCGGTCGCACTCCATGGCGAGGCGACGTGGAACGGCGTCGCGATCCTCTCGCGCGTGGGGCTTGAAGACGTGGTCATGGGCGTCGCCGGCGCGCCGGGATTCCCGCGTCCGGAGGCGCGCGCGGTGTCCGCCACGTGCGGCGGCATCCGGATCGTCTCGGTGTACGTGCCTAACGGGCGAACGCCGGGCTCAGAGCACTACCGGTACAAGCTCGCCTGGCTGGCTGCGCTGCGCGAGGTGGTCGCCGCCGGCCCCGACGAGACGGTCGTGTGCGGCGACATGAACATCGCGCCGACCGACGACGACGTGTTCGATCCGGACGCCTACATCGGCCAGACCCACGTGACACCGCCCGAGCGCGCCGCGCTGGCGGAGCTGGAGGCGGTCGGCCTGCACGACGTCGTGCGCGAGCGCTGGCCGAACGAGCGCGTCTTCACCTACTGGGACTACCGCGCCGGGATGTTCCATCAGGATCTCGGGATGCGGATCGACCTGGTGCTGGCGAGCGAGCCGGTCACCGGCCGTGTTCGGGCTGCGTGGGTGGACCGGCACGCGCGAAAGGGCACCGGTCCGAGCGACCACGCGCCGGTGATCGTCGATCTGGACGAAGCGCCCGACGGAGACATCGGTCCGGTCGTCCCGCCGCCCTCCGCTCCGGCCGCGAGGCGCGGCGCGAAGAAGCTGCCGCAGGCCCCGTAGTCAATCGCGCGGTCGGTCGCGGTCGCGCGAGGGCTGAACGCGCTTGGGCTCACCCGGCATCTTCGGATAGTCGGGGGGGTAGGGCATGTCCTCCTCCCCCTCGGCGGCGTCGTGCTCGTACAGGTCGAGCAACGGCTGCAGGGAGTGCACAGCGTCGTCGATCGCGGCGTGGCGATCGCCCACCTCGGCGAAGCGTGCGGGCATCGTGGCGACGGTGAAGTCCTCAGGCGCGACCTCTCCGAGCTCGTCCCAGGTCAGCGGCGCGGAGACCGGCGCCCCCGGCTTCGGCCGCACGCTGTAGGCCGAGGCGATGGTGCGGTCGCGTGCATTCTGGTTGTAGTCGATGAAGATGCGCTCGCCGCGCTCCTCCTTCCACCACTTCGTCGTCACCTCGCCCGGAAGGCGCCGCTCGAGCTCGCGTCCGAAGGCGATCGCGGCGTGGCGGACGTCCGTGAACGTCCAGCGCGGCTCGATCCGGACGTAGAGGTGGACGCCTCGGCCGCCCGAAGTCTTGGGGAAGCCCGTGTAGCCGTGCTCCTCGAGGAGCACGCGCGCCTCGGCGGCGACGCGCACGGCGTCGGCGAAGTCGGTGCCCGGCTGCGGGTCCAGGTCGATGCGCAGCTCGTCTGGATGGTCGACGTCGTCGCGGCGAACCGGCCACGGATGGAAGGTGATCGTGCCCATCTGGGCCGCCCAGGCGACAACCGCCGGCTCCGTCGGACAGACCTCGTCCGCGTGGCGCCCCGATGGAAACTCGATCCGCGCGGTCTGCACGTAGTCCGGAGCCCCGCGGGGGATGCGCTTCTGAAAGAAGGCGTCGCCGCCGCCTTTCTCGCGCGTCGAGAGGACGATGCCGGGGTGCACGCCCTTCGGCCAGCGCTCGAAGGTGGTCGGTCGCCGGTCGAGCGCCCGCATGATGCCCTCCCCGACGGCGAGGTAGTAGGAGACGACGTCGAGCTTGGTGATCGGGCGTGAGCGCTCGGTCTTCGGGAAGATCACGCGATCGGGGTTGGACACGCGCACGTCGCGCCCACCCGCGTCGACAGCCGTGGCCTCGGACTTGGCCATGCCCTGGAGTTCTACGCCAAGCACGCGCGGCACGCTCGGCGGGGGCTCTGGCCCAACGACTCGCTGCGAGGGCAGCGGCGCCGGCCCCATCGACTTGCCCTCGACCAGCTACGCCTGAAACAGAACCAACGCCAGCGTGCCGAGCCCGATCGCGACCGATAGCACCGTGAAGATGCAAGCAGCCGGCGCTCGGCCGTCACGTACTCGCCTCGGTCGATGCCCCGCTCCACCGCATCTCCAGCCCCCAAGATCGCGTACGGCCACCGGCTTTGATTGCCAAGCTCGGGAACCACTCGGCCAACTGCCAGGCTCACGCCTAGCGCCGTCAATCCCGTGCGCCACCAACCCAGAAAGGTGCGCTCGTTGGCGAGTCGCGTACGACGACTCGCATCCGCGTCGTCGAACTGGCCCGTGGACACCCGGGACACTTTCGTCAAGTACGTCGGCGATCCCGCCCCGCCGCCCGGTGGCGTCGGTTGCCGTAACCGCAACGCCTCCAGAGGCTGACGAGCTTCATGCGGAATGGATGACATCCCCGGCACGATTGCGTGATGGAGTTAGGCGACTACCGTCCGGCCCTGCTTCGAGAGGAGACTCCCCTTGGTTCTTGCAGCTGACTACCCGCTGCTCAACATCATCTGGACGATGCTCGTCTTCTTCGCGTTCGTGATCTGGTTCTCGATCCTGATCACGGTGCTGCGGGATCTCTACCACCGCCACGACCTGTCCGGCTGGAGCAAAGCGGCATGGACGCTATTCATGATCGTGTTCCCCTTCCTGGGAGTGCTCGTCTACCTCGGCATACACGGCAAGGGCATGGCCGAGCGCAATCTCGAGGCGGTGCAGGCGCGGGCGGATCTCGCCGACACCCGGCGCGGCGGCGGCAACGCCGCCGGAGAGATCGCGAAGGCGAAGGAGCTACTGGACGGCGGCGCGATCACTCAGGCGGAGTTCGACCAGATCAAGTCACAGGCCCTCGCGTAGCCCGACTCTCGGTGGGTCGATGGCTGTGAGGCGAGCTCACCGAGGGCAAGTTCCCCGCGCGCCCGGGCGAGCGGTCGTCACCCGGTGCGGTGAGCTAGGAGAGCGCCCGAGAGGCCCGCCGCGACCGCAAAGCCCAGGGTCGTGATCAGGCCCGTGGTGCGGCCCGCCTGCTCAGTCGCCTCGGGGATCATCGAGTCGACCAGCATCACGATCAGGGCACCTGCGGCGAAGCCGTTGATCACGGCCTGGAGCTCGCCGCCCGCGACGTCCGCCAGCGCGTAGCCGGCCACGGTCGCGAGGGTGCAGATGATCGCCACCCCGGTCCACAGCTCGAGGATCTGGCGCGGCCGTCGCCCCCCGGCGCGCATAGCGCTGGCGGACCCTATGGCCTCCGGCAGGTTCGACACGAAGATGGCCGCAAGCAGGCCGACGCTCACGCCCTCGCCGGCCGCGATGCCGATCCCGAGCACGGCCTGCTCCGGGATGCCGTCGAGGAACGCGCCGAGGGCGAGGGCCGTGCCTGCCGAGCCACCGTCAGCTCGACGCCGCTTGCCACGCCCGCTCGATCCCATGTTCGCGACCTTGCCGTCGAGCCCGTAGTAGGTGAGCGCTCCTACGGCCAGGCCGAGGGCGACCCAGCCGGCGCCGGCCTCGCGGGCCCCCTCCTGCGCCAGCTCGAAGCTCACCGCGCTGATCAGCGCTCCTGCGCCGAAGCCGAGCACGAGCCCGACGACCTGCTTGGGCCAGTCCCTCGCCAGCGCGAGCAGCGCGCCGAGCACGAGCGAGAAGGCCGATAAGGCTCCCCACCCGACGGCGGCGCCCAGTGCTCAGTGCTCAGTGCTCAGTGCTCCTTGTTGCCTAGACCCGGCATTCCCGCGAGAGTCTCCCACGTGAGGAGATGCCAACGGCGGCACCCTCAGGATGCTCCAGTCCTGCGGCGCGATCACTCAGGCAGAGTTCGACCGGATCAAGTCACAGGCCATGGCGTAGCCGCAACGGCGGTGAGGCGCGTCGTCGTGTGCCAGGTGAACGTCGCGACGGCGGTGCCCGCTCGGTGGCGTCTCAAGAGCTCTTCAGGATCGCGGCGGTCCTGGCCAAGGTGCTGACCTTTGCCGTGAGCATGTCGACCGGCTTCATCGGCGGCACGATCTTCCCGATGATCTTCATCGGCGGAACGGCTGAGACGGCCCTCCACGCGATCATCCCCGACGTGCCGGTCGCGCTGGCGGTGACCTGCGGGATGGCGGGCGTCGCCGGGGCGGCCGCGAAGGCGCCCCCTAAGCCGCCAGCGGACGAGCCTCCCGCAACCGCCTGCGCGACGCGTCCTTGAGGTCGTTGGGTTTGCGCCAGGTTCATCCGCTTTGGGTGATGCCGGCGTCAGGGGGTGGGCGTAGGTTGAACTATGGCGCCCCCTAC
>JBBQNQ010000153.1:0-4283 GCA_038330095.1 Solirubrobacterales bacterium
TCGCGTGCGTCGGCGGGCCCGCCCACGCGGACGAGATGGTCAGCGAGGGCGCCGGGCTGGTCGCGGCCTCGTCCAGCGAGCGCCTGGCGCGCTCGATCGCCGAGGTCTTCCAGCGCGCGGGCGTGGTCTGCGAGGCGTCCAACGACCCGGTCGGCGTCGAGCTCGCCGGCGCCGCGAAGAACGCCGCCGCGCTGGCCTCGGGAGCCACCGAGGCGCAGGGGCTGAACGCCGCGGGCGCGGCCGCCGGGCATATCTTCGCCGAGGTGTGGCGCTACGCCGAGGGCCTGGGCGCCCGGCCGGAGTCGCTGATCGGCCTCGCGGGAACCGGCGATCTCGTCGCCACCGCGCTCGCGCCCCAGAGCCGCAACCGGCGCGCGGGCGAGCTGCTCGCCGCAGGCGTACCGGCGGCCGAGATCCCGGCGCGGATCGGCCAGGCGGTCGAGTCGCTGGAGTCCGTGCCGCTGCTCGCCCGCGGGCTGCAGCACGCGGGCGTCGAGGCGCCGGTGACCGCCGCGCTGGCCCGCCTGATCGCCGGCGAGCTTCCGCTGGACGATTGGGTCGGGCTGGTGCGCACCACCGTTCCCCCGCCCGCCCGCTGGCGCTCCCGCGGGTTCTGGCAGCGCGCGTGGGAGCGGGTGAAGGCGTTCTTCAGTCCGCGCGAGGCCGCCGCGTGACGCCCGTCAGGGCATCATCTGCATCTGCATGCCGGCGCCGTGGCTCCCGTCGCCCATCGAGTCGCTCGGCTGGGTGAAGCCTGGAACGTCGGCGGGGACCAGCGCCACGCCGAGGCCGAGCGCGAGCAGCAGGACAGCCACGACCCTGCGCGCGGCGGTCGGCCACGGAAGCAGCCTCTCACCGGCGATGAACGCAGCGATCAGGGCCATCCACCCGAGGCTCATCAGGCCGACGGCGAACAGCGCCGCCATCAATCCCCAGCAGCACCCGAGACACCACGCACCATGCCGGATACCGAGCTCCAGACCTCCGGCCCGGCCGTTGCGCCAGCGCTCGGCGAGGAACATCATCGGGCTCCGGCACTTGACCAGGCAGGCCCGCTTGAGCGGCGTCAGCTGATACACGGCTGCCACCGCGATCACCCCGCCGGTGACGTAGCGCCCGGCTTCGTTCCAGGCCAGGAACGCCGGGTCGAGGGCTCGGATCAGCTCGAGCAGGCCGTAGGCCGCCAGGCCAGCCGCCGTCCAGGCAACCAGGTACCCGGCGACGAACAGCCCCGTCGCATCCACCGTCGCTCCCTTGCAACGCACGCGGTGGCCCGCCCGCAGCCGGTCGTACATGAGCACGGTGGGAGCGACGGAGGGGAACATCATCGCGGCCATCATCACGACCCAGATCGTGACGTAGAATCCCAGGCCTCCGAGGTCCATCCCCGGCGTCGACTCCATGCCGCCCATGCGGTCGTCGGTGACCAGCCAGGCCACGACGGCAAGGGCCAGCAGCGCGCCGAGGAGGCCGAGCTGAGCGCGCTGAAGGCGTGACGCCTCCGGTGGGGTGCTGAGCCGCGCTGCCTCCATGCGCCGATTGTGTTGGTGCGCATCGCCCGAGTCAAGAGCCGCCGGGCTCCCGAGCGTCAGGCCGGGCACCTGCGCGTCAACGGCGCTCGGCGAGGGTCGTGACCACGGCCTCGTAGACCCCCTCGCCATACGAGGCCTCCGCGACGCGGGCGTTGGGATGCTCGGGCAATGCTTCGCGGATGGTGGGATCGCGCTCGATCGCGTTGGCCACCAGCCAGAAGGTGCCCACCACCCCAGCCGCACCGAGGTCCTCGCGCGAGTCCCCGATCGCGATGGCCGACTCGCGCTCGTAGCCGCGCACCTGCATGTGGCGTGCGACCGCGCGCGCCTTGGAGGCCCCGGCGGGGACGAGGTGGTAGGCGCGCGTCTGGTCGAGGCCGGTGAGGTACTCGCGGTGGGCGACGTTGCCGTTGTCCACCAGGCGCACGTGGCCCATGCCGTGCTCGGCCAGCAGCGCGTCGGCCTCCAGCGCATCGACCAGCCCGCGGAAGAGGTGGGAGACCTCACGGTCGACGTGCCACGGCGTGTGGTACTCCAGGCGCCCGGCGTAGTGCTCGAGCAGCAGCGCAGGCGCACCCGACTCGGTGATCTGGTCGTGGATCGTCTGGTCCTCGGTCGGAACGAGATCGTCGGTCAGCCACTCGAGCTCACCGTCGAGGACCAGCCCCGCGCCCGCCTCGAAGATGAAGGCGCGCTGGCCGAGCAGCCTCGCGTCCTCGAAGACCTGGGCGCGGCGGCGACCGGAGTACAGGACGACTTCGACCTCAGCGCGTGCGCAGGCCTCCAGCGCGCGTACGCCGAGCAGCGTGAAGCTCCCCTCCCCGTCACGCAGGAGCGACGCCCCGCGCCCCAGGAGGGTCCCGTCGAGGTCGCAGTAGACGCAATGAAGCGTCACGCGGGACCGGCTGCGGGGGTCATGAGGCGCGCGAGCCTAACATCAGCCCGATGGCGGTCATGCGCGAGGTCGAGCCGTGGGACGAGCTGCTCGACGCGGCGCGCGCGGACGGCCGGCTGGTCGCCGAGGACCGCGTCCCGGCGCGCGACGCGGTCCTCGCCGAGCTGCCCGACGATCTGCACCCCGAGCTCGCGGCGGCCCTTCGCGGCGCCGGGATAGATCAGCTCTATGCCCACCAGCGCGACGCCCTCGCCGCAGCCACCGCCGGCCCGACGATCTTCACCACCGGCACCGCGTCCGGTAAGTCGCTGTGCTTCAACCTGCCGACGCTCGACGTCCTGTGCACGGACGCCAAGGCGCGCGCCTTGTACCTCTACCCGACCAAGGCCCTGTCCCAGGACCAGGCGCGCGCGCTCAACGCGCTCGGCCTGACACGGCGCATCCGGCCGGCGATCTACGACGGCGACACGCCGCGCTCCGAGCGCGCGGCCATCCGTCGCCGGGCCAATGTCGTGCTCACCAACCCCGACATGCTCCATGTCGGCATCCTTCCCAACCACCGGGCGTGGGCCGACATGTTCGCGAACCTCGCGGTGGTGGTCGTCGACGAGGCCCACGTGTACCGCGGCGTGTTCGGCTCGCACGTCGCCAACGTCCTGCGCCGGCTTCGCCGGGTGGCCAACGCCTACGGGACCGAGCCCCGCATCCTGCTCGCCTCGGCGACCATCGCCAACCCGGTGGAGCTGGCCGAGCGGCTGACGGGACTCCAGGAGATCGCGCTGGTCGACCGCGACGGCTCGCCCAAGGCGGTGCGCAAGACCGCGATCTGGAACCCGCCGCTGCTCGACGAGGACCTGGGGACACGGCGCTCCGCGCTCACCGAGGCGGCCGACCTGCTCGCCGACCTGGTGCAGGGCGGCGCGCGGACGATCTGCTTCATCAAGTCGCGCAAGGCGGTCGAGCTGATCGCCCGCAACGCGGCCGCGCGCCTGCGCTCCCAGGGCGACGCGGCGCTGGCCGAGCGGGTCGCGCCCTACCGCGCGGGCTACACGCCCGGCCAGCGGCGCGAGCTCGAGCGCCGGCTGGTCGAGGGCGAGCTGCTCGGCGTCGTGGCCACCGACGCGCTCGAGCTGGGCATCGACATCGGTGCGCTGGACGCGGCGATCTGCGTCACCTTTCCGGGCACGGTCGCCTCCCTGCGCCAGATGTGGGGGCGAGCGGGGCGGCGTGGACGCGGGCTGCAGGTCTACGTCGCCGGCGAGGACGCGCTCGACCAGTTCTTCTGCCGGCACCCCGACGAGTTCCTCGAGCGCCCCGTGGAGTCGGCGATCCTCGACCACGAGAACGAGCAGATCCACCTCCAGCACCTGCTGTGCGCCGCGCACGAGGGACCGCTGAGCGAGGGCGACGCGGGGCCGCTCGGGCCGCGGTGGCGCGCGTACGCCGAGCGGCTCGTCTCCTCGGGCGAGCTGCGCGAGCGCGCCGGGCGCTTCACCCCCGTGCGCCGCGAGGATTACCCCGCCGCGCGCGTCTCCCTGCGCTCAGCCTCGCCGGACGTGTTCGCGGTGATCGACGTCGGATCGGGGGAGCTGCTGGGCACGATCGAAGGAGCGCGCGCGTACTCCGCAGCGCACGAGGGGGCGATCTACCTGCATCTCGGCCGCACCTACGAGGTCAAGGCGCTCGAGCTGGAGGATCGCCAGGCGTTCGTCGAACCGTTCTCGGGCGACTGGTACACCCAGCCGCGACGCGAGACCGAGACGTGGATAGAGGGCCTGCTCGACCGCCGGACGGTGATGGGCGTGACGCTCTCGTTCGGGCGGGTCAGCGTCTCCGAGCAGGTGCTGGGCTACCAG
>JBBQNQ010000154.1:0-4104 GCA_038330095.1 Solirubrobacterales bacterium
GGTGGGAGTTCGCCACTGCGGTCACGGGGGCCATCATCGGCATCGACCAGTTCGACCAGCCCGACGTCGAGGCCTCGAAACTCGCCACGCGCGAGCTGACCGACGAATACGAGAAGACGGGCGCGCTGCCCGAGGAGACACCGACGGCCCGGGGCGAGAATCTCACGATCTTCGGCGGTCAGGACGTCGGCGCCCACGTCGCCCAGGCCGGCCCCGGCGACTACGTCGCGCTGCTGTTCTACGGCCCGCGCACGGACGAGCGGCGCGAGCAGTTGACGGAGCTCCGCACGCGCATCCGCGACGCGACGCGCGCCGCCACGTGCGTCGGCTTCGGCCCGCGCTTCCTGCACTCGACGGGCCAGGCCTACAAGGGCGGCCCGAACTCCGGCGTGTTCCTCCAGATCACGCAGGACGACGCGGCCGACCTCGACGTGCCCGGGCAGAGCTACACCTTCGGCGTCGTCAAGGCGGCGCAGGCGCAAGGCGACCTGTCCGTGCTCCGGGAGCGCGGTCGCCGCGCGCTCCGCGTGCACCTCGGCCCGGACGTCGAGGCGGGCTGGGACGAACTGGTCAAGACGATCGAGGGAGCGTTTCACTGATGCAGCTCGGAATGGTCGGCCTCGGCCGGATGGGCGCGAACCTCGTCCGCCGTCTCATGCGCGACGGGCACGAGTGCGTCGTCTTCGACGTCAGCCAGGACTCGGTGCAGGAGCTCGCGGGCGAGGGCGCCACCGGCGCCGAGTCGCTGGAGGACTTCATCGGCAAGCTCGACCAGCCTCGCTGCGTGTGGCTGATGGTGCCGGCGGCGATCGTCGACGACCAGCTCGCCAGGCTGGTGCCGCTGCTCCAGCGCGACGACATCGTCATAGACGGCGGCAACTCCTACTACCACGACGACATCCGCCGTGCGAACGAGCTCACTGACGCGGGAATCCACTACGTCGACGTTGGGACGAGCGGCGGCGTGTGGGGACTCGCGCGCGGCTACTGCCTGATGATCGGCGGCGAGGAGGGCGCCGTGCAGAAGCTCGAGCCCATCTTCCGCTCGCTGGCCCCTGGTGTCGAGGTCGCCGACCGCACCCCCGGCCGCGAGGGAGAGCCGAGCCCGGCCGAGGAGGGCTACCTGCACTGCGGGCCGGCGGGCGCAGGCCACTTCGTCAAGATGGTCCACAACGGCATCGAGTACGGGGCGATGGCCGCCTACGCGGAGGGGCTGAACATCCTCCACCACGCCAACGTCGGCAAGGCCGAGCACGAGATCGACGCGGAGACCACGCCGCTGCGCGAGCCCGAGCTCTACCAGTACGACTTCGACCTGTCGGAGGTCACCGAGGTGTGGCGGCGCGGCTCGGTCGTCGCCTCCTGGCTCCTCGATCTCACCGCGGCGGCGCTGCTCGAGAGCCCGGACCTGGCCGACTTCGGCGGCCGCGTTTCGGACTCCGGAGAGGGCCGCTGGACGGCGATCGCGGCGATCGACGAGGCGGTGCCGATTCCGGTGCTCGCCACCGCGATCTTCACCCGCTTCAGCTCGCGCGGTGAGGCCGACTTCGGCAACAAGGTCACCTCGGCGATGCGCCACGCGTTCGGCGGGCACCTCGAGAAGGCCCCGCAGTAGAGGGGGCTCGGGATGACCGACCTACGCGTCCTTCCCGATCCAGAGGCCACCGCGCGCGCCGCCGCCGAGCTGGTGAAGGAGGAGATCCGCGAGGCGCAGGCGGTGCGGGGAACGGTCCACGTCGCGCTGGCGGGCGGCTCGACCCCGAAGCGGACCTACGAGCTGCTCGCCGCTGACCGCGGGCTGGATTGGACCGGCGTCGAGCTGTGGATGGGCGACGAGCGCGTGGTCCCCGACGACGACCCCGAGAGCAACCTGCGGATGTGCCGCGAGGCCCTCTCGGGGGCGCCGCTGCGCGACGAGCAATGGCACCGGGTGGCGACCGAGCTGGGCGGTCAGCGGGCCGCGGAGGCCTACGGGGCCGAGCTCGAGGCGCGGGCCGGCGCCGCACCGGGCGAGGTGCCCGTGCTCGACATCGCGCTGCAGGGCGTCGGGCCCGACGGGCACACGGCCTCGCTGTTTCCCCACCACCCGCTGCTCGACGTCGACAGCGCGGTCTGCGCGTGGATCACCGACTCGCCCAAGCCCCCGCCCGAGCGGGTGACCTTCACCCTGCCGGTGCTGCGGGCGGCGCGACGGATCCTCATCCTCGTCACCGGCGCGGAGAAGGCCGGCCCCATCGCGCAGATCGCGGCCGGGCCCGACCCGGGGACCCCGGCGAGCCTGCTCGGCGGCAAGCGGACGGTGGTCCTATGCGACGAGGCGGCAGCAGGACAGGTATCGGAGCGTGCCTAGAACGGGCCACGAAGTGGTCCTCGTGCGCCACGGCGAGACGAAGTGGAGCATCTCGGGCCAGCACACCGGGACCACCGACATCCCGCTCACCGAGGGGGGCCGAGCGGTCGCCGAGCAGCTGGGGCAGCGACTGCAGGGGCGCTTCTTCGACCTCGCGCTCTCGAGCCCGCTCGGGCGCTCGCTCGAGACCGCGCGCCTGGCGGGCTTCGAGCGCGAGGTCCTGCAGCTGACCGACGACCTGCGCGAATGGGATTACGGCGAGTACGAGGGGCTCACCACCAACCAGATCCGCGAAGGGCGCCCCGGGTGGCTGCTGTGGCGCGACGGCGCCCCCGGTGGCGAGAACGCGGCCCAGGTCGGCGCGCGCGCCGACCGAGTGATTGAGAGCCTGCGCGCCGGGGTGGGTAACGCGATCGTCTTCTCCCACGGGCACATGCTGCGCGTGCTGGCCGCGCGCTGGGTCGACCTGCCGCCCGAGAAGGGCGCAGTCCTCGGCCTCGAGACGGCGACGCTCAGCGTGCTCGGCTGGGAGCGCGAGACCGCGGTGATCTGGACCTGGAACGCGGCTTAGGCGCCGGCGCCAGCAGAGCGGCGCCGATTGCGCCTCCCAGGTCTCCGAGCTGGGCGATCTGCATGTCGGGCGGGTGGTCGATGACGAAGAGGTGCTCGTGCATCTCTTCGGTGATCGCCTCCAGGTATGCGGGCCCGACCTTGATCCCCATGCCGCCGCCGATGACCACCGCCTCGACGTCGAGCAGATTGCAGGCCGAGGCGATCGTCGTCCCCAGCGCCCTCACCGCGCGGTTGACCAGTTCGTGCGCGACCTCGTCGTCGTTGCGCAGCGCGCTCTCCCAGACGCCGGAGGTCAGCCGTGTGCGTCCCTTCTTCTCCATGATCTTGAAGAGCCGGGTCTTGCGGCCGTCCTTGGCGATGGCCCGCGCGCGCGCCTCCATGCACGCTCGGCCCGCATAGGCCTCCATGCACCCGCGCCGCCCGCAGCCGCACTTGTCGCCGCCGCGCTTGTAGACCATGTGGCCGATCTCTCCGGCGGCGCCGCGGCCCTCCCACACCCTGCCGCCCAGCACCAGCCCGCCTCCCACCCCGGTGCCCCAGAAGACCCCGAGCAACGAGTCGTAGGGCGCCCCCACGCCGAGCTCGAACTCGGCATTGGTCGCCACGGTCACGTCGTTGCTGATGTGGACCTGCTTGACCCCGAGCGACTTCTGGAGGGCCTTGGCGATGGCGAAGGAGCCGCTCCAGCCCGGAAGGTTCCTGGCCTGGGAGACCGTGCCCTTGGCGGTGTCGATCTCCCCGGGCGAGCCGACGCCGACGCCGGCGAGCTTGCCGGGGGTGACGCCGGCCGCCTGCGCCGCCTCCTTCATGGCGGCGGCCATCGCATCGGCGACATCCTGCGGGCCTCCGTCCTGGGGAGTGGGATGGCGCGACTCGCCGGTCACCTTGTGGTTGCCGTCGATGACGACGGCCTGGATCTTCGTGCCTCCGAGGTAGATGCCTCCGCGCGCGCTCATCCGGCTCCCTCCGCTCGCTCCATTCGCAGGAGCGAGCCTACCCGGCGCCGCGGGATGCACTCCTCAGGCGGTCAACTCGGCGGGAACCAGCGTGAGTCGCTTCGCCGCGCCGTCGCGCACCACGGTCACCGGAACAGAGCGCCCGATGAGCTCGGCGACCATCAGGCGCTGCAGGTCGTCGACCGTGACGACGGCGCTGCCGTCGACCTCGACGATCAGGTCCTC
>JBBQNQ010000155.1:0-4029 GCA_038330095.1 Solirubrobacterales bacterium
GCGTCGAGATCGTCATTGGCAAAGCGCGCCTCCTGGAGTTCGCCGTAGCCGAACCCGGGAGCGGAGTCCTTGACGTCGGTGAGCCTCTTGAGCGTGTACGGCCCCGCCATTGCAGCCTCCTCGTTGGTTTGCTGGACGGCTAGTCAGGCGGCGTAGCGCTGGGCTGAGCGCGCGCGCGCCTTTGCGGCCTCGACGTCGCGGTCCTTCGGCGGCGCAGAGGTCACGAGCTCGCCGAGCAGTTCCAGCGAGATCTCGGCTACGGCGTCGACCGCATGCTCGAAGGCCTCGCTGTTGGCGCTCGACGGCTTGGTGAAGCCGCTGATCTTGCGTACGTACTGCAGAGCGGCGGCGCGTACCTCGTCCTGGGTGGCGGGCGGCTCGAAGTTGTGGAGGGTCCGGATGTTTCGGCACATGCCACGGAGGTTAGCCGCCGGGGACGCGCCGGCGCCCGGCGCGTCCCCACATGCGGCGTGCCCTACTTCACGACCTTGAGCTGGCCGCGGATCGCTCCGTTCGGAAAGTCCATCGAGTGGACGTTCACGTAGTAGTTCCCCGGCTTCTTGCGGATCGCCTTGAGCAGCTTGCTCGCGATGGGCACGCACCCAGCCTTGGCGGCCGTTCCGGCGAACAGGGCGACCACGACCGGGCCTGCCACGCCCTGCTTGCCCTTGTGGATGTGCGCGAGGATCGCCGGGCCGATCTTGTTCCAGCTCAACGCGAAGCAGGCCTGCTTGGACGAGCTGTCCAGAATGATGGTGGCGAACCCCTTCCCGTTCTTGTCTCCCTGCGCGGGCGCCTCGTTCTTGCCGTTCAGGCGCGCCGTGAGCGCCGTGTCGGCCGCCGGCGCGAGCGCCGGAAGGGCGAGCATCGCGACGGCCGCCGCCGCCAGTGCGAGAAACATCCTGCGCATGCCACTACCTCCCCGTCGGGTGCTGGTCAGTGCATCCCTACGAGCGGGGAGGTGACCGGGTTCAGCGCGGGCCGCCGGCCGCGATCCGCTCCGGCGCGCCGTAGGGCACGAGCACCTCGGGCAGCACCACGCTGCCGTCCTCGCGCTGGCCGTTCTCCAGCAGCGCGATGATCGTCCGCCCGACCGCCACCGCCGTGCCGTTCAGGGTGTGCAGCACCATCGGGCGGCCCCCTCCCGAGGGGCGCATGCGGATCTGCAGGCGCCGCGCCTGGAAGTCGGTGGTGTTCGAGCACGACGTCAGCTCGCGGTAGCGGCCCTGCGCGGGCAGCCAGGCTTCGCAGTCGTACTTCTTGGCGGCCGACGCCCCGAGCTCCGCGACCCCGATGTTGACCACCCGGTAGGGGATCTGGAGCGCGCGCAGCACGTCCTCCTCGATCGACAGGATCCGCTCGTGCTCCTCCGCGCCTTCAGCGGGATCGACGAACGCGAACATCTCGACCTTGTCGAACTGATGCACGCGGAAGATGCCCCGCGTGTCGCGGCCCGCCGCCCCGGCCTCGCGGCGAAAGCAGGGCGAGAAGCCCGCGTAGCGAAGGGGGAGCCGCTCCTGCGCGATGATCTCCTCTGCGTGCAATGACGCCAGCGGCACCTCGCTGGTCCCCGCCAGGTAGAGGGGGTCGTCGGCCAGCCGGTAGATCTGCTGCTCGGTGTCGGGGAGGAAGCCCGTCCCGTACAGCGCCTCCTCGCGCACCAGCACCGGCGGTATCACCGGCTCAAAGCCGCCCCCGCGCAGCAGCTCGAGGGCCCAGCGCACCAGCGCGAGCTCGAGCAGCACGAGGTCGCCCTTCAGGTAGGCGAAGCGCGAGCCGGCCACGCGCGCGGCCGCGTCCATGTCGATCAGGTCGCCCGCGAGCTCGAGGTGGTCGCGGGGCGGGTGAGCCGGGATCCGGGGCTCGCCGACCTGACGCAGCACCGTGTCCTCGTCGGCGGCCGTCGGATCGGGGAGGTTCGGGAGCGCGGCCAGCGCCGAGTCAAGCCGGCCCTGCACCTCCGCGAGCCGGGCGTCGAGCTCCTTCTCGCGCCGGCCGACCTCGCGCATGGCGCCGATCGCCTCCGCCGCGTCCCCGCCCGCCCGCTTGGCGGCGGCGATCGCCTCCGACGCGCTGTTCTTCTGCGCCCGCAGCGACTCGAGCTCGGGGAGCAGCGAGCGCCGCTCCTCGTCAAGGCCAAGCAGCTCGTCCACCGCTCCGTCCGCCCCCCGGCGGGCAAGCGCCGCCCGCGCGGCGTCAGGGTCGGAGCGGATCAGGCGAAGGTCCAGCACGCGCGGGAGCGTACCCGCGCCCGCCTGCCTACTCGTTGCACTCCTTTGCCGGAGGCGTATTGGGCGGCGTGGCCGGCGACTGGGGCTGCTTGGCGCTCTTGCCCGAGCACGCGACCACGAACTGCGCGACCTTCTCCACGTCCGCGCCGACGATGATGTTCTGGGGCATGATCGCGCCCGAGAAGCCGCCGTTGCGAATCGCGTAGGCGACGTCGGCGACGCTGCGCTCCTTGCGCTGGTCGAAGCTCGGCCCGTCGGTGCGCTCCTTGTTGCGAACGTTGACCGCCGACCCCTGGGCGCCGGCCGCGCTCAGCGTGTGGCAGCCCGAGCAGCGCTGCGAGAAGATCTCGGCCCCCTGGCGGTACTCGGACTGCTGCGCGACCTGGACTCCCTGGGTGCCGCAGGCGATCAGCGCAGCCGCTCCGAGTGGAAGCGCCGCGAGCAGGAGGAGGCGGACGAAGCGGCTCATGGCGGCGCAGATCCTATGCCATGATGGCCCGGCCGATGCCCCGCGCCCGCGCCGGACTCACCGCGCTCGTCGCGCTCGCGCTCGCGGGGTCCGGCGTAGCGGGATGCGGGTCGAACACGACGACGCCCGACCTCGTGCTGAAGGACGGCGGGACGCTGCGCGTCAAGCTCACCGAGTACCGGGTCAGCCCGCCGCGCGTCGACATGAAGGCCGGCCCCGACGGCTTCGCACATCTCGTCCTGCAGGCCACCAACGACGGCGACGTGCCCCACGACCTCGCCGTCGGCCGGGGCGGATACATCATCGGGCGCACCACGACGATCAAGCCCGGCCAGACTGCCGTGGCCAAGCCGGTCGCCCTCCCCGTCGGCACCTACCGCATCTTCTGCACGCTCTCCAACCACGACGTCCTCGGCCAGTACGGATTCCTCGTGGTTACGTGAACAAGCTCGCGCAGGACACCGAGGCGCAGCGACGTCGCTTCCGGTCGGTCTTCGGGCACTTTCCCACCGGGGTCACGGTGATCACCGGCCTGGGGCCCGACGGCCCGCGGGGACTGACCTGCAACTCGGTGTGCTCACTGTCGCTCGAGCCCCTGCTGCTGCTCGTGTGCTTCGACAAGGGCGCGCGCACGCTCCCGCTGGTGCGCGAGTCGCGTCGCTTCGGGGTCAACATCCTGCGCGCCGACCACCAGCATCTCTCCAGCCAGTTCGCCTCCAAGAGCCCCGAGCACGAGAAGTTCACCGGCGTCGCGTGGAACGAGCGCGACGGTGTCCCCGTGCTCGACGGAGTGCTCGCGTGGCTGGCCTGCGATCTAACCGAACTGGTCCCGGGCGGCGACCACGTGATCGGCATCGGCGCCGTGACCGCCATGGACCACGCGGAAGGCAAGCCGCTCGTCTTCTACGGCGGTGCGTACCGCTCGCTGCACGATGCGGCGGTGTCCGACGAGCGCTGAGCGTTAGGGCCTCCTAGGCGAACGCCGCGCGCAGCAGCATGCCGACGATCACCAGCGCGGCGAGGGCCATAACCCCGATCTCGCGGCGCACGATGGCCAGGACGATCGAGCGCTGGTCGGCCTCGGACAGCGCTCGCATCGCCTGAGCGTCCGCAAGCCCGCGCGTCTCGAGGACCGCCTCGGCCGCGCCGAGGCGCAGCTGCTCGGCGAGGAAGGACACGCCGAGCGGTACGAGCCCGTAGACGTAGTGCAGCCCGTTGGCCGGCCGGTGCCCGAGTGCCAGCAGGAGGCCGCCATCGAGCGCCTGGAGGACGAGCAGTGCCTGCGCCGCCCGCAGCAGTCGCCAGAACACGGCGCTGGGCTCCACGCGC
>JBBQNQ010000156.1:0-4007 GCA_038330095.1 Solirubrobacterales bacterium
GTTCGCCGACATGATGTTCTCCGTTGCGCCGACTGACGCGCGCAGCCGCCGGCTCATGAGCGAGAAGATCCGCGGCCTGCTGAGCCTCGGTCCGCGCGGCCTCGTGCGCGTGCTGAAGAACGCGGTGCGCATTCTCACCCGCTCCTGGGAGCAGCCCGCCAGCGCCGAGTGGTGGCGGGCTGCGCTCGCGCGCTCCGGCTTCGAGGACGCGCGGGTCGAGCCCCTCGAGCACGAGGGTGGGATAGCCGCTGCTCGACTACCTCGCCACGTGCCGACCCCGCCACGGCGCGAGAGGGGTCCGACTGCGTCGTCCTCGGCCGCCTGACCGGTCGCAGACTCCAACTGCGGACGCTTACTCAACAGCCGAGATCCCACGAGGCGTCGGCACGTCCGGCCCATGCCGCTCCGGCGATGGGGCCGTCTCCTACACCTTGTAGTATCGCTGCATGGCAGCATCGCGATCTCAGCTCACTCGCGCCCAGGGTTTAGGCCGGCGGAGGCGCGGACGGCGCGCTAGGAGTCGCCGCCACGCCACCGATCGCCGGCAGCGGCGGCCGCTACGGATCCCGCTTCTCGCAGCGGGGATCAGCCTCGTCTTTCCCGGGTTCGGACAGGCCCTGGGAGAGTCCTTTCTCCGGAGCGCTCTCTGGCTGCTGGCATGGTGGCTTGCGGTGGGCGTGGCCGGCGACGACCAGCTCAGCGGCGCGGTTATCGCCATCCGCGTGCTCGCGGCTGCCGATGCCTTCCTCTTCGTGAGGATGCGACTCACGCGGCCCGCCCCGGGGCGCGTGGCTTACCGAGACGGCTAGCTTGCGCCGCGGGGCTATGCGGGACAGTATGCCGGTTGTCCTACGATGAGTAGGACATGACCCGAGCTCGATCCCCACTGCGGCCGGCCGGCGCGATCGCCATCGTCGTCCTTGCCATCGCGCTCGTGTTCCTGCTCATCTACGGCGTCCTCTCCAAGGCCACCGACACCACCATCGACGACAGCCTCTCGCGGGCGAAGGCCACGCCCGCGCCGGGCTTCGAGCTCCCGGTCCTCCAGCGGGGCGCCGTGGAGCCCGAGCTCCAGGCACGCATTGCTCCGGCCTTCGCCAACGGCCGCCTGGCGCTTGACGAGCTTCGCGGAAAGCCCGTGATCGTGAACTTCTGGGCATCCTGGTGTGCGCCGTGTCGAGAGGAGGCGCCGGTGCTCGAGGGGGGGCGCGCGGAGGCTGAGCGACTGGGCGCGGTCCTCATCGGGCTGGACATGCAGGACGTGACGTCCGACGCACGCGCGTTCCTGCGCCAGTACCAGGTCGGGTACCCGATCGTCCGGGACCGCGGCAACGGCGTGGCTCGCCGCTGGGGTGCGACAGGGATTCCCGAGACCTACTTCGTCGACCGCCGCGGCCGCATCGTGGCGCACGTGATCGGGCGGATTTCGCGAGCACAGCTTCGCCGAGGCACGTTGGCGGCGGTCGTCGGGCGCGCGATCGCCGTGGAGCAGGGTGGCGCGCGCAAGGCGTCCGGGTGAGCGGCGTATGCGCAACTTCGCCCGGATGCCCGTGTCGTATCCAGCGTCGCGCCGTCCTTTGCGTCTATCGAGAAGGTCAGTCGCCCTTCAGGAGGATCGCTGATGCCCCGTCCATCAATGGCTTTGGTCGTCGGTCTTGCGTGCCTGCTGGTCCTCGTCCCCGCCGGCGCAGCCGGCGCGAAGCCGGGCAAGGGCCGGGGCCAGCAGACGACCGTCCGGTACGGTCCGTTCACGATCCCGGCGAGCACCGGCATGCAGGAAGGCGTGATGCCCGGTGATGCGGACACGGGCCGGATGCTGACCCGCCGCCTGGTCGGGGTTCCCAAGCCCTGTGACGACTGCTCGATCACCGGCTTTCGAGCGAACCTCACCTACGCCGACGGCGCCAGCGCAAACTTCGACACGGACGTCATGCTGCACCACTTGGTGATGTCCAACGCCTCCGCTCGGGACCTCACCTGCCCTACCCGCGCTCAACGGTTCTTCGCCTCCGGCAACGAGCGCACACCGGTTTCGCTGCCGCGCAAGTTCGGCTACCCGGTCCGCTCCCCGGACCGCTGGAACGTGCTGGTCGAGCTTATGAACATGGCGCCGCGTGCCCAGACGGTATATGTCGACGTGAAGTTCACCGTCGTGCGCGGGCGGATGCGGTCGGTCACCCCAGCTTGGCTGGACCTCGGCGGCTGTGGCGGCTCGCAGTACTCGATCCCGGCCGGCCGTTCCAGCGAGACTCGCGATTGGCGCCCAGCCGCGGACTACAGGGTGGTGTCGATCGGCGGTCACCAGCACGACGGCGGGCGCTTCATCCAGGTCAATAACGCGACGCGGCGCCAGCTGATCTGCCGCTCGGTTGCCGGCTACGGGACCAACCCGTCTTACATGGGCCACCTCGAGTCGATGAGCACGTGCAGCGGCAAGCGCCTGGCCGTCGTGCGTCAGGGGGACGTGGTCCGGCTCAAGAGCGTCTACGTCAGCCCGGAGGCGCGCGACGACGTGATGGGCATCACGCTCGGCTACCTGGCACCGCTCAAGCGCCGCTGACCTTCGCTTTGATCCAACGCTCCCGCGGTGAAGGGGTTCCGCCGCGCGGCGGTGAACGGCTAGTCCCGGCAGTGAACGTCCGGAGTGCTCGCCGCCGCGGTCTTCGCCGCGGCGACGACCGCCGCGGGCGACAGCGCCAGCATGAGCACGGCGAGGCAGGCCATGGCCACCGCGAGCATGGACGCGGTGCGCCGCTTCACGGTGTCGGCCGACTGTGACCCGAAGTCCAGAAGCTGACGGATGCGTTCCGATAGCCGTCCCCCTCCCCCGAGCGATGCGATGCCGACCGGATGAGGCAGGTCGGGGAGGGCCACCTTGCAGATGGCGCTCGCCAGCGCGCACGGATCATGGCGCTCGCGAATGACCGCCCAGCGGTCGGCGTCGCGCTCGAGATGGAAGGCCAGCTCGGCCGCCGCGTGCTGCGAGCCCGGCAGGCCGCGGGCCAGGCCCCGACAGGCCTCGGCGATGACGAGGACGAAGCGGTGGCGATGGGCGATATGCCCGCGCTCGTGCGCCAGCCCTGCGGCGAGCTCATCCTCTTCGAGCGTGCCGACTGCGGCCGCCGAGACGACCACCCGCGGACGGGCGAGGCCTGCCGCCGCGAGCAAGGGTCGCTCGCCGGCGACCAGGACGCTGTCGCGCGGGCCTCGACCGATGGCCGCTCGCCTCAGCCAGCTCCGGACGGCATGCACAGTGCGTGCGATTCCGTAGCCGACCGACAGCAACGACGCCGTGAGAAACAGCGCGGGGGCCACCGTCGCGGCGTCGCCCACCCGGTGGCCGTCGAGCCCGACCCGCGGGGTGACGAGCGGGATCGCGGCGTCCCAGCACCAGTGGGTGAGCGAGGCGAAGACGGCGGTGGTGGGCACGTAGAGGACAACCGAAAGGGCGATGAAGATCACCGTCAACGCGCGCAGGACCAGCGCCGAAAGCCACACGGTCGCCGCTGTCGAGGGCGCGACATGGTCGAGCCGCACGGCGTGCGGAGCCGTGATCGCGACGAGCACGATCGCCGCGAGCAGGGCCGTCGTCATCGCGTGCCGGACTGCCGGCGGCGCTTCGCGACGTCGGCCGCGAGTCGGCGGACCTCCGACAGCTCGTCTTCACCAAGACCGTCGATGAGCCCCGCGAGGACGCTCTGGCGCGCTCCCGGCGAAGCCGACGCCAGGCGGCTCTCGATTGAACGCGAGAGGAACTCCGCCTCCGAGAGGCGCGGACGGTAGACGATCACGTTCGCTCGTCTCTCCCGGTTGAGCAGGTCACGCTCGGCCAGCCGGTTGAGGACGGTCTGGACAGTCGTGTAAGCACCGCGGTACCGCTTGGGCAGCGCGCTGCGCACCTGCTCCACCGTCCCGGAGCCCAGGCGCCAGAGCGCGTCCATGACCTGAACTTGCAGGTCTCCCTTCAGATCGGTTGGTCCTGCCATCGCGGGCCAGTATCGCATCTG
>JBBQNQ010000157.1:0-3977 GCA_038330095.1 Solirubrobacterales bacterium
TGAGCGCGCTGGGCGCCCGGGTGCGCGACGGGGTGTTCACGAGCGTCGACTACCCGCACGCGCTGGCGCGCCTGTGGGCGGCGCTGAGCTGCCAGACGGCCGGCGACGTGCTGCTCTCGGCCGCCCCGGGGTGGGAGTTCCTGGATTGGGGCGGGCAGGGCCACGTCGGCGGAGGGACCCACGGCTCGCTGCACCGCAGCGACTCCGAGAGCATGCTGCTGTGGTGCGGAACGGGTCCGGCGTCGCGCGCCGACAAGGCCCAGTGGACGATTGCGGACGTCACGCCGATGATCCTCGAGCACTTCGGCCTACCCGGGTGAACCACGTCGCTACCCTTGGGCGCTCGATGCGGGACGACGCGACAACCACCATTCCGCCGCCGGGGACCGGGTCACCGCCGCCGTCCCCGAGCCGGCGCACCGAGCCGGCGCGGCGGGTAGCGCGGCGGGTCCACCACGGGACCCGCAAGCCCCAGAACTGGCTGCAGCTCTTTCGCTTCGCGGCGGTTGGGGCGTCTGGCTACGTCGTCAACCTCGCCACCTTCACGCTGCTCGTCCACTCGGCGGGGCTCGACTACCGGGTGGCGGCGACCCTGGCCTTCCTGGTAGCGGTCACCAACAACTTCGTCTGGAACCGGCAATGGACGTTCTGCGAGGCGCGCGGGGACAGGGGCCACCACCAGGCCGCGCGCTTCCTGGTGGTAAGCGTCGGCGCCTTCCTGTTCAACCTGGCGCTGCTCGAGCTCCTGGTCTCCGCCGCGGGGATGGCGGAGGTGCCGGCGCAGGCGCTCGCCGTCGCCGGCGCCACGCCCTTCAACTTCGTCGGCAACAAGCTCTGGAGCTTCCGCAGGTAAGCCGGACCGCGGCGATCTGCGCCGCGGTCTTGTTGTTCCTCCTCGCGTCTGTCGCGAGTGCGCAGGCTCAGGGCTCGACGCGCGGGTCGCTCGCCACCCAGAGCGCCGCCCGCGTCACCGACCCCAACGGTCTCACCGACCCGCCGACGCTCAACCGGCCGCCGCCCGACCACGTCCTGAGCGCCCGCGACGCGACGGCCATAGCGGAGCTCGTACCCAAGATCCGCGGCGAACGGCGGCGCCTGGCCCCCGGCGTGACCAGTCGCGCCTTCCTCAAGGGCTCTGACCGCTGGCAGGTCTCCTTCTACAAGGGCGGCAAGGAGGTGGGCCAGGTCCTCGTCGACGACCGCTCGGGTCGGGTGCTGGAAGCGTGGACGGGCTTCCAGGTCGCCTGGTCGATGGCCCGCGGCTACCCCGGCGCCTTCGGACGCACGGTCAACGCCTGGTACGTGTGGATCCCGCTGTGCGTGCTGTTCGCGGCACCGTTCATAGACGTGCGGCGGCCGTGGCGCCTGCTGCACCTCGACCTGCTCGTGCTCGTCGGCCTGCTCTCGGCCTCGCTCGCCTTCTTCAACCACGGGCGCATCGGCGTGTCGGTGCCCCTGGCCGCTCCGGCGCTCGTCTACCTGCTGGCCCGCATGCTCCTCGCGGCGCTGCGTCCGCGGGCGCCGGCGTCGCGGCCGCGCCTGCGCGTGCGCTGGCACTGGCTCGTGCTCGCGACGGTCTTCCTGGTCGGCTTCCGGGTCGCGCTCAACGTGGCCGACGGCAACGTGATCGACGTGGGCTACTCCGGGGTGATTGGCGCCGACCGCATCAGCCACGGCGAGCGTCTCTACGGCAACTTCCCCAAGGACAACCAGCACGGCGACACCTACGGGCCGGTCAACTACCTCGCCTATGTCCCCTTCGAGCAGGCCTTCCCCTGGAAGGGGCGCTGGGACGACCTGCCTGCCGCGCACGGGGCGGCGATCGCCTTCGATGTGCTCACCGTGGCCGCGCTGTTCCTTCTCGGCTGGCGCCGGCGCGGCCCGCCGCTCGGCGCGGCGCTGGCCTACGCGTGGGCGGCCTGCCCGTGGACCCTGTACGTCTCCAGCTCGGGGGCGAACGACAGTCTCGTCGCACTGCTCGTGGTGCTCGCCCTGCTCACTGCCGGCCGCCCGGCCGCGCGGGGCGGCGCGCTGGCGCTCGCCGGGCTGACGAAGTTCGCACCGCTGCTGCTGGCGCCGCTGTTCGCAACCTACGCCGAAGGGCGCCGCAGCCTCGCCCCGCGCCGCCTCGCAGTCTTCGTGGTCGCGTTCGCCGTGACCGGCGCGCTGGCCATGCTCCCGGTCCTGCTGAACGGCGACCTCCACAGCTTCTACGACCGGACCCTGGGCTACCAGAACGACCGCGGGTCCCCCTTCTCGCTGTGGGGCTTCCACGGCAACCTCGGGTTCCTGCAGGGCGCCTGGAAGTTCGGCACGATCGGGCTCGCGCTGCTGGTCGCGCTCGTGCCCCGCCGCCGTGACCTGCGCACGCTGTGCGCGCTGAGCGCGGCGGTGCTGATCGCCGCCCAGCTCGGGCTGACGCACTGGTTCTACCTCTACCTCGTCTGGTTCCTCCCGCCGCTTCTCCTGGTGCTCCTCGACCCGCCGGAGCCGGCTGCCCCGCCGGCGCCGGTCACGCTTCCGGCGCTGGAAGCAGAAGCTGCTCGATGGCCTCCGCCCGTCGTGGTCGGCTCGCCCGGATGACCACCGCGTTGATGTACGGATCCTCCTCGGCGGTATCGAAGCGGACGGGGAGATGGGTCATCAGCGACTCGATGGCCTGCTCGCGGCGCACGCCGATGACCCCGCCGCGTGCGCCGGTCATCCCCACGTCGGTGATGTAGGCGGTCCCGCCCGGCAGGACCCGCGCGTCGGCGGTGGGAACGTGGGTGTGGGTGCCGACCACCGCGGTCACGCGGCCGTCGAGGTGCCAGCCCATGGCGACCTTCTCGCTCGTCGCCTCGCCGTGCATGTCGACCAGCACGTGATCCGCGTCGCGCACCTCGCGCAGGGTGGCGTCGGCCTCCGGAAAGACCGCGCGGCCGGCTTGCAGGAAGAGGTTGCCCGACAGGTTGATCACGCCGAGCGACACCCCGTCGCGCTCCACGGTGCACGTGCCGTGGCCGGGCTGGCTGCGCAGGAAGTTGGCGGGACGCAGGATGTGCGGCTGCTCGTCCAGATAGGGCCACACCTCCCGGTGGCGGTAGGTGTGATTGCCGAGGGTGATGACATCCACGCCGGCCGCGAAGAACTCGTCGGCCACCCGCGGGGTGATGCCTAGGCCGCCCGCTGCGTTCTCGCCGTTGACCACCACGAAGTCGGGCGCGTGGCGCTCGCGGATGGCGGGCAGCAGGGAGCGCAGCACGCGGCGCCCGATGCTGCCCACGACGTCGCCCACGAAGAGGATCGTGGCGGGGGCACGCCGATCGTCGGGCATAGAGGCGCAGGGTAGTCTGAGGCGGACTTCCGTGAGCGACGAGCGCGCACCGAGGCAGGAGGAGGGGCTCACCCCGGAGGAGCAGCCCACCGTCCGCCGTCGCTTCGTCGAGCCCGTGGTGGTGCCCCGATGGGTCCAGCTGGTGATGCTGCCGCTCGGGGTCCTTGCCCTGTGGGCGCTCGCGCGCGCTGCAGGGCGCGTGCTGCTCATCTTCCTGATCGCCGCGGTCATCGCGCTGATCCTCAACCCGCTGGTCTCGCTTCTGCAGCGGCGGTTGCGCTTTCCACGAGGGATGGCGGTGGCAGCCGTCTACCTGGGCTTCTTCCTGTCGCTCGGCGGACTGGGAGTGCTGCTCGCGAACCCGATCTCAGACCAGGTGACCACGTTCCAGAAGGACGTTCCCGGGCTGGTGGACGACGCCAACGCGACCCTCGGCGACCTCCAGGGCTGGCTGGATCGAAAGAACATCGACGTGCAGGTCGCAGACCAGGGCTCGACCGCGCTGCAGACGCTGCAGCGCAACGTCCTGCGGGGCTCGGGCGATCTCGTCGCGTTCACCAGCGACCTGCTGCAGAAGGTGGTCGAGGCGACGATCGCGCTCGTCCTGATCCTCGTCCTCTCGATCTACATGCTGCTCTACGGCGAGCGGATAGGGGCGCTC
>JBBQNQ010000158.1:0-3905 GCA_038330095.1 Solirubrobacterales bacterium
AACACGAAGAAGATCGTCGTCGTCAAGGTCAACCCCGGGTACGCGGGCAACCCAGGCCACAGCGGGACCGGCACGATCGTGGCCACCTACTGCTAGCGCCGGCAGGCCGCCCGGAACGCTTGGGGCGTTAGCTAACCCGCCTGCGGCGCCGGCGCGGTGGGCCGGCCTGGCACGGCCACGCGCACCCGCGGTCGAGCGGTGTCCAGCGGCTGGCCGGCGAGTTGGCCGCCGGCGCAGTCCTCGCAGCGCACGGCCCGGCGGGGGTTGCGGATGCCGACGAGGCCGAGCACTCCCCCGAGCGCCACGAGCGCGGCGGAGATGCCGATCCCGACGTGGAACGCGTGCACCGACGACGCCTCCACGGCCCTCGCGACCTCCGGTCCGGTGCGGGCGGGATCGACGCGAGCCAGTGTTTGGTCGCGCGCCTGAACGACGGCGGTCCGACCGGAGGGGCTGAGCGTGCGCCCTGCGAGGCGCCGGTCCAGCTCGGAGCTGAACTGCGCGGAGATCACCGCGCCGATCGCCGCGACGGCGAGCAGGCTGGCGATACGCGCGATCGCGTTGTTGACCCCGGAGGCGATGCCGGCGTTGGACTCGTCGGCGTCCGAGAGCACGGTGGCGGTCAGCGGCGCGACGGTGCACGACAGCCCGATCGAGAAGACGAGCAGCGGCGGCAGCAGGTCGGTGAAGTAGTCCAGGCCGGCGCCGAGGCGAAGCATGAGCGCGAGCCCGAGGGCGGCGATCAGCGGCCCGCCGCCCATGAACAGACGAGGCCCGAAGCGGTCGGCTAGGCGCCCGGTCCGCTTGGAGAGGGCGAACATGACGAGCGTCGAGGGCATGAGGGCGAGCCCCGCCTGCAGCGCGCCATAGCCGACCACCTCCTGCAGGAAGAGCACGAGGAAGAAGAAGGTGACGCTCAGCCCGCCGTACATCGCGAGTGTCTGCAGGTTGCCCACCGCGAAGTTTCGCCGCCGAAACAGGCCCAGCGGCAGCATCGGCGCCGGGGTGCGTCGCTCATGGATCAGGAAGACGCCCAGCAGCGCCAGTCCGCCCAGTCCGGCACCCCATACCTCGGGGCTGCTCCAGCCCACCGCCGGCTGGCGGATGAGCGCGAGCACCGGCCCCGCCAGCCCGAGGAAGGTCAGCGCGGCGCCCAGCCAGTCCACGCGCGCGTGCGTGGCTCCGGGCGCGCGGGCCGGTACGGCGACGGAGATCAGCACCAGGGTCACGGCCACGAACGGCACGTTGATGGCGAAGATCAACCGCCAGGAGATCGCGTCGACGATGTAGCCGCCGACCAGCGGCCCGATCACGGTGGCGATCGCCGACCATGCCGTCCAGGAGCCGATCGCAGCGCCGCGCTCGGCGGCGGGGAAGGCGGCGATGATGACCGCCAACGCGCTCGGGGTAAGCAGCGCCCCGAACGCGCCCTGCAGCGCGCGACCGGCGATCAGGAGCTCGATGGTGGGCGCGACGGCGCAGAGCATCGACACGACTCCGAAGCCGGCGACCCCGATCGAGAACACCCGCCGCTCCCCGAAGACGTCGCCGAGCGACCCGCCCACCAGGATCAGGGAGCCGAGGGTGAGCAGGTAGGCGTTGGAGACCCATTGCTGGCCGGCGAGCCCGCCGCCGAGGTCGGCGCGGATGGTCGGCAGCGCGACGTTGACCGCGGTGGCGTCCAGGCCGGCGACGAACGAGCCCATGATCGCGGCGACGAGGGCGAGCCGCTTACGTCGATCCTCGGTCAGCGACGATGTCCCCAGCGAGCCTCCCTGGACTGCGCGACGAAGGCGCGCGGCGATCACTGGAACGCTCGGCTCGACGGGGTCACGCTCAGGTCAAGTCGTCTTGATCAGCCCGCCGTCGATGACGAATGCCGTCGAGATTGTCAGTGGTGCGCGCTCCCGTGACGACGGCGCCCTTGTCCGTCAGTCTGAGGTCCATCGCTGCTCCTTGAAGTCGGGTTCGGCACGGGCTCTAACGATGACGTTAGTAACGGCTCTGCGGAAGGGCCACCCTCGCCGAGACATCCGGGCCGCCGGCGCCGCTGCGGGCGCGGCGTATGATCGATGGGTCGATCCACGACAGAGGAGACGGGGATATGGCAACGGAGATCCAGATCGACGATCGCGCACGCGAGTTCGTCGGACAGGAGCGGTCGATGCTCATCGGCGGTGACTGGTTGAACGCCGCGTCGGGGAAGACCTTCGAGGTCTGGAACCCCGCCACGGGCGAGACGCTCGCCCACGTGGCGGAAGGCGACTCGGAGGACATCGACCGCGCCGTCAAGACCGCCCGCGCGGCGTTCGAGGGGGGCGCCTGGCCAACCATGAGCCCCTCGGATCGCGGTCGCCTGATGCACCGCCTCGGCGACCTGATCCTCGAGCACGGCGACGAGCTCGCCGCGCTGGAGACGCTCGACAACGGCAAGCCCTACGGGGTCGCGCGCGCGGCCGACATCCCGCTCGCCGCCGACCTTTTCCACTTCATGTCGGGCTTCACTACGAAGCTCTACGGCCAGACGATCCAGCCGTCGGTCCCGTACATGCCGGATGCCGAGTGGCACGCCTACAGCCTGCGCGAGCCTGTCGGCGTCGTGGGTCAGATCATCCCCTGGAACTTCCCCTTGTTGATGGCCGCGTGGAAGCTCGGCCCGGCGCTCGCGAGCGGCTGCACGGTCGTGCTCAAGCCCGCCGAGCAGACGCCGCTCTCGGCGCTGCGCCTCGGCGAGCTGATCCTCGAGGCCGGCATCCCCGAGGGCGTGGTGAACGTCGTGCCCGGCTTCGGTGAGACCGCCGGCGCCGCGCTCGCCGCGCATCCGGACGTCGACAAGGTCGCGTTCACCGGATCGACCGAGGTCGGCAAGCTCATCGTCAAAGCGGCGGCGGGCAACCTCAAGAAGCTGACTCTCGAGCTCGGCGGCAAGTCGCCGAACGTCGTCTACGCCGACGCCGATCCCGCGACGGCGATCGCGGGCGCGGCGCATTCGATCTTCTTCAACCACGGGCAGTGCTGCGCCGCCGGTTCGCGGCTGTTCGTCGAGGAGTCGATGTTCGACGAAGTGGCCGAGGGAGTCTCAACGGCCGCGAAGGACATCAAGGTGGGGTCTGGCCTCGACCCCGATATGCATATGGGGCCGCTTGTCTCCCAGGAGCAGCTCGAGCGCGTGACGGGCTACCTGCGCTCCGGCGCCGAGGAGGGCGCCAGGGCGATGGCCGGCGGCGAGCGAGTCGGGGACAAGGGTTACTTCGTCCAGCCGACGGTGTTCGCCGACACCACTCCCGACATGCGCATCGAGACCGAGGAGATCTTCGGCCCGGTGGTCACGGTGAAGCCGTTCAAGAACGAGGAGGACGTGCTTCCCGTCGCAAACGGGACGGCGTTCGGCCTCGCCGCGGGGATCTGGACGACGGACCTCGCAAAGGCGCACCGGACCGCGAAGCGGCTCCGCGCGGGCACGGTGTGGGTCAACTGTTACAACGTGTTCGACGCCGCGCTGCCGTTTGGCGGCTACAAGGAGTCGGGCTGGGGTCGGGAGATGGGCGCCGAGGCTCTCGAGGGCTACACCGAGACGAAGTGCGTGACGATGCAGTTGTCGTGAGCGGCGGCGCCGAGCCGCGCAGCGCTGCCTAGCGGCGCGCGGCTCGGCCCGGTTGCCCCGGCGTGTTACCCCCGACGGCCCGTGGCGATCAGCGTGACCCCGGGGAGCTCCAGCCCGGCGGGCGTCTCGTACGCGCTGGTCGCCTCCTGAGCTCTCGCGTGAATCGCTCTCCCTGCATCCTCGGGCAGCGAAGCGAGCATCCTGGCGAGCGGCCCAGCGAGGGCGGACGTCCTCGTCCACCACTCCTCGAAGGAGCCGGCGCGCAGAGGCACCGGGAGCTCGCTGACCACCACGTCGGACA
>JBBQNQ010000159.1:0-3861 GCA_038330095.1 Solirubrobacterales bacterium
GAGGGGCTCCCGGCCGGCCTCGCCCTGCGCCAGGAGGACCTCGACCGCGACATGGCCCGCCGCCAGCTCGGCCACGGGCGCGGCGGGCGCATGAAGATCGAGCGCGACCACGCCGTGGTCACCGGCGGCGTACGGCACGGACGCACGCTCGGAGGCCCGATAGCCCTGCAGGTGCCAAACCGCGACTACGCCAACTGGGAGGAGCGGATGAACCCCTGGCCGGTCGACGCGGAGGTCGCCGAGGTGCACCTCCCGCGCCCCGGCCACGCCGACCTCGTCGGCACCCAGAAGTACCGCCTCACCGACGTGCGCGACGTCCTCGAGCGGGCCAGCGCACGCGAGACGGCGGCGCGCGTCGCGGGCGGTGGGGTCGCCAAGGCCTTCCTGCTGGCGCTCGGGGTCGCGGTGTTCTCCCACGTGCTGCAGATCGGGCGGGCCACCGCACCCGAGCCCGGCGAGCTGCGCCCCGAGGACTTCGCGGCGGTGGACGAGTCGCCCGTGCGCTGCCTGGACCCCGAGGCAAGCCGCACGATGGTCGACGAGATCAACGTCCAGCGCAAGGCCAACGAGTCGCTGGGAGGGGTGTTCGAGGTCCGGGCCTTCGGGCTGGTGCCCGGCCTCGGGTCCCACGTGTCCTGGGAGGAGCGGATGGACGGGCGCCTCGCAGGCGCGCTGTGCTCGATCCAGGCGATCAAGGGCGTCGGCCTGGGGGACGGGTTCGAGCTCGCGGGCAAGCCCGGATCGCAGGCCCATGACGAGATCTTCTGGTCTGAGGGGCGCGGCTTCTATCGCGAGACCAACCACGCGGGCGGTCTGGAGGGCGGGATGACCACGGGCGATCCGCTGGTCGCCCGCGCGGCGATGAAGCCGCTGCCGACGCTCACCAAGCCGCTTCGCTCCGTCGACATCTCCACCAAGGAACCCGCCCAGGCCCTGCGCGAGCGGACCGACTCCACGACCGTCCCCGCGGCCGGCGTGGTGGGGGAGGCGATGGTCGCAGTGGTGCTCGCCGACGCCTACCGGGCCAAGTTCGGCGGCGACCACATCGACGACGTGCGGGAGGCGCTGGCCGCCTACCGCGAGCGGATCGGGTGGCGGGGGTGACGGCAGGAACCATGACCGCAGCTCGCTCGCTCGTCCTGGTCGGCTTCATGGGTGCCGGCAAGACGACGGCCGCGCACGCGCTCGCCGCCGCCCTGGGCGCCGACGCGGTCGACACCGACGAGCTTCTGGAGGCCGAGCTCGGGATGGCCCCCGGCGAGTTCTTCGCCAAGCGCGGGGAGCCCGCGTTCCGGACGGCCGAGGCGCGTGTGGCCGGTGAGCTGCTCGAGCGCTCCGACCCGCCGCCGGTCGTGGCGCTGGGCGGCGGCGCGCTGTCCTCCGAGCGCATCCGGGCGGCGCTGGGCCGGCACGTGGTCGTGCTCCTCGACGTCGAGCCCGACGTCGCGTGGGAGCGCACCCGCGGCGATGGGGACCGGCCGCTGGCCCGCTACCGCATGGCGTTCGACGGCCTGCACGCCCAGCGCGCGCCGGTCTACGAGGCCCACGCGGATGCCGTCCTGCCCGCTGCCGACCCTGAGACCTCGAAGCGAGCGCTTCCCGCGCTCACGTTCCTCCGCGACGCCGCCCCGCCGGGCACACGTCTGCTGTGGGCGCGCAGCGCCTCCGGCGAGTACCCGCTCCTCGCCGGGCGCGGCGTGCTGGGAGCCGGCGGATGGCCGGTCGCCGGCCGGCGCTTCTGTGTAACCGACGCGAACGTCGCCCGGCTGCACCTGGCGGCGCTCGGCGAGCTCGCGACCGTGATCGAGATCGCGCCGGGCGAGCAGCACAAGACGCTGCCCGAGGCCGAGCGGGTGTGGCGCTCGCTCGCTCGTGAGGGCATGACTCCGGCCGACCACGTCGTCGCGCTCGGCGGAGGCGTGGTCGGCGATCTCGCGGGCTTCTGCGCAGCGACCTACCGCCGTGGCGTCCCGGTCGTCCAGGTCCCGACGACGCTCGTCGCCCAGGTCGACTCCGCGCTGGGAGGCAAGACCGGCGTCGACCTTGAGGAGGGCAAGAACTACGTCGGGGCCTACCACCAGCCCGCCGCGGTGCTGCTGGACCCCGCGACGCTTCAGACCCTGCCCGAGGCCGAGCTGGCCGCGGGCTGGGCCGAGGTGGTCAAGACGGCGCTGATCGCCGGCGGCGCGCTGTGGGAGCGCGTGCGCGCCGGCGCGCTGAACGACGAAGTGATCCTCGCCTGCGCCCGTGTGAAGCTCGAGGTCGTGGCCCAGGACGAGCGCGACGGCGGCCGCCGCCAGGTGCTCAACCTCGGGCACACGGTGGGCCACGCGATCGAGACCGCGACGGGATACGCCCGGTACCGCCACGGCGAAGCGGTCGGCCTGGGCCTGCTGGCCGCCCTGCGGCTTTCCGGCGACGACGCGCTGCGCGCCGAGGTCGCCGCGCTGCTGGCCTCGCGCGGGCTGCCGACGACGCTGGACGGGGTCGACGGCGACCAGGTGGTCGCCCTCACCGCGCGTGACAAGAAGCGCCGCGACGAAGGGCCGGTGCCCTTCGTCCTGGTCGACGCTCCGGGCGACGTCCAACCCGGGCGCGCGGTGAGCGAGGTCGCGCTGCGCGCGGCCGTGGCAGAGTTGTGCCCGTGACCATCCGCGATCGTATTGAGGTCATGCACGGGGTCAACCTCGACATGCTCGGCCGTCGCGACCCCGGCCACTACGGGGGCCTAAGCCTCACCGAGCTCGAGAACCGGATCAGCGGCTTCGCGCGCGAGGCCGGGCTGAAGACCCGCTTCTTTCAAACGAATCACGAGGGCGAATTCGTCGAGCACCTCCACGGGTTGGAGGGCATGGCCGACGGGGTGATCCTCAATCCCGGCGCCTGGACGCACTACGCATGGGCGATCCGCGACGCGCTGGAGATCGCCGGGCTGCCGGCGATCGAGGTCCATCTCTCCGGCGTCGCCGCGCGCGAGCAGTTTCGCCGCACGTCGGTGATCGCCGATCTCTGCGTGGCCTCGGTCGCCGGGCGTGGACCCGACGGCTATCGCGACGCGCTGGCGCGCCTGAGGGAAGAGCTCGGGTGAGCGAGGCGCGGGCGCAGCGGCTGTCCGAGCTCGCAGCCGGGCGCGAGCTCGACGCCCTGCTCGTCTCAGACCTGGTCAACCTGCGCTGGACCACGGGCTTCACGGGGACCAGCGGTCTCGCGCTGGTCGGTCCCGACGTGCGGGTGTTCATGACCGACTTCCGCTACGTCGAGCGCGCCGCCGCGGAGGTCGCCGGCCTCGAGCTTCGTCGCGCGCCGCAGGGCGAGCTGGCCGAGTCGGTGCTCGCCCTGCTGCCCGAAAGCCGGCCGCTGACGATCGGGTTCGACGACGCCCACCTGTCGGTCAAGGCGCACGGCAAGGTGGTCGAGCGGCTGCCCGACGGCGTGACGCTCGTCCCCGCGTCGGGCCTGGTCGAGGAGCTGCGCGCGGTCAAGGATCGCGAGGAGCTCGGGCGCATACGCGAGGCCGCGCGCCTGGCCGACGAGGCCTTTCGCGCCGTGGTCGAGCCCGGGATCGCCGGGCGCACCGAGCGCGAGGTCGCCCTGGCACTGGAGGACCGCATCCGCCACGGCGGCGCGCAGGAGCCGAGCTTCCCGTCGATCGTGGCCGGCGGTGCCCACGGCGCGCTGCCCCATGCCGAGCCGCGCGACGAGCCGATCGCTCAGGGCACGCTGGTGGTCGTCGACTGGGGCGCGCGCCTGGAGGGCTACTGCTCGGACTGCACGCGCACGGTGGCGACGGGCGCGCTGAACAGCGAAGCCGAGGAGGTCTACGCGCTCGTGCGCCACGCGCAGCAGACCGCGTTGCAAGCC
>JBBQNQ010000160.1:0-3859 GCA_038330095.1 Solirubrobacterales bacterium
CCGTCCAGCTGGGGCGCGCCGCGGGAGCGGAGGTCGTCGCCACGGTCCGTCGCGAGGAGCTGCGCGAGCGGGTCGCCGGCCTCGGCGCCGCGGCGATCGACCCCGAGGGCTTCGCCGACCACGGTCCCTTCGACGTGATCCTCGAGCTGGTCGGGGCTCCCAACCTGCCCGCCAACATGGGCGCGCTGGCCACGGGCGGCAGGATCTGCGTGATCGGCATCGGGGCGGGCGCCAAGGCGGAGCTCAACCTCGGGGCGCTGATGGCAAAGCGCGCCAGGATCATGGGCTCGACCCTGCGTGCCCGGCCGCTGGAGGGCAAGGCCGCGGCGGCGCGGGCGGTCGAGCGCCACGTGCTGCCGCTCTTCGACCGCGGCCTGCTCGACGTCCCCGTCGCGGAGACCCTCCCGCTGGCGCAGGTCGGCGACGCCTACGAGCGCTTCGCCGCGGGCGGCAAGCTGGGCAAGATCGTCCTGCTCACCTGAGCAGGCGGGTCACTGGCCCTCGCCGAGCGCCGGGTCCTCCTCGGCGACGGGGACCTCCTCGGCCGCGTGGACCGAGCACAGCGGCCGGCCGCCGGACTCCAGCGTGGCCTCGATCTCGCGCCGGGTGAGCTGCGCCCCGCACTCCTCGCAGCGCCGCGGGATGGCGGGGTCGAGCGTGTGCTCCTCGAGGTCGGCCATCGGCCGCGATTCTACCCCGGCCGCTAGTAGGGCGGAAGGTCCGCGTACCACTGGCCGAGCATCCTGAACGCCCGCCAGAACTCTCGCTTGCTGGTCTCCTCGTCGAGCGCCTCGTCGATATTGGGCACGTAGAGTGCGTCGATCGACGGGGTGAGCTCCTGGATGACGCCCGCCTCGGGCTTCACGGGCCGCGCGAGGGGGACGTCGAGGTCGTTGAGGATGGCCAGCGCGTCCTCGCCCATGACCACCACGATGCGTGGCTGCACGATCGCCAGCTCCTCCACGACCCGCGCGACGCAGGCCGGGTCGGCGACGGCCGGGTCGCCCACCGGGCACTTCACGCACAGCGTCCCGTACACGCACAGCGGATCTATGTCCAGGCGCCGCAGCGACTTCATGAGCGCGGTCCCCGAGCGTCCGTAGAAGGCCACCCCCTCCTCGACCTCGGCCGGCCGGGCCGTGTGCTTGAGCAGGAACACGTCCGCCTGCGGGTGGCCCGAGCCGAGCACCGGCATCAGGTTGCCGCGCGGGCAGTGGGGGCACGCCTGCAGCTCCCGCGAGAAGTGGTTGAGCTCGCGGATCGCCCGCTCGAGGTACTTCTCACGGATCTCGTCGTCGGTCGCGCGCATCGGCTCAGTCCGATTAGACGGCGCGGCCCCTGCTCCCTCCCCCTGCATCAGGACTTGCGGCGGGTGCCGACCTTGGTCTGGAGGAACTTCAAGGCCTGCACGTAGAGAAGATTGGCCGGCTTGCGCACGATGTCGGCGTCGCGCAAGGACTCCAGGAACTCGTCGGGACCGTCGAAGTCGCGCATGCGGATCCGGGCGGTTCCCAGGCCCTGGATCACGTGCGCGTCGGAGCCCGCGCCCGCCGGGATGCGGTACTTGGCCGCGAAGCGGGCGGCCTCCTCGTTGAAGCGCCCGACCGCGACGCGCGGGTTGTAGACCTCGATCGCGTCCACGTCATCGACGACGGCGAGCAGGTGCTCGTAGTCGGGCACCGAGTGCATGCGGTCGAAGGGGTGGGGAACGTAGACCACACCGCCCTGGCGCTTGATCTCGGCGATGGTGTCGGCGAGCGACATCCCGCGCTCGATCTTCTCCTCGATGAACAGCCCGATGACCTCGCCCTGGTCGGCGGTCTTGACCTCCTCGGCGACGATGACCTTGATCCCGTCTGCGCGCCTGCGCGCCTCCAGCGCCCCGGAGATCTCGTTGTGGTCGGTGACCGCGATCGCCCCCAGTCCACGCTCCCTGGCCGCCGCGAGCAGCGCGTCGACGGGCGTCGCGCAGTCGTGGGAGTGGTCGGTGTGCATGTGCAGGTCGACGTCGATCAGCGGCCGCCCGGCGAGACGGGCCCGCAGGTCGGGGCGCGCGCGGTCGTCGTGGCGGCGCGCGGCGAGCCCCTCGTAGACCTCCTCGAGCTCGCTCGCCACCCGCTCCCAGCTCAACCCCTTGCGAACCTCATCGGCCGCGGCGCGCAGGCGCGCGAGCAGGGCCGGGTCGTCGACCAGCCGCCGAAGCTGGCCAGCGAGCGTCTCGACGTCGCGAGGCTCGAAGAGCAGGCCCCGCTCGCCCTCGCGCAGCACCTCCTCGTAGACCGCGAGCCGCGCCGCCACCGGCACGGCGCCGGCGCCCAGCGCGCGGACGAGCAGCCCTGGGGCGGGCGCGACGCCGCCCGAGGCGCAGACCACCACGTCGGCGGACGCGAGCACCTCGTCGGCCGAGCACAGGTCGGGTCCGGCGAAGGCCACGCGCTCGCGGACTGCGTGGCTGAGCGTCGAGGCCGTGGTCGCGCCCTCGGGCGACCAGACGGTCGCCCGCCACGGCCGGTCCGCTCCCAGCCGGCGCAGCGCGCGCAGGAAGAGCCGCTGCGCCGGACGCTCCTCCTCGCCGACGAAGGCGATCGCCAGCGGCTCGCCCTCGGCGCGCGGAGCGCGGTCCAGCACGTCGGCGCCGGGACCCAGCAGGCGGTACTCGGCCGGGAAGAAGCGCTGCATGAGGTCGCGGGTCGCGCCGAAGCTCGCCGTGCGCGCGTCCAGGCGGCCGAACACGAGCTCGACGACCCGCCGTGCCACCTGCGTGGAGAGGACGCGCTCGGTCGGCGCGTGGAAGGTCCCGACGTTCAGCGCGCGCGAGTTGCGCAGAACGGCGCTCGCGGTGCTGGGTGCGAACGGCTCGTGGACGTGGACCACGTCGAACGGCGCCACGGCGAGCAGCTCCTCGACCGTTCGCGTGACGTCGATCGGCAGCGAGCGCCTGCGCGCCGACGCGAAAGGCAGCACCTCGCCGACGGCGAGCACGCGCGTCTGCGCATTGCCGAGCAGGGCCGCGGGATCGTCGCGCGCGGCCCGCACCGCGCGGCGGGTCTCGCGCACGGCCGCCTCCGAGGACGACGGAGCGACGATCGCCACCCGGTGCCCGCGTGCCGCCAGCTGCTCGGTCGCCCGTCGCACGAACAGGTTGACCTCGTTGTGCGCCTCCCACGCGTAGGGCGTGACCTGGGCGACGGCGAAGCGGTCTGGCATCCCTCGCCGCAGGCTAGCGCGCGGGCGACCGCGAACGGCATCGACGAGGGAGAGGGAGGGGCACCTCCGGTGCGCCTACTTGGCCCCTTCTTCCTCCTTCGTCGCCGCCTTTCCCGCGCCCTTCGCCGACGTCCCGGGCTGCCCCCCGTACTCCGCGATGAACTCTTCGGTGAGGTCGCGCGCCTCGCTGTCGGGGCGCTGGCTCATCGGGGACTTCATGAGGTAGGAGCTCGGGCCGTCGAGCTGACCGGCCACGCCGTGGTTGAGCGCGAGCTTGCACAGGCGCGTCGCGTCGATGACTATGCCCGCGGAGTTCGGCGAGTCCCAGACCTCGAGCTTGAGCTCGAGGTTGAGCGGCACGTCGCCAAAGGCCTGGCCCTCGACGCGGATGTGCGCCCACTTGCGGTCGGTGAGCCACGGGACGTAGTCCGAGGGGCCGATGTAGACGTCGTCCTTGGGCAGCTCGTGGCCCATGATCGAGGTCACCGCGTTGGTCTTGGAGATCTTCTTTGACTCCAGCCGCTCGCGCTCGAGCATGTTGTAGAAGTCCATGTTGCCGCCGACGTTGAGCTGCGAGGTGCGCAGCATCTTCACGCCGCGGTCGTGGAACAGGCGGGCGAGGTTGCGGTGCACGATCGTCGCGCCGACCTGG
>JBBQNQ010000161.1:0-3766 GCA_038330095.1 Solirubrobacterales bacterium
AACCGCTTCCTGCGCACCAGCGCCTACAAGGCGTGGAAGCGCGAGGGGCGCATCAAGTACTCCGAGTTCGCGACCGACCCGTGCCGAGCGATCTTCTCGGGTGTGTCCTCGTTGCCCGTCATGGCGCCGGTGCCCAACGCGAACGTCTCCATCGAGGCGCTCGCGGATAGGTTCGTCGCCCATACCGAGATCCCGATCCCGGTGCGCTTCGACCCGCACACGCTGCGCACGCTGGGGGTGGAGGCCGACGCCCCGCTGGGCCGGCTGGGCACCGCCCATCCCCACCGCGACCCGTTCACGGGCGAGCGTTTCTCCTACGAGGTCGAGCTGGTCCCGCCCAGCGGCTACCGGGTGCTCGCCCAGCGGGGACGCAAGCGGCGCGAGCTCGCGTGGATACCGCGCGCCGAGCCTGGCTACATGCACTCGTTCGCGCTCACGCGCCGCTACGTCGCGCTCTTCGAGCAGCCCTTCGTGATCAACCCGCTCGACATGCTCAAGCCCGACCGACCGCCGATCGTGAAGAACTACCGCTGGGAGGCGTCGCAGCCCTCGCGTGTTCACCTCATCGACCGCAGGGCCGGAGGGGTCCGGGCCACGGTCGAGCTCGAGCCGTTCTTCGTGTTCCACCACATCAACGCCTACGACCGCGGCGACCGGGTCGTGATCGACCTCTGCGCCCACGAGGACAACGGGATCATCGACGCGCTCTACCTGAAGCGCCTGCGCAAGGGGGCGACCGCGCTGCCACCGGTCCGGCCGCGGCGCCTCGTGATCGATCCGGAGCGTGGTCGCGTGAAGTCACGCGACCTGGGGGACGTCGACTTCGAGCTTCCGCGCACGGACTACGCCCGGGTCAACCAGCGGCGCTACCGCTACGCCTACGGCGTCGGCCAGCGCAACGAGGAGAGCCGCTTCATCGACCAGCTCGCCAAGCTCGACGTCGAGAGCGGCGAGGCTCTCATCTGGCGCGAGCGCGGCTGCTATCCCGGCGAGCCGGTGTTCGTCCGCCGGCCGGGCGCTCGACGCGAGGACGACGGCGTGCTCCTGTCGGTGGTCCTGGACGCCAGGGCTCGGTCGTCGCTCCTGCTGGTGCTCGACGCGCGCTCGATGGAGGAGGTGGGTCGGGCGGTCGTGCCCCACCACATCCCGTTCGGCTTCCACGGACTGCACGTCCGGGCGTAGCGTCGGCCTGACGGCCTTGCCATCGATCGCGGCGTCCAGTACGGTCGCCGGCGTGGTGAGGGGAGCTCGACGCTCGGTGCTGGTTGCGGTCCTGCTCGGCCTGCTCGCGCTCGCGGTGCCGGCCGTCGCGTCGGCCGAGCCGCCGGCTCCGCCCGGCGCCAACGACTGGAGCTGTCGCCCGTCGGCATACAAGCCGCGGCCCGTTGTACTGGTGCACGGCACGTTCGCGAACCGGTTCGACAACTGGCTCGCGATGTCCCCTGCGCTCAAGGCCGCGGGCTACTGCGTGTTCGCGCTGAACTACGGCGGCAGCGGCGGAGAGCCGCTCGGGATCTACGCGACCGGTCCGATCGAGCGCTCGGCGCAGCAGCTGGCCGACTTCGTCTCCCGCGTGCGCGCCGCGACGGGCGCCGCCAAGGTCTCGATCGTGGGCCACTCGCAGGGGGGCATGATGCCCCGCTACTACCTGAAGTACCTCGGTGGCGCGGCGGTCGTCGACGACCTCGTCGGCCTGGCGCCCTCTAACCACGGCACCACGAATCCGTTCGCCGCACCGGCGGGGCTGCTGTGCCCGGCCTGCGCCCAGCAGGCCGCGGGCTCAGCCTTCCTGGAGAACCTCAACTCCGGCGACGAAACGCCCGGCAACGTCTCCTACACGGTTGTCGCGACCCGCTACGACGAGGTCGTCACGCCCTACACCTCGGACTTCCTCGCCGGCACCAACACGACCAACGTGCTGCTGCAGGACCGTTGCCGCCTCGACTTCTCAGACCACCTCGCGATCGCCTTCGACCCGGCGGCGATTCAGTGGACCAAGAACGCGCTGGGGCGCACCGGGCCGGCTGACCCGGGCTTCCGGCCGGCCTGCCTCTAGGGGTCTCCTAGCTCTCGGTCAGCGCGCGCTCCGCCTCGTGGGCCACCGCGCGGGCCAGCTCGCGCAGCTCCTCGTCGGTGCGGTCCTGGACGGGGTGGGGGACGAAGGCGCGGCCCGCGTCGGGCTGGCCGAGCATCGCGGCCTGGTCGCTCGCGGCCTGCTCGAAGGCGCTCGAGGCGATCAGCACCGCGGGCCGTCCCGCCGACTCGAACTCGAGCACGTCGCGCAGACCGCACGACACGCACGAGCCTCAATCGGCGAGCGCCTCGATCACCGCGTCGCAGCGCGCCGCGATCTCGCGGCGCACGTCCGCCGGCGCGGGCTTGGTGAACGTCGGCTTCGCGGTGCGCTCGATGGCGTGGCCTCTGGACGCGAGCACGCGCTCCAGCTCGTCGAGGAACACGTCGCCGCGCGGCTTGCGGATGTCCAGCAGCGCGATGCGCGCGCCCTCGCCGGCGGTGAGCCGCGGCGCGAGCGGTCGCCCGCCTGGCTCGCGCTCGGCGGTGGGATCGAGGATCTCGAGCGGCGGGGTCATCGCAGTCAGCTCACCGTAGCGCTCAGCGCCACGCGTCGACGCTTCGCGTGACGGGGATGGAGCCGATCTCGCCGCTGACCCATCCGCCGAAGACCATCGAGAACAGGCCGGCGTCGCCGCCGGCGTAGGCGAGCAGGATGCGGTCGGGCGCGACGAACTTCGGCACGGCCGCGTCGGGGTCGGTCACCCAGCGTTCCTCGATGCCCTCGGGCGATCCGCCGGCCCCGCGCACGAGCTCACCCGCCGGCGACATGGTCCGGGCGAACAGCTCCGCGCGCACGCGCGCGCGATCCCAGCCGGCCTCGCGGAAGATCCGCCCGTGCTCGGGGCCGACGAGCAGAAGGGCGTCGAAGGCCACGCGCTGCTTGCGGTTGGCGATTCCCTCGAGCGCCGGGGCGAGGCTCGCGCACAGCCCGTCGGGGTCGCGCGCGAGCTGGTCGACCACCACGCGCGGCGCCTCGGCCGCGATCACCGTCACGCCGGTCTCCCCCTCGGGGACGCCGCGCTCCTGGGCGAGCCCCGGCCACGGGGCGGTCTCGTCGAGGCGCTCGGCGAAGCACGCCGCGAGCTTGCCGGCCTGGCCGTGGGCCGCGCGATCCTCGATCCCCGGCCGCCCGCCGCCGAGGTTGCGCACGACCAGTCCCAGCGCGCGGCCGATCGTCAAGTTTGCGCGGTTGCCCTGGCCCAGGCAGTTGCCCTCCGCGTTCATCCCGACCTCCTCGGCCAGCGGCCCGGAGACCACGACAAGCGGTCCCGCCGGGTAGGTGGTCGCCACCAGGCCGTGCAGCGCGAAGGCCTCGTCGCACGCCGCCTCCACGGCGCCGAGGACCACGGGCAGCGCCTCGGGCGCGCAGCCGGCCATGACCGCGTTGACCGCGACCTTCTCGACGGTTGCGCTGCCGCCGTAGGGCGCGACCTCGGCCACGACCTCCTGGGGATCGCGCGAGCTGTGCTCGAGCATCGCGACGACGCGCTCGGGCGTGGGCGGGACTACCGGCAGCCCGTCGGTCACCCCGCGGTCGAACAGCGCCTCCATCGGGTCCTCGAGCACGCCGACGGTCAGGACGCGCGACCGGATGCGGCCCTGGTCGCGCGCACTGCGCGCGGCGAGCCGCGCCGCGACCTCCGGGTCGCGCGTTGCGCTCGCGCACCCGGGCCGCTGATCGGGCAGGCCG
>JBBQNQ010000162.1:0-3743 GCA_038330095.1 Solirubrobacterales bacterium
GCCTTCCTTGACCGGGCGAAGGAGCGCTACGACCTCACCACCGACCTCGCGCTGCTGCACGGCACCGGCCCGGGCCTCGTTCGCAACCGCGCGGGCGTGGTGCTGGCCGGCGACACCCGCTGGCTGCCGCCGACCGTCGAGGCGGCGCTGCGCGGCTACGTGCAACGTGGCGGCCGCCTTCTTTCCCTGGGCACGGACTCCCTGCGGCGCACTGTGAGGCTACGCGGCGACAGCCTGACCGAGCCCTCGCCGCCCGCGAGCGTCGACGCGTTCGGCACGCGCCTCGCCCCCCTCGCGCCGGAGCGTGCACGGCTACTGGCGTTCCCCGACGATCGCATCGGCCTGTGGAAGGGCTCCGATGGCTTGATCAGCGGCTTTGCCGGCGTGGAGCAGACGCGCGGCCTGGGCGCCGGCGCTCGCCTTGCCGCGGGCGCGGGGACGCGCGAGGACCGGCCGGTGATCGCCGCGGTGAGCGTAGGACGAGGACTGGTCATCCGCACGGGGCTGCCGCAGTGGAGCGCGATGCTCGACTCGAACCGCGGCGCCAACCAGCTGATGCGCCGAATGTGGCAGATCCTGGAGGGCAAGCCGTGATCCTCGAGGCCGCCGGCGCGATCGGCGCCGCCCTGCTCGCCGCCGCGGCGATCCTCGCGCGCGACCCGCAGCGCCGGTCGTGGGCTGTGCTCGGCGTGCTCGTGCTCACCCCGGTCCTGCTCGTCGGGCACATCTGGAACACACCGCGGTTCGAGCCTCTGCGCGCCCGGCCGCTGCCTGCGGCGGCGGCGGGCGTCATCGCAGTCGCGATCCTGTTCGCCGCAGCGCTCGTGCTCGAGCGGCGGCCGCAGTGGTTCCCGCTGGCAGTGGCCGCCGCGATCCCCTTCCGCATCCCGATCCAGTCGGGCGGCGAGACCGCCGCGCTGCTCGTGCCCCTCTATGCGGTGATCGGAGCGGGCGCGCTCGCGTTCGTCCTCCCGCTGCTTCGCGCGCGGGGACGGCGGGCGCTGCCCGGAGCGGACTCGGATGAGCCTGCGAGGCCGTTGCCCGGCCGTCCCGCCGAGCGACCCCGCCCCGCCCTGCTCGAGCAGCTGCTCGCCGCGGCCGTGGTGCTCTACGCGCTTCAGACGACCTACTCGGGCGACTTCGCTCACGGCCTCGAGCAGCTCGTCTTCTTCTACCTGCCCTTCGCGCTGCTCTTCGTGCTGCTCTCGCGCATGGAGTGGACGGTCACGCTGGTGGCACGCTGCCTGGGAGTGCTCGTCGCGCTCGGGATCGCCTTTGCGGCCATCGGCTTCTACGAGGAGGCGACCCACCACCTGCTGCTGAGCTCCAACGCCGTCGACGCGAACAGCTACCAGTCCTACTTCCGCACGAGCTCGCTGTTCTACGACCCCAACGTCTACGGACGGTTCCTCGCCATCGTGATGGTCCTGCTCGCCGCCGTGCTTCTGTGGAGCCGCGAGCGCACGCGTGTCCTCGCGGCGGGCGGGCTGCTGCTCGTGCTGCTGGTCGCGCTGGTCCTCTCGCTGTCACAGTCGAGCCTGGCGGCGCTGCTCGCAGGCCTCATGGTCCTCGCTGCCCTGGCCTGGGGGACGCTGCGAACCGCCGCGGTCGCCTGCGTGCTGCTCGCCGCGGCGGCGGCCGTTGCCCTCGCGCTGCCGGGCGTGACCGGCGTGAACGTCTCCAGCGCCAAGCTCAACAAGACCTCCAGCGGACGGGTGGACCTGATCCGCGGGGGCGCGGAGCTCTTCGGCGACCGGCCGGTGTGGGGCTATGGCTCGGGCAGCTTCGAGGAGGAGTTCCGCTCCCATCGCGAGAGCTCGCGCCGCCGCGCCGCGGCCGCGTCCCACACGATCCCGGTCACCGTGGCCGCCGAGCAGGGGGCGGTCGGGCTGGCCTTGTACCTGGCCCTGCTGGTCGCCGCCTTCGTCCGGCTGTGGTCGGGCGCGTGGACCTCGCTGCGCCGGGCAGCCCTCGCCGCGGCGTTCACGGCTCTGGTCTTGCACACGCTCATCTACGCGGCCTTCCTGGAGGACCCGCTCACCTGGGCGCTGCTGGGGGTGGGCGCGGCGCTCGCATGGCAGCTGCAGCCCTCGCCGCGCGAGCGGGCTCTTGCCCGCGCCGAGCGCCGCGCCGCGAGCGCAGCCCGGATCGGCGGGCCCGAGCCCGAAGGGGCAACGGCCGCGACGGCCGCGCCGCCGCACGCACGCACGGCTTGAGGCAGTTCTCGCCGCAGGAGCGGCGCGCCCGGCTGGCGCTCCATCACCGGCTCACCCCGCCCCGTGCGGCGGCCTCCGTGGTCGAGGTGACACACGACCTGGTCGCCCTGCACGCGACGGACCCCGCCACCGTCTACCTTGCGGCGGCCGCCCGGCTGCGTGCGCCCGAGGTCGCGGCGATCGAGCACGCGCTGTACGAGGATCGCTCGCTGGTGCGGATGCTCGGCATGCGCCGGACCATGTTCGTCGTCCCGACCGAGCTGGCGCCCGTGGTGCACGCCGCGTGCACGCGAGCGATCGCGGCGAGGGAGCGGCGCAGGCTCGAGCAGCACCTCTCGGAGTCGGCGGTCGCGCCGGAGGTCAACCGCTGGCTGGCCGAGCTCGAACAGGCGACGTTCGAGGCGCTCGTGTCGCGCGGTGAGGCGACCGCCGGCGAGCTCGCCGAGGACCTGCCGGCGCTGCGGACGGCGATCGTCGCGGGCCAGGGAAGCAAGTGGGAGGCGCGCCAGTACGTCTCGACCAGAGTGCTCGCGCTGCTGGCCGCGGACGGCCGGATCGTCAGGGGCCGCCCGCGCGGCTCGTGGATCAGCGGCCAGTACCGGTGGGCGCCGGCGCAGGCCTGGTTCACGGAGGCGGCGGTGGAGTGGTCGGTGGAAGCGGCCCAGGTGGAGCTCGCACGCCGCTGGCTGGTGGCCTTCGGGCCGGGCACCGCGGCGGACCTGAAGTGGTGGACGGGCTGGACTTCGCGGGAGGTGAAACGCGCGCTGGCGCAGCTCGAGCCCGTCGAGGTCGAGCTCGGGGGCGGCGAGACGGGACTCCTGCTCGCGGAGGACGACGAGGAGGTGGTCGTTCCGGCGCCGTGGGTGGCGCTGCTCCCGGCGCTCGACCCGACGGTGATGGGCTGGTCGCAGCGCGCGTGGTATCTGGGCGAGCACCGGGCGGCGCTGTTCGATCGCTCCGGCAACCCCGGCCCGACGGTGTGGTGCGACGGTCGGATCGTCGGTGGCTGGGCCCAGCGCCCGACTGGCGAGGTCGCGTTCCGGCTGCTCGAGGACGTCGGGGCCGAAGCGGCGGCGGCGGTGGAGGCGGCCGCGTCGCGGCTGGCGGCGTGGCTCGGCGAGGTCCGCGTCACCCCGCGCTTCCGCACGCCGCTGGAGCGCGAGCTGGTCGCCTGAGCACAGAACCGCCGAGAGCCTCTCATCCCTCCTCGTCGCTGCCGTTCAGGCGATGATCCCCAGCTCGTGCAGCCGCTGCCACAGCGGGGCGTTCTGGCTCGCCGCGCGCTGCGCGAGCGCCCAGTCGCGCAGCTCGCGGTCGGGGCTCGCGCGGGCGCCAGCCGCCTCGGTCAGGGCTGCCACCCACGCATCGCCGTCCGGTGCCACGGTGACCGCATGCGCCCACGTCTGCGCTCCGGCCAGGTCGGGGGCGATGGTGCGGCGGCCCAGCCGGGCGTACTTGAGGATGCGGTAGGGCAGCCCGGCGTCGTTGAACGGGTGGCGGGCGAAGGGGACGATCCCCACGTCGGCG
>JBBQNQ010000163.1:0-3580 GCA_038330095.1 Solirubrobacterales bacterium
CATGCGCGCGGCGATCCAGGAGGGCGTCGAGGAAGCGAACAAGAAGCTCGCGCGCGTCGAGCAGGTCAAGAAGTTCCACATCGTCCAGGGCGACTGGGCACCGGGAGGCGATGAGCTCACCCCGACGATGAAGCTCAAGCGCAAGCCGATCGCCGAGAAGGACGCGGCCGAGATCGAGGCGCGCTACGGCGGGTAGGCGCTACCTGGTCGACGGAACCAACGTGATGGGGTCGCGCCCCGACGGCTGGTGGCGCGACCGGCCGGCTGCGATGGCGCGCCTGGTCGGCGAGCTGGCCGACCACGCCGAGGCGACGGGCGAGCACGTCGCGGTGATCTTCGACGGTCCTGAGGCCGCCCTGCCCGACACCGACGGGCGCGTCGAGGTCGCCTTCGCCTCCCGCCGCGGCCGCGACGCGGCCGATGACGACATCGCAGCCCGCGCCGCGAGCGACCCGGATCCCGCCTCGCTGACCGTCGTCACCTCCGACGCGGCGCTGGCGCGGCGGGCGCGCGAAGCCGGGGCGGGCGTGGAGGGAGCCGGTAGGTTCCGCAATCGCGTACGGCACCGCGGTCAAGGCGAGCCGGTGGGCCGCCTAGGCGCGCCGCCTCAGTCCTCGAGGCGCTCGTAGGCGGGCAGGGTCAGGAACTCGACGTAGTCGTCGGCGAGCGCGACCTGCTCGAAGAGCTCGCGCGACAGCGACGGGCGGCCGTGGGTCTCGAACCAGTCGTCGTCGCCGATCTCCGAGCGGATGCGCTCGAGCTCCTCGGTCTCGAGGCGGCGGACGAGGTCGTGCTCGACGCTCGTCCCGTTGGTGAGCGTCACGCCGTGGCGCAGCCACTGCCAGACCTGGGAGCGTGAGATCTCGGCCGTGGCGGCATCCTCCATCAGGCCGTAGATGCCGGCCGCGCCGTTGCCGCGCAGCCAGGAGGAGATGTACTGGATGCCGACGTTAACGTCGAGGCGCAGGCCCTCCTCGGTGACCTCGCCGGGGGTGGCGGCCACGTCGAGGAGGTCGGTGGCCGAGACCTGCACGTCGTCACGGCGGCGCTCGACCTGGTTGGGGCGCTCACCCAGGACGGCGTCGAACTCGGCGGTCGCCGCCTCCACGGTGTCCGGATGCGCCACCCAGGTGCCGTCGAACCCGTCGCCCGCCTCCCGGCGCTTGTCGGACCGCACCGCCTCGATCGCGCGCCGGGCGGCCTCGGGGTCGTTGCGGCTGGGGACCTGAGCGGCCATGCCGCCCATGGCGTGGGCTCCGCGGGAGTGGCACGTCTTGACCAGCAGCTCGGTGTAGGCGCGCATGAACGGCACGGTCATCTTGACCTGGGTGCGATCGGGGAGCACGAACTCCGGGCGGTCGCGGAAGCACTTGATCATCGAGAAGATGTAGTCCCAGCGCCCGGCGTTCAGGCCCGCCGAGTGGTCGCGCAGCTCGTGGAGGATCTCGTCCATCTCGAACGCGGCCGGCACGGTCTCGACGAGCACCGTGGCCTTGATCGTCCCGCGCGGGATGCCCAGCCGGTCCTGGGCGAGCTCGAACGCCGCGTTCCAGAGCCTCGCCTCGCGGTGGCTCTCGAGCTTGGGTAGATAGAGGTAGGGCCCCGACCCGCGCTCGAGCAGCCGCGGTGCCTCGTTGGCCATGAACAGCCCGAAGTCCAGCAGCCCGCCGGCGACCTCGCTCCCATCGACGAGCACGTGGCGGTCGGATAGGTGCCAGCCGCGCGGGCGGATCAGCAGCGTCGCGGTCTTCTCCGCCAGCCGGTACTCGCGCCCGTCGGCCTCCGTGTGCTCGATCGTTCCCTCGATCGCGTCGACGAGGTTGACGTGGCCCTCGACCACGTTGCGCCACGTCGGCGAGCTGGCGTCCTCGAAGTCGGCCATCCAGCCGCGCGCGCCGGAGTTCAGCGCGTTGATGGTCAGCTTGCGCTGGGGCGGGCCGGTGATCTCGACCCGGCGGTCCTGGAGGTCGTCGGGAACCGGCGCGACGCGCCAGTCGCCCTCGCGCACGGCGCGGGTCTCGGTCAGGAAGTCCAGGCTCTCGCCCGCGGCCAGACGGGCCATGCGCTCGCGGCGGCGCTCCAGGCAGGCGGCCCGCTCGGCGTGCAGCTCGCGGTGCAGGTCGGCGACGAGCGCCAGCGCGGCCGGGTGCAGGATCTCCTCGAAGCGCTCGTGCAGCGGCGCGCGGATCTCGACCCCGTCAACGGCCATTGCGAAGCTCCTCGGGCCGCGCTGAGCCGGCGATCGACGCTGCGAGCAGCTCCATGGGGTGAAGGACGGGCAGCGGCGTGACGTCCCCGGGGGCGCCGGCGGCGATCTGCAGCGCGCATCCCGGGTTGGCCGCGGCGACGACGTCCGCCCCCGTCGCGCGCAGGTTGCCCTCCTTGCGCGCACCGAGCTCCCCGGCCGCCTCGGGCTTGAGCAGGTTGTAGATGCCCGCCGAGCCGCAGCAGATCTCCGCCTCGGCCGGCTCGAGCAGCTCGAGGCCGGGGATCGCGCTCAGAAGGGCGCGGGGCTGGGAGCGGATGCCCTGGGCGTGCGCGAGGTGGCAGGCGTCGTGGTAGGCGACGCGCAGCCTGAGCTGGTGCCGAGGCGCGCGCGGCTCGTCCTGCGCGAGCAGCTCGTGGACGTCGACGACCTTGTCCGCGAACTCCGCCGCCCGCGCGGCCCACTCCGGCTCGTCGTCGAGCAGGTGGCGGTAGTCCTTCATGCCCGAGCCGCAGCCCGCGGCGTTGACCACGACGCGCTCGTACCCTTCGAGCGCCGCGATGGTCTGCTTGGCCAGCGCGCGTGCCTGGTCCTCGTGGCCGGAGTGCAGCGCGAGCGACCCGCAGCAGCGCGGCCGCCGCGGCGCGTGGACCTCCCAGCCCTCCGCGGAGAGGACCGCGATGGTGGCCTCATTGACCCCGGCGAAGAACACCCGCTGCACGCAGCCCTGCAGCAGCGCCACCGTCCCTCGCGGCGCCCCCGTCGCCGGCGTCACGGTGGCAAGGCGGTGCACGGCGGCGCGCACGCCGCCGCTCGGCGCGAGGCCCGCAAGAGCCCGCAGGCGCGGCGACCGGTCGAGCATCGGGCTTCGTGCCACCCGTCGCGCGACGGGAGCGAAGGGGGCGAGCGCGCGCATGCGCCCCGGGCGCGGGAAGGTCGCGAAGATCGCACGGCGGAAGAGCCGCTCGTAGCCTGGCCGACCAAAGCGCCGTTCGACCTGCGGCCGGGCGCGGGTGATCAGCTCGTCGTAGCGCACGCCCGACGGGCAGGCGGTCACGCAGGCCATGCAGCCCAGGCAGTTGTCGAGGTGCCCGACGAGCTCGGGGGACAGCATCCCACCGTCCTCCTGCAGGCCCTCGGACATCAGGACGATCCGCCCGCGAGGGGAGTCCATCTCCTCGCCCCACAGCACATAGGTCGGGCAGGTCGGCAGGCAGAACCCGCAGTGCACGCAGTCCTCGATCAGCTCGCCCAGGGGAGGGGTGTGCGCGTCGCCGGCCGGCCCGGACCGCGGTGCTCCCGGCGCGCCGCCGGCTGGGTCGTGGTGGCTGATCGCCATGTCGGGCTTGGGAGGGGCGGCCATGGTGCTCAGAT
>JBBQNQ010000164.1:0-3457 GCA_038330095.1 Solirubrobacterales bacterium
GCTCGTGCTCGTTGCCGCCGGTCTGGTGGCGTCGGCGCTGCACACCGCGGCCGAGGCGGGCTGGGTCGTCAGCGGGCAGGCTCAGGCGCTCGACCTCAGCGCGATCATCCGGCCGGGCACGGTGTGGGAGTCGTTGATCACAGGGATCCTCGGGATCCAGCCACAGCCGACCGTGATCGAGCTCGTCGGCTGGCTGCTCTACGCGATCCCGATGCTGGCCATCGTGCTCGCGCCCGACGCCGTGCGTCCGCGGGTGCGCTCTGCGGTGGCCGGCACCGCGGTCCTCGCCGCGCCCATCGTGCTGGTCATCGGCACGCTGGGCGGCGATGAGACCACGAGCTCCGCGGTCGCCAGCGGCGGTCGAACCGTCGAGGTGGGGATCTCCGACGCCGGCTGCGAGCCCGCCGGTCTCAAGCTGGCCGCCGGGCCGACGACCTTCGTCGTATCCAACAGAGGCTCGTCGAGGGTGACCGAGTACGAGGTCCTGCAGGGCGACCGCACGCTCGCCGAAGTAGAGAACGTGACCAGCGGCCTGACCGGGCGCTTCTCGCTCACCCTGCAGCCCGGCACCTACAAGCTGCGCTGCACCCGCGGGACGCGCGGCGACTCCGCCCTCATAGTCACCGGCACGCGCGCCAAACGTCGCACTCGCTCCGGAGCTGCGGCGCGGCGTTGACGGCTACCGCGCCTTCCTCGAGCGCGAGACGGCCTCGCTGGTCACCGGCGTCGAGGGCCTGCAGCGCGTGCTGGCCAGCGGCGACGTCGCCGCCGCGCGGCGCGCCTACGCGACCGCGCGCGCGCCCTACGAGCGCGTCGAGCCGGTGGCCGAGACCTTCGGCGACCTCGACCTGCGCATCGACGCGCGCGCCAACGATGTCCCGCGCTCGCAGTGGATTGGCTTTCACCCGATCGAGCGCCGGCTCTGGGTCGCCAAGACGACGAAGGGCACCACGGCGCTGGCCGACGGCCTCGTGGCCGACGCGCGCACCCTGCAGCGGTTGGTACGCACGGTCAAGCTCGAGCCCGCGCAGGTCGCCAACGGCGCCAACGAGCTGCTCGGCGAGGTCTCCAAGTCGAAGATCACCGGCGAGGAGGAGCGCTACTCGCACATCGACCTGCTCGACTTCGAGGCCAACGTGCAGGGCTCGCGGGCCGCCTTTGACGCCATTCGCGCCACGCTGGCCGACAAGGACCCCAGCCTCGTCGCTGAGATCGAGCGCCGCTTCGGGCTCGTCGACGCCGCGCTGCGCCCGCACAAGACACCCACGGGCTTCGTCTCGTACACCGCGCTGGACAAACCGCAGGTGCGCCGGCTCAGCGAGGTAATCGACGCCCTCGCCGAGCCGCTCTCCCAAGCGCCGGCGCGGGCGCTCTCGGGGTAGCGATGGCGCTCACCCGCCGCGCGCTGCTCGCGTCCGCCGGCGTCGGGGGGGTGGCCGCTGCGGCCGGGGGCGGCTTCGCCCTGGGCCGCGAGGACCATGCCGCGGACGCGGACGCCGGGAGCCAGTCGGTGTCCTTCCACGGGCCCCACCAGCCGGCATCGCCACGCCCGCGCAGGACCGCCTGCACTTCGCGGCCTTCGACGTCGAAGACGGGCTGCGCGCCGGCGACCTGCGCGCACTGCTGCGCAGCTGGTCGCGCGCAGCCGAGCAGATGACCGCCGGACGGCCGGTGGGCGACGCCGACGACCAGGCGCTCGCGCCGCCCCAGGACACCGGCGAGGCGCTCGGGCTGACACCCGCGCGGCTGACCGTCACCGTCGGCGTAGGGCCGTCGTTGTTCGACGAGCGCTTCGGCCTCGCCGACCGTCGCCCCGCCCCGCTGCGCGACCTGCCGGCGCTGCCTGGCGACGAGCTCGATCCCGGACGCAGCAGGGGCGACCTCTGCGTGCAGGCGTGCGCCGACGACCCCCAGGTCGCCTTCCACGCCGTGCGCAACCTCGCGCGCATCGGCCGTGGCGCGATGACCGTGCGGTGGTCGCAGCTCGGGTTCGGACGCACGTCCTCGACCAGCCGCGCGCAGGTCACGCCGCGCAACCTCATGGGCTTCAAGGACGGGACCGCCAACCTCAAGGCCGAGGACACCAAGGCGCTCGAGCGCCACGTGTGGGTCGCGGGCGACCGGCCGGCCGAGCCCGCGTGGCTGCGCGGCGGGACCTATCTCGTGGCCCGCCGGATCCGCATGCTCATCGAGGTGTGGGACCGGACGTCGCTCGACGATCAGGAACAGACGATCGGGCGCAACAAGGTCTCGGGCGCGCCGCTGGGCTCGCGCGACGAGTTCGCGCCCCTGAAGCTCGAGCGCCTGCCGGCTGACAGCCATGTGCGCCTGGCGGCGCCCGCGACCAACGACGCGGCGGCCCTGCTGCGCCGCGGCTACTCGTTCACCGACGGCCTCGACGACCGCCTCGGCCAGCTCGACGCCGGGCTCTTCTTCCTGTCCTTCCAGCGCGACCCCGAAGCGTTCATCCGCATCCAGCGACAGCTCGGCTCAAGCGACGCCCTCAACGAATACATCAAGCACGTCGGCTCGGGGATCTGGGCGATTCCACCCGGGGCGAGGCCCGGCGGCTGGGTCGGCGAGACCGTCCTCGACCGCGCGTAGCCGCTACTTCAGCGAGCGGGCGAGCGCGAGTCCCGTCGCCGTCGCCGCCCCCGCGACGGCCGCCACGCCGGCCCGGCCGGCGGGCGGAAGATCGCGGCCGCCGGCGAGCGTCGCCCCGAAGTCTGTGGCATCCGCCAGCGCTCCGGCGAGCAGCCACGGCCCCGGCCTGCCGCCGCGCCGCAACGCCGCGAGCGTCCCCAGCGCCAACCCGACGTCCCGCGCCCCCAGCCCCCGCGCGACCACCTTCGTAGCGGTCAGCTCCGCCTCGGGTCCGACCCACAGGGCGCCCAGCCGAGGCGCCAACGCCAGCCCTCCACCCAGCGCGATCCGCCCCAGCGCCAGCGCAGCAGCGACCCCGCGAGCATCCATTCGGCCGACCCTACCGTCAGAGCGCCGGAGGCGGGCCGACCATGTCGACGCCGTAGGCGTCCATGCGGCGGGTGAACACCTCGGGATCCGGCGCGCGGGCCGGGGGCTCCTCGCCCTCGACCACCCCGGTCGCAGACCTCCGAGAAGAACCCGTCGACGCCGTGTCCATCGGGGCCATCTACACCCGCCGGCGAGTACGTGATCATGAACTCGGCACGCTCGGAGGTGACGTGGAAGGCGTGCGGAACGCCCATCGGCCCGAAGGCGAAGTCGCCCGCCGAGAGCTCGAGGCGCTCGTCGCCGACGAAGACCGTCATCTCGCCTTCGATCATGTAGAACGTCTCGTCGGTGTCGCGGTGGCCGTGGAGCGGCGTGGCCGCCCCGCGGGCCTCGCTGACCCAGGATCTGGAGCAGCCGCCCCTCGGTCTGCTCGCCCGAGGGCGTGTCGCTCATCCCCCGCCTGATGCTCGACCCGCCGCCGGCG
>JBBQNQ010000165.1:0-3379 GCA_038330095.1 Solirubrobacterales bacterium
GGAAGGGCCGCCACAGCGGCCGGCGGCCGCGCAGACCGCGCGCCAGGCGCGCGAGTCGCACCGCGGGAGCGCCCAGAGGCGCGGCGAGCCCATAGAACACCCGGCGGCGGGGCGAGAAGCCGCGAGCGTCCGCGCGCGTCGCCGCCATGAGCCGGCAGTACTCATGGCCGGCCGCGCATTCGCCGGCCAGAGTCGTGAAGTTCTCGTGGGCCGCCCGCGCGCGCGACTCGACGAACAGCCGGCCTCCCCGGGCGCGCAGCTCCTCCTGGAAGGTGAAGTCGATCGCGAGCAGGTCGTCGAGCCGGTCGTCGAGCTCCTCGAGCACGGCGCGCTTGTAGGCGACGTTGTTGCCCGACACCAGCTGCGCCGGGCCCCTCCGGGCGGGGTGGGCGAAGTCGCCGTAGGCGCCGAGCATGAACGACCGGCTCGCCCAGGTCTCGGGGTTCGCGTTCGTGAACGCGTAGCCGACCGCGGCCCACGGGCCGTCGTGGGCGTCGAGGACCGCCTGGGCCCATCCCGGCTCCGGGCGGCAGTGCTCCTCGATGAAGGCGACCACCGGAGCGCTCGCGCGCCGGGCGCCCGCCGCCCGCGCCGGGCCCCAGGAGCGCAGGCCGGGCTCCCGGAGCGTCGTGGGCTCAAGCCCCGGCGCCACCGCCAGCGGCGGCTCGTGCGCTGGGGCGATGTCGACGACGATCACCTCCATACCGTCGGCCACGGTCTGCTGGGCGAGCGCCTCGAGCGTCCGGCTCGCGCGATCGCGCAGCGACCCGGCGACCATCACGACGGACAGCTTCACGCGGCAGCGCGATCCAGGACCCAGACGCGGGCTCCACCGTGCTCCCAGGCGACCGAGTACGGGAAGCGGTCGAGCAGGTCGGCGACGTCGCGGTCGGGGGTGTCCCACGGCAGCCTCGCGATCGCGGCCGGAGGGTCGGCGAGAAGCCCGCGCCGGCGTTCGGCGGCGTAGCCCTCGTCGTACTCGATCGGGTAGACGTCGAAGAAGCGACCGGGCGCCTGCCGGCGGGCCTGCACAAGCACCGAGGGGTGCGAGCAGGTGACCAGCACCCGATCCTCGGGCGCCGTCCGCTCGGCGAGAACGCGCGCGATCGGCGGCGCGAGGGCGAGCGACGGGTCCACGGGACGGCTTGCCAGCCGCCGGTGCGGATGCAGCACCGACGCCCACACGAAGGCGAGCCCGGCACCCGTGAGGGCGGCACGACCGTCTCGGCCGGCGTGCCTGGCCAGCGACGCGCCACCCAGCGCCGCGCCCGCCGCGAGACCGGGAACGGCCGGGTACCAGTGGTGGGGAAACGCGTGGCCCCAGAGCTTGATGCGCGTGAAGACCAGCAGCGAGGACGCAGCCGCGGCGGCTGCGGCGACCCGGGTGCGCGGTTCGGCGATGGCGACCGCCGCTCCGCCCAGCCCAGCGACCCACAGCTCCGGCGCGGGGACGTTGAGCATGTAGGGCTCGCCGCGGGAGGCGGCCGCGGCCGAGCGGCGACGTACAACGTCGGGGCCGGTGCTGCGCGCGACGGGCTTTCCGATCTGAATGACGGCCTCCCGCAGAGCCCCGCGCGCCGCGAGCCAGGCGATGGTCGGGCCGGCCACCGCGGACGCGCCGAGTGCGGCGGCCCCGAGACGCTTCGGCGAGCCAGGCAGCACGAGCTGGGCGGCGACGAGCGGCGCGATCGCGCCGAGAGCCGGGCTGGTGAGCACTGCCGCGGCGGTCAGGGCGCCGGCGGCGGTCGCAGCCGGCAGCCCTGGGGTCGCGGAGGCGGCCAGCGCCGCGAGCGCGGGAGCGAGCGCGAAGTGCTCGCTGTTGGGTTCGTCGCCCTCCACCGCGGGGGTGGAGGAGAGCACCGCGAACGCGGTGCCCGCGAGAAGCCCATCGGGCCGGGAGGAGCGCCTGCTCACCCACGCGGTGAGCGCACCCGCGGCCATCCCGGTCGACACCACCGCAGCGCAGCGCACCGTCACCCGCCCGCTTCCCCCTGCGCCTCGAAGGGCCGCCGAGCGCCGCAGCGCAGCGAAGAGGACGAACAGCAGCGGCCCCTTGTTGTTGGCGGCGTCGACGTACGGAGCGCCGCCGCGCAGCATCACGTCCCCGACGTAGAGGTACTGGGCCGCGTCGCGTTGCAGCGGCCGCCGCCACGTCCCGTACCGGGTGGCCCCCGCGAGCGCCGCGAACGCGCAACTACGCGCGACTGTCCGTAGGACGCGAAGGTCACGATCGGCGGGCACCGCCGAAGACTAGAGGCGATCGGGAGGCCGGATAGGCGACGCCTACGGCGTCATCACGACCCGACCGAAGGCCTGGCGGCTCTCGATGTACGCGTGCGCGGCGGCGGCCTCGGCGAGCGGGAAAGTTCGGGCGATCTCGACATGCAGGTCGCCGCTCGCGACGCGCTCGATCAATCCAGCGATCATCGCGTGGACGCGGGGGTACTCGTTCAGCAGCGCCCCGCCGAGGAAGACGCCGCGCAACGTGTTGTTCTGCGCCCACAGCTCCCTCGCCTCGACGCCGGAGCCGGCGCGACCCGCCACTCCGACGCTGACGAGCGTCCCGCGGTAGGCGAGCGCCCGGATGCTGTCGACCAGATTCTGGCCGCCGACCGAATCGAGGATCACGTCAGCGCCGCGCCCGTCGGTCAGCTCGCGCGTTCGCTGGACGAAGTCCTCCGTGGCGTAGTTGATCCCGTGATCGAGACCGAACCCCTTCAGGCGCTCGAGCTTCTCGTCGCTGGACGCGGTCGAGATCACGGTCGCGCCGGCAGCCTTGGCGAGCTGGATCGCAGCCATCCCGACCCCTCCCGCGCCCGCGTGGATCAGGGCGGTCTGCCCGGCCTGCAGATTGCCGGCGGTGAACAGGCACTCCTCAGCGGTTCCGATCGCCACCGGGACGCCCGCGGCGCGAGCCGCGTCCAACCCTTCGGGGATCGGCCACGTTGACATGGCGGGAACGGCCCGCTCGGCGGCATGCGATCCCGCCGCATTCAGGGTCACGACGCGGTCGCCCGCTGCACGGTCTGCGACGCCGGCGCCGACCTCGACGACCGTGCCCGCCGCGAGGTACCCCACGATGTGCGGGACCGACGGCGGCGGCGACCCGGCTCGGGCCAGCAGGTCGCCGCCCTCGATGCTGATCGCCTCGACGTCGATCAGCACGCAGCCATCGGGACACTCGGGATCGGGCACGTCCTCGTAGCGCAGGACGTCCGGGGGGCCGTTCTCGTAGATCACCGCCGCCTTCACAGAGCCGCGACTCTAGTTGACTTCAGGCGGTCGACGTTGCTGTTCAGCGGGCAAAGCGCCGCTAGGCTTGCCGCTTCAGGGCGCGTAGCTCAGTGGGAGAGCGCTCGCTTCACACGCGAGAGGTCGC
>JBBQNQ010000166.1:0-3371 GCA_038330095.1 Solirubrobacterales bacterium
CACCCGACAGCACCACAGCCGCCGCAAGGGCCCAGCCGCCGGCGCCGAACGCGGCCGGGGGCGGCTCGAAGGAGAGCAGCACCAGCGCCAGGAGGGAGGCGAGGCCGAGCAGCGCGGCGGTCACGCGCCGCGCGACCGACAGGTCGGCCCCCTCGTAGGGATCGGGCCGTCGCTCCAGCATCGCGCGCACGAAGTCGCGCGCCGCCCCCTGGGCGCTCATTCAACCTCCTTCCTTTCTCATAGCCTGCGGTCTATGCAGGACCTCATCGAGCGAGCCATCGCCGAGGACCTCGGCTCAGGCGACCTTACATCGAGCGCGGTGGTCGCGGAAGAGGCTGGCGCACGCGCGCGCATCGAGCAACGCGCGGCGGGCGTGCTGGCCGGGCTGGACGTGGCGCGTGCCGTGTTCCGCACGCTCGACCCGGGGCTGCGCTGGCACGCCCGCGCGCCGGAGGGCGAGTGGCGCGAGGCGGGGCTGGCGGCCGAGGTGGCCGGCGACGCCAGGTCCGTGCTGGCGGGCGAGCGCGTGGCGCTCAACTTCCTGGGCCGGCTGTCCGGCATCGCCACGCTCACGGCCCGTTACGTGCAGGCGGTAGAGGGCACCGGGGTCACGATCCTCGACACCCGCAAGACCACGCCGGGGCTACGGTCGCTCGAGAAGCAGGCGGTCCGCGCCGGCGGCGGGGTCAGCCACCGCTCGGGCCTCTACGACGCGATCCTCGTCAAGGAGAACCACGCGGCGCTGGCGGGCGGCGTGGGGGAGGCGGCGCGGCGCGCGCTCGACGGCGCGCCCGAGGGCGCCCAGGTGGAGGTGGAGTGCGCCGACCTCGACGAGCTCGCCTCGGCGCTCGACGCGGGCGTGTCGCGGATCCTGCTCGACAACATGGGCCCGGGCGAGCTGCGCCGCGCTGTCGAGCTGACCGCCGGACGGGCGCAGCTCGAGGCCTCGGGCGGGATAGACCTCGGCAGCGTGCGGGCCGTGGCCGAGACCGGGGTCGACTTCATCAGCGTGGGGGCGCTCACACATTCCGCTCCCGCCCTCGACCTGAGCCTGGTGCTCGACCCGCTGTAATGGGCCACGGCTAATCTCAAGGGCATGCTTTCGCTGGACTACATCCCGGCACTGAAGCGCGAGGTGCGCGCCCTCGCCGAGGAGCGCGACGCGGTGATCCTGGCGCACAACTACCAGCTGCCCGAGGTCCAGGACGTGGCCCACTTCGTGGGCGACTCGCTGGGCCTCTCGCGCCAGGCCGCGGCCGCGGGGGCCGAGGTGATCGCCTTCTGCGGTGTGCACTTCATGGCCGAGACCGCCTCGATCCTGTCGCCGGACAAGACGGTGCTGCTGCCCGACCTCGACGCGGGCTGCTCGCTGGCCGACTCGATCACGGCCGACCAGCTGCGCACCTGGAAGGCCCAGCACCCCGGCGCCGTGGTGGTGATGTACGTGAACACAACGGCGGAGGTGAAGGCCGAGACCGACTACTGCTGCACCTCGTCGAACGCGGTGCGGGTGGTCGAGCACAACTGGCGCGAGCACGGCGAGGACACGGAGATCCTGTTCGGCCCCGACATGAGGCAGGGCGCCTACGTGGAGCGCACCACGGGCCGCCGGATGCACGTCTGGGACGGCGAGTGCCACGTGCACGCGGGCATCCGGCCGGGCGACATCTCGGACGTGCGAGCCGACCACCCCGGCGCGGAGTTCATGATCCACCCCGAGTGCGGCTGCACCACCCAGGTCATGGAGTACGTGGCGGCCGGCGACGTGGACCCCGAGCGCACGCACATGCTGTCCACGGGCGGCATGCTCGACTTCGCGCGCGAGTCGGACGCCGGCGAGTTCATCGTGGCCACCGAGACGGGCATGCTGCACCCGCTGGAGCAGGAGAACCCCGGAAAGACCTTCATCCCCGCCAACCAGGCGGCGGTCTGCCGCTACATGAAGATGATCACGCTGCCGAAGCTGCGCGACGCGCTGCGCGACCTCGAGCCGCGCGTGACGGTGCCGCCCGACCTCGCGGAGCGGGCACGCGTGCCGATCGAGCGAATGGTCGCAATCTCGCCCTAGCGGGCGACCAGCTCGACCAGGGAAAACACGACACCGTCGTCGCCCTGGAAGGTCTCCGCCTGGTGCACGCGGACGCCGCGCCGAAGCACGCCGGCTGAGCAGCGCCTGCCGCCGGGGGCGGGATCGGCGCCCATGTCGTCCCCCGGATCGCCGCCGCTCGGGTCGTCGCCGAAGTCGTCGCTGGGATCGCTGATGTCCTCGCTCGGATCGCCGACGTCGCCGCCGGGATCGCCGGGATCCTCGAGGTCGTCCCCAGGGTCGGGGTCGTCCGCCGCCGCGCTCGCGCGGCCGTGGCCGTTGGCGCGAACCGCCGCCTTCGCGTGGCGATGCTCTGACTCCGCCACGCTGGCGCACCTGATCTCGGTCTCGTCTGACACCACGCCGGTCACCGAGCCGCCGGTGGCCAGGCGGATCCTCAGGCTGCCGTTCTCGTAGGAGCTCACCGTGCCGGCCTGCTCCATGCCGTCGCGAACGCCGTCGTTGTCGGTGTCGCGGTCGCGCGGGTCGTTGCCGGTGGCGTTCTCCGCGGAGTTCGAGAGGCCGTCGTGGTCGCGGTCCTCCTTGCCGTCGCGGCGGCCGTCGTTGTCGCTGTCGCGGTCGCGCGGGTCGGTCCCCTCGCGATGCTCGTTCCAGTTGTCCACGTGGTTGCGGTCGGGGTCGGCGTTCGCGCTCGCGTGCCTAACCGAGAGGTGGTGCTTCTTCTCCCAGCGGTCGGGAAGCCCATCGTGGTCGCGGTCGCGCGCGACGGCCGTGGCCGGCAGCGCGAGCACCAGCAGGGTGGCGAAAGCCAGCGCGAGTCGCCTCAGCGCCCGGCTCGCGGTCCTCTTAGTGGCCATAGAGGAACTCGACCTCGCCGAACGTGTCGGCGCCATTCGAGCTGTCCAGCGAAGCCTCGCGCACGTTCACGCCGGGCTTCAGCCCGCTCGCGGGGCACGCATCCGCGAAGTCGTGCTCGTCGTCCATCCGCTGCGAGTCGCCGGCGTCGAGGCCGTCGCCGTAGTCCGGGTCGTCGCCCACGCTCGCTGCCGTTGCGCTGCTGTCCCAGTTCATGAGCCCCTGCTCGAGCTCGGCCGCCTTCTCGCCGCCGCAGCCCACGTCGGTGTCGTCGCTCACCGTGGCGGTGAGGGTGCCGCCCGTGGCCAGCGCGATCGTCAGGCGTCCGCCGCTGAACGAGGCGACCGTGCCCGCATGCTCCTGGGCGTCGCCGATCCCGTCGCCGTCGGTGTCGGGGTTGTCGGGGTCGTTGCCGGTGCGGTCCTCGGCGGCGTTTGAGAGACCGTCGCCGTCGCGGTCCTCGCGCCCG
>JBBQNQ010000167.1:0-3315 GCA_038330095.1 Solirubrobacterales bacterium
CCACCGCGGCGCGGGGGCCTACATCTGCGGCGAGGAGACAGCGCTGCTCGACGCGCTGGAGGGCCGGCGCGGCAACCCGCGGCTCAAGCCGCCCTTCCCGGCCAACCAGGGCCTCTACCAGGGCCCGACGCTGATCAACAATGTCGAGACGCTGTCGACCGTCCCGCACATCATCCGCATGGGCGGCGAGGAGTACGCCAAGCTCGGCGTGCAGAACTCGGCGGGCACCAAGGTGGTCTCGATCTCGGGATGCATCCAGCGGCCGGGCAACTACGAGATCGAGCTCGGCATCAGCTCGCGCGACATCATCTACGGGCTGGGCGGCGGCCCGCCCGAGGGGCGCGAGATCAAGCTGTGGTTCCCCGGCGGCTCGTCGAGCCCGGTGCTGACCAAGGACGACATCGACCTCGCCTATGACTTCGACACGATGGCCAAGGCGGGCTCGATGCTGGGCTCCGGCTCGATCATCATCGTCGACGACTCGGTCCCCGTGGTCGACGTCGCCAAGAAGGTCGCGAAGTTCTACAAGCACGAATCCTGCGGGAAGTGCACTCCGTGCCGCGAGGGCACCAACTGGACGGTGAAGATGCTCGAGCGCATCGACAACGGCGAGGCGACGCCGATGGACCTCGACATCCTCGCCTCGGTGCAGGACCAGATCATCGGCAACTGCCTGTGCGTGCTGGGCGACTCGATGGCCATGCCGCTGAGCTCGATGGTCGCGAAGTTCCGCCCCGAGTTCGAGGCGCACATCGAAGCCGCGCGGGACCGCAACCTGCGCACGACGACGGTCCCGAGCCCGCTTCCCCTCGAGGGCGTGAACGCCGGCTACGCGGGCCCCTACCACCGTCCCACGGTGGAGATCGGCTGACCGTGCCGCGCCCGGAGGTGCGGACGGTGAGCTTCACCATCGACGGGCGCGAGGTGCAGGCGCCCGAGAACGCGATGCTGGTCGACGGCGCCAAGCACGGCGACGTCGAGATCCCGGTGTTCTGCTACGAGCCAAAGCTCGGCCAGCCGGTCGGCGCGTGCCGGATGTGCCTGGTCGAGATCGAGGGCATCCCCAAGCTCCAGACCGCGTGCTCGACCCCCATCAAGGACGGCATGGTCGTCAACACCCAGACCGACCGGGTGCGCGAGGCCCAGCAGGCCATGGTCGAGTTCCTGCTGGTCAACCACCCGCTCGACTGTCCGGTGTGCGACAAGGGCGGCGAGTGCCCGCTACAGGACATCAGCTTCGGCTGGGGCCTTGGCACCTCGCGCTTCATCGAGCCCAAGCGCCACTTCCGCAAGCCGCTCGAGCTCTCGCCGCTGGTCGCCATCGACCGCGAGCGCTGCATTCTCTGCTACCGCTGCGTGCGCTACTCGCAGGAGATCTCCGAGGACTACCAGCTCGTCCTGCTCGAACGCGGCTCTGACTCCTTCGTGGGCACCTTCGACGGCCACCCCTACGTGGCGCCGTTCAGCGGCAACATCACCGAGCTGTGCCCGGTGGGTGCTCTGACCTCGATCTCCTACCGCTTCCGCGCGCGCCCGTGGGACATCGCGAACGCCGGCTCGGTGTGCACGCTGTGCCCGGCGCAGTGCAACGTGACCTTCACCGTGCGCGACGACCGCGTGCTTCGCGTGCTCGCCCGCGACCACCCCGAGGTCGACGACGGCTGGTTGTGCGACAAGGGCCGCTACGCCTACCAGTCCATGCACGTCGACGAGCGCATCACCTCGCCGATGCTGCGCGAGGGCGACGAGCTGCGGCCGGTGTCGTGGGAGCGCGCGCTGGAGGCGGCCGCCGGCGGGTTGACGCGCGCGCGAGGGCGCGTGGGCGTGCTCGCGGGCGGCGGCGCCTCCAACGAGGAGGGCTTCCTCCTTCAGCGGCTGGCGCGCGAGGGCCTCGATTCGGGCTCGCTGGACTGCCGCGCCGGAACCTATCTGCCGCTCGAGCTCGAGCGCGCGCTGGCGAACCCCGAGCTGCAGGCGCGCGTGACCGACCTCGAGTTCGCCCACGCCGTGCTCGTCCTGGAGTGCGAGCCGGTCGACGAGGCGCCGATCCTCGACCTGCGCCTGCGCAAGGGAGTGAGGCGCCACGGCACGCCGCTCGCGATCGTCTCCTCGCGGCCCAGCTCGCTGGACCCCAACGCGCGGCTGGCGCTGCGGATCGCGCCCGGCGGCGGCGAGGCGTTCCTCGCCGCGCTTGACGCAGTGCTGAACGGCGAGGGCGACGTCGACGGCCCTGCCCAGACCGCCGGGATCGCCGCCGACGACGTCCGCACGCTCGCCGAGTTGCTGACCGGCCGGCCGGCGGGGAGCCAACCGGCGGGCGCGAGCGACGAGGCCGCGGGGACGGAGGTGGTGCGCCACGACGAGGCGGTCGAGCGCCGCGAAGTCGTCGTCCTCTACGGCGAGCGGCTGCTCGCCGGGCGCCGCGGCCCCCACGCCGCCGCGGCACTGCTGAACATCGCCAGCCGTCTCGAGTCGGCCGGCACGGAGGGCGGCGGGCTGCTCGGCGTGCCCGCGGCGTCCAACGGCCGCGGACTGCGCGAGGCGGGCATGCTTCCCACCGCGGGGCCCGGGCTCGGCGAGCCCGGGATGCAGGGCCGCGGCGCGCGGGCCATCGCCCGCGGCCTGGCGGACGGCGAGCTGAGCGCGCTCTATCTGCTCGAAGTCGACCCGCTGCGGACAGGCGACGACCGGGCCCTGTGGGAGGCCGCGCTGGAGAAGGCGAGCACGGTGATCGCCCACGCCGAGCAGCTCACCCCGGCGATCCTCGATCACGCGACGGTCGTCTTCCCCGCCGAGGCCTACGCCGAGAAGGAGGGGACGGTCACCCACCCCGACGGGCGCGTCCAGCGGCTGCGCCAGGCCATCGCCCGGCCACCGGGCGTCCGTGCGGCCTGGCACGTGATCGCCGACCTTGCCGGACGCGTCGGCCTGGAGCTCGAGGTCCGGGCGGCCTCCATGGCCAGCGCGCAGCTCTTCGAGGCCGTGCCCTTCTACGCCGGTCTGACGCTCGAGAGCCTCGGCGGCCGCGGTGAGCGCTGGCCGGCGCGCGAGCAGGCCTCCGCGGCGCCGATCGGCGCCGCGCCGCCGTTCCCGCTCGAGACCCCTCCCGAGGCACCCGATCGCTTCGGCGGGGCCCTCCTGCTCGGCCGCTACCGCTCGATCTGGGCTTCGCCGGAAGTAGAGGTCTCGCCTGCGCTGAAGTTCCTGGCCGCGCGCCAGGTCGTGGAGCTCTCGCCGGCCGACGCGAAGCGGCTGGGCCTGGGAGACGGCGACGAGGTCGAGGTCTCGGTGAACGGCTACAGCGTGCGCGGCGTC
>JBBQNQ010000168.1:0-3296 GCA_038330095.1 Solirubrobacterales bacterium
CTGGTGGTCGTCGACTGGGGCGCGCGCCTGGAGGGCTACTGCTCGGACTGCACGCGCACGGTGGCGACGGGCGCGCTGAACAGCGAAGCCGAGGAGGTCTACGCGCTCGTGCGCCACGCGCAGCAGACCGCGTTGCAAGCCGTTCGCCCCGGTCCCGAGGGGAGGGCGGTCGACGCGATTGCCCGCGAGCTCATCGAGGCGGCCGGGCACGGTGAGCGCTTCGGCCACGGCCTGGGGCACGGGGTCGGCCTGGAGGTGCACGAGGGGCCGCGGCTGGCGCGCACCGGCCTGGAGGCGCTGCGCGAGGGCAACGTCGTGACCGTGGAGCCGGGGGTCTACGTGCCCGGCGCGTTCGGCGTGCGCATCGAGGACCTCGTGGTGGTAACCGAGGACGGCTACGAGGTGCTCAGCTCCGTGCCCAAGCACCTGCTCGTGGTCGGGTGACGGCCGTCGCCCGCTGGCCGACCACCCCGGTGACCGAGCGGCTCGGGATCGCGCTGCCGATCGTCCAGGCGCCCATGGCGGGCTCGACCATCCCCGAGCTCGTCGCGGCGGTGAGTGACGCCGGAGGGCTGGGCTCGCTGGGCGCCGCGATGCTGGCGCCGGACGCGCTGCGCGAGGCGATCGGCGCGATCCGGGAGCTGACCTCCAAGCCGTTCAGCGTCAACCTCTTCGCGTGGGAGGACCCGCCCCGGCCTGCCCCCGAGGCGATCGAGGCGGTCGAGATGGTCCTGCATCCCCACCTGCGCGAGCTCGGGCTGGCCGACGACCCGCGCGGCGGGCAGCCGCCGTCCCTGCGCGCGCTGCTCGACGCTCAGCTCGCGGTGGTCGCCGAGGCGCAGGTGCCGGTCCTCAGCTTCACGTTCGGCATCCCGCCGCTCGACGCGGTGCGCGAGGCGGGGATCGTCCTGGTGGGCACGGCGACGAGCGTCGCGGAGGCGGTCGCGCTACAGGAGGCCGGGGTCGACATGGTCGTCGCCCAGGGGGCCGAAGCCGGCGGGCACCGTGGGGCCTTCCTGGCGGCGCCCGAGCGCTCGCTGGTGGGGACGATGGCGCTCGTGCCGCAGGTGGTCGACCGCGTCGGCGTGCCGGTCCTCGCAGCGGGCGGGATCATGGACGGTCGCGGGGTAGCGGCCGCGCTCGCCCTCGGCGCCGGCGCGGCGTGGCTGGGTACCGCCTTCCTCAGTGCGCGCGAGAGCGCCGCACCGGCCGCGCACAAGCAGGCGCTCGCCTCGGCGGCGGACACCGCGACCTACATCACCGACGCCTACACCGGTCGCGCCGCCCGCACGATCCGCACGCCGTTCGTCTCAGAGCTGGAGGCCGAGCTCTCCGAGCCGCTTCCGTTCCCGATGCAGGGCGCGTGGACCCGCCCGATCCACGCGGCCGCCGCGCAGCGCGGCGACACCACGCGCATGCTCCTGCTCGCCGGGCAGGCCGCCTCCCTGGCCCGCGAACTCCCCGCCGGCGAGCTCGTCGCGAGAATCGCCCGGGAGGCTGAGCAGATCCTCGGGGCGGGGTCCTCGCAGGCTTCCTAGACTGGCGCGCCGTGATCTCCACCAACCAGTTCAAGAACGGCAACCACATCGAGGTCGACGGGACCGTCTTCAAGGTCCTCGAGTTCCAGCACGTCAAGCCGGGCAAGGGTGGGGCCTTCGTGCGGACCAGGCTGCGGCGGGCGGCCGACGGCGCGGTGATCGACAGGACGTTCAGGGCGGGCGAGAAGTTCCGGGCCGTGCGCACGGAGTCGCGCAAGATGCAGTTCCTCTACGCCGACGGCACCGACGCGCACTTCATGGACGCCGAGTCCTACGAGCAGCTCGCGATCCCCGAGGACACGTTGCGCGACGCCCTGCGCTGGACCAGGCCCTCGGACACCGTCGACCTGCTGTTCATCGACGAGCGCCCGACCGACCTCGCCGTGCCCAGCGCCGTCGAGCTCGAGGTCACCGAGACCGAGCCGGGCCTGCGCGGCGACACCGCCTCGGGCGGCGGCAACAAGCCCGCCACGCTCGAGACGGGCGCCACCGTGCAGGTGCCGCTGTTCGTCAACGTCGGCGACCGCGTGCGGGTGGACACCCGCTCGGGCGAGTACGTCGCCCGCGCGTAGGCTCGCGCTCGGAGGCACCGCGGCATCTCTCGAGCGTCTACGGCGTCGGGTTTGGGAGGGAGGGTTGACCACACGACCGAGCCCGGAGCCCGCTCCTTCCCGCCTTCCCTTAGCCCGACGCCGTTCGCCGTTCGCCGTTCGCGGACGCGGCCGATGTCCGCCCTACTTCGTCACGCCGCCCACGGGGACGTCCGGGTAGCGCGAGCGCAGCTCGCGCTGGGCGCCGGCGGCGGCGCGAGCGGCCGCGGCCGGGACGCCGGCCGCGTGCGAGAGGTCGAGGGCGAAGTAGAGGAAGTTCGCGCTCTGGGAGAAGATCACGTCGCGGAAGTCGGCGACCAGCCCGTGCTTGGCGCCGTTGAACGGTTCCAGGACGGTGAAGATGCCCGCGTTGTACATCGCGGCCGCGTTGGAGACCGCCCACGAGTAGGCGACCACGGGGTCGGCGGTGCCGTGGAAGAAGATCGTCGGCGAGTCGCCCGCGTCGATGTACTCGTTGCTCGGGGAGCCGCCCGAGATCGACACCGCCGCTCCGAGCCGCGACGAGAAGCCGGGGTTCCCGCTCGTGCCCGGGTCCTCCGCGCGCCAGGCCGCCAGCAGCGAGGTGATCGCGCCCGCCGAGCTGCCGCCCATGGCGATGCGGTAGGGATCGATCTTGTAGGTACCGGCAGTTGCGCGGAGCCAGCGGACCGCGGCCTGCGCGTCGTGCTGGGCCTCGTAGGCCGCCGCCACGCACTCGGGGCGGGGGTCGATCTCGCCCCCGCAGCCGGGCGGCGCGAGCAGGCGGTAGTTGATCGACACGACGACGTAGCCGCGCTGGGCGAAGTAGGAGGCGAAGGCTGCGCCGCTGGCCTTGTCGCCGTGGGAGAAGCCGCCGCCGTGGACCCAGACGATCGCCGGCCGGCGGGTGACGGTGTCGCCCGTGGGCTGGTAGAGGTCGAGCTTCAGGCTGACCGGGTTGCCGCCGAGGTCGGGCGCACTGCCGTACTGCAGGTCTCGGGTGACGCCGACGTTGGTGAACACGGCGTCGCGGTAGCGCAGCGGAGACGCGCCGGGCGGGGCCGGCACGGTGCAGGCGCCGAGCACCAGCGCGAGGACCGCCAGCGCCGCGAAGGACAGCAGCGAGCGCCGAAGGCGGCCCCGGCGTGAGGCCCCGCGTGGGGCAGTCGCGGGCGCTTGCGGACTTGCT
>JBBQNQ010000169.1:0-2770 GCA_038330095.1 Solirubrobacterales bacterium
ACGTCGCCTTGCCCGAAGGCTTCGTAGAGGGACTTGACGGTGTCGACGTTGTCGCCGGCGGTCATCTTGGTGCCTCCTGGATCGATGCGCTTTGGCAAGCCGGAAGCCGACTCTTGCGCTTACCTGAGCCGACCCTACCCCCGCCGCGCGTGTGTCGTAAAGGGCGCGAGGTCTTTGACCGGCCGGTGGATCGGGCGGGAGCGAATGGGAGTGGGCGGCGGCCTGGAGCGAGCGCCCCGATGACCTGCTGACGCTGACCGAGCTCTAAGGGGCTTAGATCTTCACTCGGCCGCGATAGCCGCGGAGCCGAGCGATCGGACCGAGCACCGCCGTGAGGGCTCGCAGGACCGGCCATGGCGGACTGGCAGGTCGTATCTCGCTGCCGAACTCGGGGACCATGACGGCGAGCTGCAAGGGCCGCGGCATGCCCTTCGCATCGAGCTTGTCCTGCGCGGCGAGCGCGAACATCGTCTCGAAGAACGAGGCGATGTCGAGTGCCGGCCGGAAGAACTGGATCGAGTGCGCGTCTTCGTTGCCGTCATTCCAAAAGCGGTGCGGCGTGTTCACCGGCACACTGATCGTTTCTCCAGCGACCAATCGGCGCTGCTCGCCGGCCACTTCGAACACGAGCGATCCCGAGACGACCTCGGCCCCACTCTCCTGCTTGGGGTGGACATGCACCGGCTCACGCTCCGCAGTCGGCGGGTTCACGCTGTCGATGCGCAACTGCTCGTCGCGCAGCTCGACGAAAGTCATCCGCTGGCCAGTGCGTGGATTGGAAATCTGCTGTCCCTCGTGGGCCATCGAGCCCGCAGCCTACTTCCGAAACAGGGTCTGAGCGGATGGCCTAGTCGCGCCCGATTGGCGCCCGCCGAGCGGACGGCGTCGAGCGACGCCCGCTAAGCAGGCGTGTGCTGCTCGACCCCGGGCGATGCCTCGAGCTCAGGCTCCGACGGCGTGAGCAGCCGATGGATCTGCTCGACCACCACGGCTCCGTCGCCGACGGCAGAGGCGACCCGCGTCGTCGATCCGTGCCGGACGTCGCCGACCGCGAACAGCCCGGGCACGCTGGTCTCCATCATCAGGGGCGGCCGCGGCAACGGCCAGCCCTCGATGACGCTGCCCGCGCGCACGAGCGCCGATCCGGTCACCACGTAGCCGCCGGGGTCACGTTCGACCGAGTCCGGGAGCCAGTCGGTGTGCGGCCGGGCGCCGATGAGAATGAACAGGCCGGCCGCGTCGACCCTCGTGGTCTCCCCTGTAGCGGAGGAACGAAGGATCAGGTGGTCGAGCGCTGCCTCGCCCCCGCCGCCCACGACCTCGGACTGGCACCGGATCCGGACGTTGCCGGCCCCGTCGAGCGCGTCGCGAAGGTACTGGGACATGCTCTCGGCGAGCCTCGCGCGACGCACGACAAGCGTCACCTCACGCGCGTAGCGGGACAGGTGGAGGGCCGTCTGGCCGGCGGAGTTGCCCCCGCCGACGACGTAGGCAGCCTCGCCCGCAAGCCCCGGCGCCTCGGAGATCGACGCGCCGTAGAAGACGCCGGCGCCGACCAGCTCCTCGAGCTCAGGCACGTCGAGGCGGCGGTAGGACACGCCGCTGGCCAGGATGACCGCGCGCGCCAGGACGGTGCCGGCGCCCGGGATCGACAGGGAGAAGCCATCACCCTCGGCCCTCACCGCCGTCAGCTCTCGCATCAGGAGGAAGCGGGTGCCGAAGACCCACGCCTGCTGGTAGGCGCGCTGGGCGAGCTCCGCGCCGCTGACCCCTCGGGAGAAGCCGAGGTAGTTGCGTATCAACGAGCTCGATCCAGCCTGCCCGCCGATCGACTCGCGCTCCACGACCAGCGTGCGAAGTCCCTCGGAGGACGCGTAGACCGCGGCGGTCAAGCCCGCCGGCCCGGCTCCCACCACTACCACGTCGTACTCCGCCTGGTCCTCGAGCTCCGTATCCACCCCGAACGCCGCGGCGATCTCGGCGGTCGAGGGATCGACGAGCACCCGACCGTCGCGGATGACCACGACCGGAACCTCGGCGTTCGTCTGTCCTGCCCCGTCGAGGACATCCCGTCCCTCGGGGGACCCGCTCGAGAGGAAGATGAACGGGACGCCGTTGCGCGTGAGCACGTTGCGGAGCTCATGGGCCCGCGCCGACCGCTCTTCGCAGACGACCGTGATCTCGCTCGCCCGTGGGGAGCGCCCGCGCGCCCATTCGTACAGGAACTCCGTGACCAGGCGATGGAATTGCTCGTCGCGCGCGCACATGGGCTTCACGACGTAGTAGTCGATGTGCCCGACGGCCATCCCCTTGAAGATCGCGTCGGCGGTGGGGCGGTGACCCCACGCGCCCCAGTCGATCATGAGCGCGCGCTTCGCGCCCGGATGCATTGCCTTCGCACGGGCCAGCAGCTGGATCCCGTCGACCTGAGGCAGCCATTGGTCGGCTAGGACGACCGCCACCTCCTGCCCGGCGGCGCGCATCTCCTCGAGCAGCGCGAGCGCGGCGGTGGCCGACCGCTCGCACACGACGCGATAGTCGGCCCCGTAGCGGCCGGTGAGCTCGCGCGTGGTCCGCCTGAGGGCGTCGACATCGTCGTCGACCGCGATCAGCGCGGGGCACGGGTTCGGACGCTCGACCACGGTGGCGTCAGGAGCCCGCGGTGGGGGAGAGCGCCGATTGCTCGTCCGAGGCGCCTGGAAAGGAGATCACGGTGGTCATAGCCGACGATCAGAAGCTACCGCCCGGCTCACCCGTGCGTGCACGACGT
>JBBQNQ010000170.1:0-2612 GCA_038330095.1 Solirubrobacterales bacterium
GCGAGGGCTATCAGCGCGAGCAGGAGAGCCGCGCGCCGGCGGGCGTAGGTCGCGCTCACCCGGCAAGCATCGCGCACCGCCGCCCACCCGGCGACGGCTGCAAGCGGACCGTCAGCCGCTCACTCGTCGGGGGGGTTGAACAGCGCGCCGATGATCCCGAAGCCGAGCATGCCCAACACCAGCAACGAGATCAGGCTGAGTATGTCGAGGCCGTCGCGGGCGATCACGCTGACCGTCAGGAACGCGAGCAGCGTGAGGAAGGCGAGCGTGCTGTAGAGCGCGACCTGGCGCATCAGAAGGCGGGCACCCTGCGCGCGGGCGGCGGCCCGCTGCGGCGGCTGGCGGCGAACGCGCGGACCATTGCCAGCCCGAACACGAAGCCGCCGATGTGGGCGAAGTAGGCAACCCCGCCGCCGGTCGCGGTGGACGAGACCTCGTTGAGCCCCGACAAGAGCTGGAGCACGAACCAGAAGCCGAGGACGAGCAGCGCGGGAAGCTCCACGACGCCGAAGAAGAAGATGATGAAGATGATCGTGAGGACCCGTGCGCGCGGGAAGAGCACGGCGTAGCCGCCGAGCACCGCGGCGATCGCTCCCGAGGCGCCGACCGTGGGGACCGTAGAGCTCGGGTCGACGACCGTCTGGCCCAGCACCGCCACCAGCCCGCCGGCGAGGTAGAAGACGACGTACAGCACCCGGTTCATCGAGCCCTCGACGTTCGGGCCGAAGATCCACAGGAAGAGCATGTTGCCGCCGAGGTGCAGCAGGCCGCCGTGCATGAACATCGAGGTGAACAGCGTCAGCAGTGTGGGCGTGTCGCTCGGGACTCCCGGCGCGCAGCCGGTCGAGGCGAAGGGGCAGTGGGTGATGGCGTAGGGCACCGCGCTGTAGTCGATGACCGCAGACTCGTCCACCCCACGCAGCCCGCCGTGCTCGACGACGAAGTAGACCAGCACGTTGGCGGCGATGAGCGCCAGGGTGACCCACGGCAGCCGCGGGTTGGGGATGTTGTCCTTGATCGGGAACACGGCGGCCCAGCTTGCCATACGCCGCGTGCGCGGCCCGTCACACTGCTCTGGATGGCGGTTGTCCAAGCACGCGAGCGCGAGGCCGAGCCCGGCGCCGAGCAGACGTCGGGCCTCGCGCACCTGGCCGCCGTCAGCTTTCTGGCCTCACGGCTGGCTCCCACCGCGGGATTCTGGGTGGCCCTAGCCGGGGGAGTCGCGGTCGCCCGCGCGGCCGCGTCCCGCGGCCTGCGGACGGGCATCGGCGCCAGCCTCGCCGCGCTCGCCCAATCCGTGGCGATCATGGGGCCGGCGCGGCTGAGCATCCCGCTCACCCAGGCTCTCACCGCGCCCCTGGTCGGATGGATGGAGGCTCGCCGCACCGCAGCGTCCGCGCAGGTGGCCGCCGTCGCCGCGCTGCGCGTCTCACTCGCGTTCTTCTGGACCGCCATCCTCATCTGGGTCATCCTCGGCGGCCTGGACGCCTACACCGGCGGCTATGACTGGCTAACCGAGAGGCTGGACTGGTTGCCCCAGGGCGACTCGGGAGCGCTCGTGCTCACCGCGGTCGGGATCGTCGTCTGGGGCCTGTTCGCGAGCGTCGTGCAGGTGCTCGTCTACCGGCGAGGGCTGCAGCGCTGGCCCCAGGCGACCGCGGGCGAGGCCGTTCCCCGGCCCGCGCCGGGTCCGCGGGCGCCGCGCCGGCGCCTCGATCCACGGGCGGTCGCGACCGCCGCCTGCGTCGCCTGGGCGGTGCTGTTCTCCTCGGCCGACTGGCCTTTGCTCCTCGCCGTGATCGCGTGGCTCGCGGTGGCCTGGCTCGTCGCCCAGCCCGAGCGCGACTTCGTGCCCGTCGGCGCTGTGCTCGCCGGCGTCCTGGCCTTCTCGGCGCTGATCGCCGGAGTCCTCGCGTCGCTTCCGCTCGAGACCACGCTGGAGCGCGCCGGCCGCGCCGGCCTGCTCGTCGCGGTGGCAACCTGGTTTCGCGCCGCCGCAGGCACGGCGGGCATCCGCGAGGTCTCCCAGCGCGTCCTGGGCCGCCTCGGTCGCGTGCTACCCGGCGCTCGCGAGGCGGGGCAGATGCTCGGCGACCTCGGCTCGGCCGACGTGCTGCTGCCGGCGGGCCGCGCGCTGGCGGACGAGCTGCACGACGTGCGCCGGCGGCCGCGCCCGATGCTCGACGGAGTGCTGCGGTGGGTGGCCGACGAGTCCGGGCGCTTCCGTCCGGCGTCCCAGACCCCGCCGCCGGTGCTGGCCATTCGGGCGCGCGACGTGGCGCTGGTCGCGCTCGCGGCGGCGCCTCTCGCGTTGCTGGTCACCGGCGTGGCAAGCCCCGGGGCGGCCTAGGCTCCCGACGGCGGTCCTGCTAGGAGGTGCCCAGCCGCGCCCACAGCCCCACCCCGGCGAGGACGACGGCGAGCGCCGCGGTCGCCGCGATGGCGAGCAGCCCGAGCGTGGCCGGTCGCACGACCGCCGCGGTGACCGCCACGAGCGCGACCCCGGCGCCGCAGATCGCAAGGCACGCCTCCGCCCGTCTGCGGGCGGCCAGGACGCTCTCCCCGCACGCGTTGGCGTAGGTTCGCGCTCCGTTCGCGCCCGCGAGGCTGGC
>JBBQNQ010000171.1:0-2583 GCA_038330095.1 Solirubrobacterales bacterium
GCCGCCGAAACCGCTGCTGCCGCGATCGAGCAGCGCTGGCGGGAAACCGACACCGATGCCGGCATCTGGGAAATCCACCCCGACGCCTGGACCCACAGCCGCCTGATCTGCGCCGCCGGACTGCGCACCATCAGCCAGCACAGCCCCGGCGGCGAGCAAGCCGCCCGCTGGATGTCGCTCGCCGACACGATCGTGGCCGACACCGCCCAACAGGCGCTGCATCCCTCCGGACGCTGGCAACGCTCCCCCGGCGACGAACGCCTCGACGCCGCCCTGCTGCTGCCCGCCATCCGCGGCGCGATCCCCGGGGATGATCCCCGCTCCACCGCCACGCTGCACGCGATCGCCGCCGAACTCACCCAAGACGGCTACTGCTACCGCTACCGCCCCGACGAACGACCCCTCGGCGAGTCCGAGGGCGCATTCCTGCTCTGCGGCTTCTGGATGGCGCTCGCCTACGCCCAGCAAGGCGACCACGTCACCGCCGCGCGCTGGTTTGAACGAAACCGCGCCGCCTGCGGACCACCCGGCCTGTGCTCGGAGGAATTCGACGTCCGCCAACGCCAGCTGCGCGGCAACCTCCCCCAAGCCTTCGTGCACGCCCTGCTGTTCGAATGCGCCGCCACCCAACACGCCACCACCTGACCCAGACAGGACCACGCAACGTCTCAGCGCTTGGACGTCCACAACACGACAATCCGAGAAGGACAATTCCCGGACGCGTCCGCGGCGGTTGGCAACCTCCGGCAAAGCCGACCCCCGCCCGCCAACCGGCCGCTGGTGATTCCCAAGACCGACGGCGACGAGGCCGTCGACAGTCGGTTCACCGTCAAGCTCTTCACGACGGGTTGCGAGACCGCCTGAGCTAGGACCCGAAGCGCAGGCCGCGGAGTGGGACGGTCACCGTTCCGGCCTCGCCGGTCACGGCGCCGATCGGCCTCGTCCCCGGGTGTCGGCGAGCGAGCAGGGCGGCCGCCTGTTCCGCGTGATCGGCCGGGACGACGGCCACGAACCCGCAGCCCATGTTGAACACGTCGTGCAGCTCGGCGTCCTCGACGCCGCCGAGGCGGGCGATCAACTCGAACACCGGCGGGACGGGCAGCGGGTCTGACACCTCGTAGCCGACCGGCGCCTCGAGCCGCAGGAGGTTGCGCAGCCCGTCGCCCGTGATGTGGGCGAGGCCGTGCACGGGGATCTCCGAGTGCAGGAGGTCGAGGGCGGCACGGACGTAGATGACCGTCGGCTCGAGCAGCTCGTCGGCGACCGTACGGCCCCGGAGCTCGGCCGGGCGGTCGTTGAGACCGAGGCGGCCGTCCCCGAGAAGGGCACGCCGGGCCAGGGTCAGGCCGTTGGAGTGCACTCCGCTGGAGGGCACCCCGATGAGCGCGTCGCCCGGCGCGACCGCCGCGCCGGTCACCAGGCCGTCGAGCGAGACGACGCCGACTGCCGCGCCGGTGAGGTCGAACCCCCGCGGGCTGGGGTGCCCGCGGATGAGCTCGGGGAGCTGGGCGACCTCGCCGCCGGGGATCTCGATCCCCGCTTCCTCGGCGCCGCGCTTGAGCCCGACCCCGATCTGGGCGAGGACCTCGGGGTCGGCGCGCTCGACCGCGAGGTAGTCGAGCATGGCCAGCGGCTCGGCCCCCACGCACACCAGGTCGTTGACGTTCATCGCGATGCAGTCGACGCCCACGGTGTCGTAGCGCTGTGCCTGCTCGGCCACGATCACCTTCGAGCCCACGCCGTCGGTGCACAGGGCGAGCCCCAGGCCGGGGGCGATCTCGAGCACGCTCGCGTAGTGCCCGGAGGCGAGCGCGGACCGCGACGGGCGGCCGGGGTCGATCGTCCGCAGCACGTCGACCAGCGCCCGCACCGCGGCGCCCGAGCGCGCGGTGTCCACGCCGGCGCGCCCGTAGGCCTCGGTCATGGCCGCCGATTCTCCCCGCGCGCGCGGACGAGGACCACCGCCGCGAGCGCGGCGCGGTACGCCGCGTAGGGCGCCAGCGAGCGGTCGCGCTCGACCAAGCCGATCAGGCGGGTGGAGAGGAACGTCGAGCCGAACGAGGCCAGGGCGCCGGCCGCGAAGGGGGCGCGCAGGCCGGGCGGCAGGCCCCGCCGTGCCAGCCGCGTGCCCTTCAGCACGCTCGCGCCCACGATGATCGGCAGGGCGACGTGACGCGAGAGCGCGTTGGCGTCCTCGCGCCGGAAGCGGCGAAGGCGCGCGGCGACGAGCGTGGCGCCGTTGCGGGACACCCCGGGCATCAAGGCACATGCCTGGGCGAGGCCGAGGACGATCGCGTCGACCGCGCGCGCCGTCTCGCGGTCGCGCTCCTGTGGCGCCCCGTCGGCCAGCACCATCGCCGCCGAGCCGGCCAGCAGCCCGGCGGCGATGGTCGGCGGCGTGCCCAGGCGCCGCTCGATCGGTCGCTCGAGCGCCCAGCCGGCGATCGCCGGGGGCAGGAAGGATCCGGCCAGGAGGAGCGCGCGCCGGCGGTCGAGCCCACGCGCCGCGTCGCCGACCTCGTCACGCAGCGCGAGCAGCAGCCCGGCCGCGGTGCCGGCGTGCAGGGCGACCTCGAAGGCCTT
>JBBQNQ010000172.1:0-2427 GCA_038330095.1 Solirubrobacterales bacterium
GCTCGTGCTCGTTGCCGCCGGTCTGGTGGCGTCGGCGCTGCACACCGCGGCCGAGGCGGGCTGGGTCGTCAGCGGGCAGGCTCAGGCGCTCGACCTCAGCGCGATCATCCGGCCGGGCACGGTGTGGGAGTCGTTGATCACGGGGATCCTCGGGATCCAGCCGCAGCCGACCGTGATCGAGGTCGTCGGCTGGCTGCTCTACGCGATCCCGATGCTGGCCATCGTGCTCGCGCCCGACGCCGTGCGTCCGCGGGTGCGCTCGGGTGTGGCCAGCGTCGCGGTCCTCGCCGCGCCCGTCGTGCTGGTTGTCGGCACGCTGGGCGGCAATGAGACCACGGGCTCCGCGGTCGCCAGCGGCGGTCGAACCGTCGAAGTGGGGATCTCCGACGCCGGCTGCGAGCCCGCCGGTATCAAGCTGGCCGCCGGGCCGACGACCTTTGTCGTATCCAACAGGGGCTCGTCGAGGGTGACCGAGTACGAGGTCCTGCAGGGCGACCGCACGCTCGCCGAAGTCGAGAACGTGACCAGCGGCCTGACCGGGCGCTTCTCGCTCACCCTGCAGCCCGGAACCTACAAGCTACGCTGCACCAGCGGGACGCGCGGCGACTCCGCCCTCGTAGTCACGGGCACGCGCGCCAAACGTCGCACTCGCTCCGGAGCTGCGGCGCGGCGTTGACGGCTACCGCGCCTTCCTCGAGCGCGAGACGGCCTCGCTGGTCACCGGCGTCGAGGGCCTGCAGCGCGCGTTGGCCAGCGGCGACGTCGCCGCCGCGCGGCGCGCCTACGCGACCGCGCGCCGCGCCCTACGAGCGCGTCGAGCCGGTGGCCGAGAGCTTTGGCGACCTCGACCCGCGCATCGACGCGCGCGCTAACGATGGCCCGCGCTCGCAATGGATTGGCTTTCACCCGATCGAGCGCCGGCTCTGGGTCGCCAAGACGACGAAGGGGCACCACGGCGCTGGCCGACGGCCTAGTGGCCGACGCGCGCACCCTGCTCGGGGATCTGGGCGATCCCACCCGACGCGAGTCCCGGCGGCTGGGTCGGCGAGACCGTCCTCGACCGCGCGTAGCCGCTACTTCAGCGAGCGTGCGAGCGCGAGTCCCGTCGCCGTCGCCGCCCCGGCGACGGCTGCCACGCCGGCCCGGCCGGCGGGCGGAAGATCGCGGCCGCCGGCGAGCGTCGCCCCGAAGTCTGTGGCATCCGCTAGTGCGCCGGCGAGCAGCCACGGCCCCGGCCTGCCGCCGCGCCGCAACGCCGCGAGCGTCCCCAGCGCCAACCCGACGTCCCGCGCCCCCAGCCCCCGCGCGACCACCTTCGTAGCGGTCAGCTCCGCCTCGGGACCGACCCACAGGGCACCAAGCCGGGGCGCGACCGCCAGCCCTCCACCCAGCGCGATCCGCCCCAGCGCCAGCCCAGCAGCGACCCCGCGAGCATCCATTCGGCCGACCCTACCGTCAGAGCGTCGGAGGCGGGCCGACCATGTCGACGCCATAGGCGTCCATGCGGCTTGTGAACACCTCGGGATCCGGCGCGCGGGGGGCCGGGGGCTCCTCGCCGTCGACCACCCGGCCGCAGACCTCGGAGAAGAACCCGTCCACGCCGTGGCCCTCAGGGCCCTGCACACCCGCCGGCGAGTAGGTGATCATGAACTCGGCACGCTCGGAGGTGACGTGGAAGGCGTGCGGCACGCCCATCGGCCCGAAGGCGAGTCGCCCGCCGAGAGCTCGAGGCGCTCGTCGCCGACGAAGACCTTCAACGCGCCTTCGATCACGTAGAACGTCTCGTCGGTGTCACGGTGGCTGTGGAGCAGCGTGGCCGCCCCACGCGCCTCGCTGACCAGGATCTGGAGCAGAGGCCCTCGGTCTGCTCGCCCGCGACCTTGACGGTATGGCGCCCGTTGGTGGGGCTGAAGGGCCACCAGAGGTCGTTGACCCCGGCGTCCTTGGCCAGCCCGTAGGCCTGTCCGTCGGTGGTGGCGATCATCGCATGTGCGCCGCCGAGGGCATCGAGCCGGGCATCGCCTTCCGCGTAACGACTGCCAGATGACCAAGGCGATGGTGGCCGCCAACGAGGGCGTGTCGCTCATCCCCGCCTGATGCTCGACCCGCCGCCGGCGGACGTCGTGGTAAAGCCGGTGGCCGGAAGAGGGATCGCCCGGCGGATCAGCGCCGTGCGACTGCCGATGCGCTACCTGAGCCCGGCTACGACCGCGTTCCTCGAGGCGACGGTGGAAGCAGCGAGGCGGAGAGCCGCGCTTCAGGCCGCCTGAGCGCGGCCCCCGGACGGGTTACCCTCCCGGTCGCGGCGAGATAGCTCAGTTGGTAGAGCACACGACTGAAAATCGTGGTGTCCCCGGTTCGAGTCCGGGTCTCGCCATCAGTCGTTGGCCGGGGCGACGAGGGAGCGTGTGGCGCCCGCCCTATGCG
>JBBQNQ010000173.1:0-1835 GCA_038330095.1 Solirubrobacterales bacterium
CGAGTCGGGCGGTTCGTCCGGGGTCAGCCACGCCGACAGGCGCGAGCCGCGGCCCAGTAGCGCGGCCCGGGTGACGGCAGTGGGCCCGAACCGGTTGCGCACGTCGTCGAGCACCGCGTCGAGCGCTCCACCGTCAGCGGAGTCGAACGGCAGGGTGAGCTGGACCGCGCCGACGATCGCGAGCCGGCCGACGGTCACGCCGAGGAGGGTGATGCCGCGACGCTCGATCGTCGGCATGGCCGCAGCCAGCAGCGCCCTGGCGGTGGTCAGGATCGCCCGGGTCTCCGCCGTCGCCTCAGGCAGCGTGTGAGACCGGGTTGCTCGCGAGAAGTCGCCGAAGCGCAACCGCAGCGTGACGGTACGGCCCACCCTCCCCGCGTTCCGCATCCGGCGGGTGACGCGGTCGACCAGTGCCAGTAGCACGGCGTCGAGGGCGTCGGGTGATCGCCGGGCGCTGCCGAGCGCGCACTGTGACCCGATCGAGCGCCGCCGGCGGCGTGCCCGCACCGGCCGCGGATCGCGGTTGTGGGCGAGTGCGTGGAGGGCCCGGCCCGACGCGCGTCCGAGCATGGACACCAGCGCGCCCTCGGCGAGCTGGGCCACCTGGCCGACGGTCGTTATGCCGCGCTCGTGGAGCTTTCCGGCCGTAGCCGGGCCGACGCCCCACAGCCGCTCCACCCGGAGCGGGTGCAGAAAGGCCAGCTCGTCCCCGGGCGCCACGACCAGCAGGCCATCGGGCTTGGCCACTCCGCTGGCCACCTTGGCGAGGAACTTCGTAGTGGCCACGCCCACCGTGATCGGCAGCCCCACCTGCTCGCGGACGTCGCGCCGTAACTTCGCCGCGATTTCCCTCGGCCGGCCCGAGATCCGCTCGAGCCCAGCTACATCCAGGAACGCCTCGTCGATGGACAGCGCCTCCACCCTGGGGGCGGCCTGCTCGAAGAGGACGAACACCGCCTTGCTCGCCTCGACGTAGGCTGAGAAGTGGGGTTCGACCACGGCCGCCCGCGGGCACAGCCGCCGAGCTCGGGCGCCTCCCATCGCCGAGCGAACCCCGTACGCCCTGGCCTCGTAGCTGGCGGCGAGCACCACCCCGCCCCCGACGATGACCGGGCGGTCGCGGAGGCGAGGATCGTTGCGCTGCTCGACCGAGGCAAAGAACGCGTCGAGGTCTGCGTGCAGGATCGTCGCGTCTCGTGACACGAACATATGTTCGCATCAACGATCCCGGCCGGCAACGCATGCAGCGCGGGTTGCGCCGGCACCGCCGGCTGGACCCTCGGCGCGAGCGCTGCGACGATGTCGCCCACTGCGCATGGACAGCCTGTTCGACGACGTCGGCCGCCACGGCGACCTCGCAGCACGCGCACCGAGCACCGACGCGCCCTACTGGCGCACGGTGGCCGGCGAGCGGACCAGCTTCCCTGCGCTCCGGGCCGCCCTGGAGCCCGAGCGCCGCGAGGAGCTCGACGAGGCCCACGCAGCCGCGATCTTCCGTTTGGCCCGCGCGGCGATAAGTGCTCAGGCGACGGGCTCGCCGCGCGAGGCGCGCCGCCTGGCTCACGCCGCGAGCCGCCTGTGCCAGGAGACGGTCGGCCTCTGGGCTTCGCCGTCGCTGCTCGCCGATCGCTGACCTGCCGCCGCTTGGGCCGAACGGCGCGACGAAGGGGGTGAAAGCGGGCGAGACTGCACTTAGAAGCTGTCTCAAAACCTGCGTAGGCTGCGGGGGCGGTGGCGCGGACGTGGCTTCGGATCCGGGTGGATTTGGTGGGCGGCGGCGGGATCGTGTGTGATCCATTGCCGGGGCGGGTCTTCATTGTTGGGCCTTCGCACAC